>JAOHNF010000009.1 GCA_028103285.1 Candidatus Pelagibacter sp. | reverse complement strand
ATTATCGATCAATATAATAACAATATAAATTTTACTCTTAACATTGTAGCCAAAAATGATGCTTATAAAAAAGGGACATTTAAAATTCCAAAAATTAATTAGGCAACAAAATTTATTATTTCTTCTTTAAATACTTCAAAACCTTTTGATTTATAATTAAGCAAAGCATTTTTATGGTCTAAGCTACAGGTGTGAACCCACATTCTACTTGGGTTTTTTCTTGAAGCACTTGCTATGGCATGATTTAAAAGAGTTGATCCAAGTTTTAATCCTCTAAACTTTTTTAAAATTCCCATATTAATAAGCTCAACTTCTTTTGAGTTGGGGTGGTATTCTTGTTCGTAATAACCAATTAAGTCATCTTTTTTCTTAAGAATATGAGTTTCAAGATTTTTGTTTGCTACGTAATTTAACCACTCTTTATCTGACCAAAGTAATCTGTCTCTCCAATAATGATCTATGCCGATTTGTTTGTAAAAAAATTTATTAATTTGAAAATCTTTTTTATCATCTAAAATTATTTGGTAATTCTCAGGTAAATTCAAATCAATTAACTTAACAAAATCTTTTATTTCTAAAAAATATCTTTTTACTTTAGAAATCATTAGCTCACCATTTTACCAATTTTTTCACCAGCAAAAATATGGAAGTGTAAGTGAGGAACTTCTTGACCTCCATCGCTTCCAATATTTGTTAGTGCTCGATATCCTTTATCTTTTGCTGCAAGTAAACTTGAAACGTGTGTAATTGCTTTATATAATTCAATAATTTCTTTGTCAGAGGCTTTGCTATTAAAATCATCTAAGTCCATATATTCACCTTTCGGAATCACCAAAACATGTTTTTTTTTTTGAGGATTAGCATCATGAAATGCTAATACATGATCGTTCTCATAAACTTTTTTACAAGGTATTTCTCCTCTAAGAATCTTAGCGAAAATATTATTTTTATTATAACTCATTTTTGCCTCTTCTTAAGTTCGCTCATTACATCTTCGATCTTTATATTGTTAGCTTCTAAATAAACCATTAAATGATAAATAACATCTGTAGCCTCATGTATTGTATTTGAATTTTGTTCAACAGATGCGATTAGTTCTCCTACCTCTTCCTTAACTTTAGCAACATTAAGATTTTTATCGTTAAGTAGTTTATTCGTATACGATTTATCTGGAGAAGAATTTTTTCTTTCTCTAATTATTTTAATTAATTGCTCTAAATTTTCTAACATATTATAATCTTATCGGAACATTTTTAGATTTTAAATATTCTTTTGTGTCCTTAATAGTAAATTCACCGTAATGAAAAATAGAAGCTGCTAAAACTGCGCTAGCTCCACCTGTTTTTATCGCATCATATAAATGCTCTAATTTACCAGCTCCACCTGAAGCTATTACAGGAATGCTTACAGAACTGGTTATTTTATTTAGTAAATCTAAATCATATCCAGATTTAGTTCCGTCTTTATCCATTGAGGTTAATAAAATTTCTCCAGCACCATTTTCCGCAACTTGTTTAGAAAATTTAATTGCATCAATTCCAGTATTTTCCCTTCCGCCATGGGTGAATATCTCCCATTTACCTTCGGAAGTTTTCTTAGCGTCAACGGCAACCACCATACACTGGGTTCCAAACTTTTTTGAAGCTTCTTTAACAAAATTAATATCTTTTACAGCAGCAGTGTTAATAGAAACTTTATCAGCCCCCGCTAATAATAATTCTCTTATATTTTCTATTGTTCTAATTCCCCCTCCTACTGTTAAAGGGACAAAACATTTCTCGGCTGTTTTGCTAACTACGTCTATGATTGTATTTCTATTTTCATTACTTGCAGTGATGTCCAAAAAACATATTTCATCTGCTCCACCTTTGTCATAAATACTTGCTTGTTCAACAGGATCGCCTGCATCTTTCAAGTCTACAAAATTTATACCTTTAACTACTCTGCCATTCTTTACATCTAGACAGGGTATTATTCTATTTTTAAGCATCTAATTCCTTTGCAAGTTCTGCTAATTTTATATCACCATCGTATAATGCTTTGCCGACAATTATACCTTCAATATTTTTATTATTTAATTCTTTTGCATTTTTAATATCGTCTATTGAAGAAACACCTCCAGAAATAATTACAGGGCAACTAGATACATCGGCAACTATAGCAGTTTCTTTAAAATTCGGACTCTCTTTAGTTCCGTCCCTATTAATATCTGTATAAATTAGTCTGCTTGCTCCATGATCTTTTACATCTTCTAAAAAATCTAAAGTCTTAATATTTAAGTCTTCTTTCCACCCAGATACAGAAAGCTTCTCTTTTTTTGCATCTAAACCTAGAGCAATTTTATTTTTAAATTTAGTGCAGGCCTCTTTTAAAAATTCCTTATTCTTAATAGCGGCGCTTCCTAATATTACTTTTTCCACACCTATATCCACATATTTCTTGATGCTCTCTAATGATCGCACACCTCCACCTATTTCTATTTTTAAATCATATTTGGATACTATTTCTTTAATTATTTCTAAGTTGACTGTATCTCCGGTTAGAGCACCATCTAAATCAACAATGTGTAAGTTTTTAAAGCCATGATCCTTATATTTTCCAGCTTGATCAACTGGTGAGGTTTTATATTCAGTTTTGTTGGCAAAGTCTCCCTTGATTAATCTAACACATTTTTTGTCCTTGATATCTATAGCTGGAAATATTTTCATATTATTTTAATTTCTATAATCATAATATTTATAAATTCAAAAAATTAGTTAAAATTTTTATTCCAGTGCTTTGACTTTTTTCTGGATGAAATTGTGATCCAAATATATTATCTAATGAAACTGCAGCCATAACATCTTTTCCATAATTAGAAGTCAAAGAAATAACTTTTTTATCTTTAGGAATAAATTCATAACTATGAATAAAATAAGCATGATTTTTATTGCTAATGTCTTTAAAAACTTTGGAAGTATTTTTTGTTTTTAGCTCATTCCATCCCATGTGAGGAATTTTAAGATTAAACAAGCCTAAATCTAATTTGATTACTTCACCTGGTATCCAGTTTAACCCATCTGTTACTTCATCTTCGTACCCTCTAGTTGAAAATAATTGCATACCAGCACATATTCCATAAACAGGTTTTTTCTTAATTAAAACATTCTTGTTCAGCTCATCTTGTAATCCTTTAATATTGTTAATTCCATTTTTACAGGCTTTGAAAGAACCTTGTCCTGGCAAAACTATTTTATCAGATTTATTTATATCGCTAATATCTGAGCTAACTTTAACTGAGTAGTTTAAGTTGTTATCTGAGTTTGCTTTTTCAATAGATTTTGCAATGGACCTTAAATTTCCTACTCCATAATCAACGACTGTAAGTAACATTTTTATTTAAAGTTTACCTTTAGTAGATGGAACTGAATTTTTTATTCTATTATCAATGGTCAGTGCATCTTTTAAAGATCTTGCTAAACCCTTATAGCAAGATTCAATTTTATGGTGACTATTTTCACCATATATATTTTCTACATGTAAAGTAACTCCCGCAGACTGTGAAAAAGCTTGAAACCATTCTTTAAAAAGTTCTGTATCCATTTCGCCTAATTTTTCTACTTTTAAATTAACTTTCCATATAAGATAAGGTCGATTAGACACATCTAATGAAACTCTGCTTAAAGTTTCATCCATTGGTATCATTGTAGATGCATATCTTTTTATTCCTTTTCGATTTCCAGCGGCCTTTTTAATTGCCTCGCCTATAGCTATACCTGTATCTTCTGTGGTGTGGTGAAGATCTATATGAGTATCACCTTTTGCTTTAACTTCTAAATCTATCAAAGAATGCTTGGATAACTGCTCTAGCATGTGATCTAAAAAACCAATTCCTGTTTGAATTTTGTATTTTCCTTTTCCATCCAAATTTACAGAAACTAAAATGCTAGTTTCTTTAGTTTTTCTAGATATTTTTGCTTTTCTTTTCATAATCAAGTGAGAATTATTTATTGATATATATACAATTAAACATTTTATCAATAAATCAGATTCTACTATTGAAGTAATGGAATTAATCTCCACATATAACGTTATGAATACAGCTGAAAAATGGCATGGCACAACAATAATTTTACTCAGAAAAAATGGAGAAACTGTTGTCGCTGGTGATGGTCAGGTAAGCCTTGGTAATACAGTTTTAAAAAGCAAAGCAAAGAAAGTTCGAAAAATTGAAAGTAGGGGGGTAATAGCTGGTTTTGCAGGATCAACAGCAGATGCTCTTACTTTGTTTGAAAGACTGGAAGCGAAACTAGAAAAACACGCAGGTAATCTACAAAGAGCTGCGGTTGAATTAGCTAAAGATTGGAGAAGTGATAAATTTTTAAGAAGATTAGAAGCACTAATGGCAGTTGCGGATAAAACACACAGCTTTATTATTTCGGGTACCGGAGACGTTTTAGAACCTGAAGATGGTATTATTGGAATTGGTTCAGGTGGAAATTTTGCATTAGCAGCAGCAAAAGTATTGATGGAAACTGATATGAAAGCAGAAGATATAGCTAGAAAATCTATCAAAGTAGCCTCGGAAATTTGTGTGTTTACAAATAATAACGTTACAGTAGAGAAAGTTTAAAATGGCTAAAACAGATAAAATAACAAATTTAAATATTGTAAAAAATAAAACAAAAGACAGTTCAAAAGTGAGTGCTTTGTCCCCAAGAGAAATTGTTTCTGAATTAGATAGATACGTAATTGGACAAAAGGAGGCTAAAAAAGCAGTTGCCGTTGCTTTGAGAAACAGGTGGAGAAGACAGGCTTTATCCGATGAGATGAGAGATGAAGTACTTCCAAAGAATATACTTATGATTGGCCCCACAGGAGTTGGTAAAACTGAAATTTCAAGAAGATTGTCAAAGTTAGCAGAAGCTCCTTTTATTAAAGTTGAAGCAACAAGGTTCACAGAGGTCGGTTATGTGGGCAGAGATGTAGAACAAATTATTAGAGATTTAATAGAGATCGCCATTGCCATGGAAAGAGAAAGAAGAAGAAAAGAAGTAAAGGCAATAGCAGAACAAAAAGCAGAGGAAAAAGTTTTAGATTCATTAGTTGGAAATAAAGCATCAGTTGCTACAAGAGAAAGCTTTAGGAAAAGATTGCGAAGCGGAGATCTCGATAATAATGAGATTGAAATAGAAGTAAGTAATACTTCAAGCGCTATGCAAAGCTTTGAGATACCCGGTATGCCAGGTGGAAATGTTGGAATGGTAAATCTGGGTGATATTTTAGGAAAAACGATGGATAAAAAAGGTAAAAAGAAAAAAATGACCGTAAAAGAATCACATGACATACTAATAGCACAAGAATCGGACAAGATGATCGAGGAAGACAAAATTATTAAAGAAGCAAAAAAAGCTACTGAAGAAAATGGAATAGTGTTTTTGGATGAAATAGATAAAGTTTCAGCCAGGAGTGACAGAGTGGGTGGTGATGTTTCAAGAGAAGGTGTTCAAAGAGATTTATTACCACTTATTGAGGGAACAACAGTCAGTACAAAGCATGGTCCTATTAAAACTGATCACATACTATTTATAGCTTCCGGAGCATTTCAACTGGCAAAACCATCGGATTTATTACCAGAGCTTCAAGGAAGATTACCAATAAGAGTAGAACTAAATGCACTTAAAGAAGAAGATTTTATTAGAATACTTAAAGAGCCAGATAACAGCTTAATAAAGCAGTATAAAGAATTGTTAAAAACAGAGAATGTAAATTTAGAATTTACAAATGATGGAATTGATACACTTGCAAAAATTTCTGCGGAAGTTAATTCATCTGTAGAAAATATAGGAGCAAGAAGACTTCACACAATTATAGAAAAAGTTTTAGACGATATAAGTTTTAATGCTACTGATAGATCTGGTGAAACAATCATAATTGATGAAAAATATGTAAAAGATAATTTAGGTAATCTAGTTAAAGACACTGATTTATCTAAATTTATTTTATAAATTCTTTAATTTGATTAGAAACGCTCCTGTCCCACCATCTTGTTTAGTAGCATCTGTAATTGAAAGAATATAATTGTTGAGATCTTTATTATTATTAATGAATTCAGGTACGGAATATTTTAACTTACTAAATTTTTTTGAAACAAATATTTCATTATCTGATGATGAATGTAAACCTTTTCCAGTAATTAAAAGTATTTCTGCATAACCCTTTTTTACGCATAAAAGTATTATTTCATAAACTTTTTGATTTGCATCATCCAAAGTAAAACCGTGCAAGTCAAATTTGAATCTTTTTTTTCTTGAACTATTAATTATATTTTTTTTTTCTTTGTCGTAAATGTCTGTGGGGCTCTTAGTGTATTCTTCCCATAATTTTTTATCTTCTTCTGAGAGATCTTTTTTCTTTGTCACTGACTTATAATTTCAGCTAAATACCAGTTAGGGCTTTTTTTGTTAATATTTCTTGTAAATTTCCAAACATCTGTAACAAATTTAATTTTGTCGGGGTTACCTTCGATAATTGTATCGTGTTTATCTTTTTTTACAGAAATAACTTCAGCAACAAATTTTACTGTGGCAAATAAATCATCTTTAACTTTCTCATATTTTTCAACCGATGATTTTTTGAAACCTATAAATGTAAAATCTGATTTAATTTTTTTATTATTTCTTTCTTCGATTGCACCGGAAAAGTTATTGTTCATTGCAGGTGTAAGAAGGCCTTTTAATTTTTTAATATCGCCTCCGGAAAAAGATGTAAGTATAGTTTCATAAGCTATCTCCGCTCCTAATAAAAATTCTTTTTTATCTTTTCCTTCCAAAGTCTCATGGTTTTGTTTTACAGGCTTAATATCATTTTTTGAAATACCAAACTTTCTTTCAGCAAAGTTTGGGTAAACTTTAGTCTCATGACCTGTTTTTCTTCCTAAAATGCTTCTAAGTCGCAAAATTATAAATCCTGCGATCATTCCTAATAAAATAATATCTATGTAACCAAAACTGTTATTCATAATTTGATAATTATACATTAATCATATATTTTTGTATTAGACAAATGAACTCATTTTTTTTAATTTTTATTGGCCTGCCAGTACTAGAAATATTTTTAATGATAAAGATAGGTAGTAATGTTGGGGCTCTTAATGTAATTGCCATGATTTTTCTTACAGCAATAATTGGAGTTTATTTTGCAAAAATACAAGGAATTAAGACTTTAAGATCAGGGATGACGAACTTATACCAAAATAAATTACCTATTTATGAGTTATTATCTGGTGCCTCAATTGCAATAGCAGCTCTGTTATTAATTATTCCAGGTTTTATCACAGATTTTATGGGGTTTTTTCTTTTAATACCTTTTACAAGAAAGATCATGTTCCGCGTTGCGTTAAAAAACAAAAGTGAAGTTAATATAAAAAATAAACACGACGCTATAGACGGAGAGATTGTTGATGAAAAAAAAGATGAACTATAAAATTATAGGTAAATACATTAACGAACTAAGTTTTAAAATTCCTAATCCAGGAACATTTTTTTTGCTATCCCAGAATATCTCTAACTATAAAATTAAAGTAGATATAAAGAGCTCACAAGTAAAACAAAATATTATAGAAGTTTTTACAACTCTCTCTTTAAATCCCGTTAAAGAAGATTTTGAAAAAATCGAAACTAAAATTGTCTACTCTACTATTGTGGAATTAAACAATGACAAAATGAATAAAGAAAAAATGGAAAAAATAATACTAGTGGAAGTTCCAACAAAAATTTATTCTAACCTAAGGCAAATATTTTTATTTTTATTTGAAAATTCTGGATTTAAAGATATAAAAATTAATGAATCCGTTGATTTTGAAAAACTATATAAACTTAGAAAGCTTCAATAAAAATTTTTCTTTAGCCCATTTTTTAAAAAGGCTTTATGCTTTTTAACATCGGTTTCTGAAATTTTTATTATTTTTTTATTATAATCTTTAACCACGGAAAGATTTTTGCCTGTATTACTACTTAAAAGATTGAGCTTAGGTTCTTTTACATCTACTAAATTTATATAAACCTCTCTCAGTAATTCACAATCAAGCAAAGCGTTATGTTTGGCTCTTCTCGATAAATCTATATTAAATCTACGACATAGTGCGTCCAAGGAATTTGATGTACCAGGAAATTTATTTCTTGCAACTTCTAGTGAATCTATAACTAGTTTCTTTTGAAGTTTATCTTTTTTGATTGAATTAAGCTCTCCATCAAGAAACCCTAAATCAAAATTAGCATTATGAATAATAATTTTTTTCTCATTAGTAAAATTAATAAATTCATCTGCTATTTCTTCAAAGGTTTCTTTATTTTTTAAAAAATCTTCAGAAAATCCATGTATTCTAAAAGCAGCGGCTGGCACATCTCTTTGGGGATTTATTAATTTATGAAAAACATTACCAGTTGGTATTAAATCCTTAGTTTCAATACATGCTATTTCAACAATTTTATGTCCGTCTCCAAAAGAGAGACCCGTTGTTTCTGTGTCTAAAAATATTTCATACATATAAGTTTATTATACTTAATAGGTTTTTTTTTAAAATGGCTAAGTTTTTTTCATTAACAACCACATGATTAGAAAATTTTGTTTTTTTTTGTTCTGAAAGTTGTTTGTTGTTTAAAAAAGCAAATAGTTTTTTACTCCCTCCTTTTACTTGAAATCTTCTAAGTCTCGTCTTTTTTTTTGCTTTAATAAGAATTATTACATTAAAAAATTTCATCAATTTATTTTCAATAAGAAGTGGTATTTCATAAAATGTTTTATTTTTTTTCTTGTGTCGATTGGAAAATTTTTTCATTTCTCTTCTGACCATTGGATGAATTATTTTTTCCAGTCTTTTAATATTTTTTTTATCTTTTAAAATTCTGTCTTTAAGTAGTTTTCTTAAGTTAGATTTTCTTTTAAAATTGAACTCACGAATTAACAATTTAATAAAGTTCTCATTACTGTAAAATTTTTTAACTACTTTGTCGGCACTAAATAAAGGGCCTCTTTTATGAGATAAGATTTTGCTGGCTGTAGTTTTGCCTGAGGCTATTGAACCTGTAATACCAATTTTTATCATTTAAGTTTAGAAAGCAGTAGATTAACCAAATCATCATCTATTTCGGGATTAATCTTGCTCCATAAGTAGAATGATTTTTGGCCTTGGTAGATAAACATGTCGAGCCCGTTAAAGACTTTTATCCCTTTATTCTCTAAAAATTTAAAAGTCTTAGTTTTTAGGGGGTTATAAATTATATCTATATAAGTTGAATCGTCTTTGCACTTGCTAAAATCAAAATCAAAATCCTGTCCTCCTCTTAAACCTAGGCTGGTAGCGTTGATAATTATATCGTGGTTACCTATTTCTGATTGTAGGTTGTGCCAGGGTAATATGTTTAAGAATTTAAAATTTTTTTTAAGGAACAAGCATTTTTCTTTTGTTCTATTTGTCATTGAAATATATCTAACACCAGATTTTTGTAACGATAATATTACAGACGGTGATACACCTCCTGCTCCTATTATTAATGCCTTTTTATTTATTCCACCATCTAGCTCCTTTAAATAAGCTGCTTGTAATCCAAAAACATCTGTATTTTCACCAATTACTACAGAGTTTTCGTTCAAGAAAAGTGTGTTTACAGAACCAGTTGATTTAGCGTCATTAACAATTTGATCGACATGATTTATAATTTTTTGTTTATAAGGTAGTGTTACATTAATTCCGTTTAAAGATTTATCTTTAATTTTGTTAACAACGTTGCCTAGATCTTTCTCCTCCACATCCATCACAGAGTAAAAGGCATCCACTTTGTACTTTTGAAACCAATAATTATGCAACAAAGGAGACAAGGTGTGCTTAAGAGGATTTCCAATTATACCAAACATCTTTTTCATTATTTATATTCTCTATAAAACTTTATAAGACCATGAACTTTACTAGGATCTGTCTCAGGGAGCAAGCCGTGCCCTAAATTAAAAATATATGGCGTATCTTTAAAAATATTTAAATATTTGGTAGCATTATCTTTAATTTCTTGATCTGGTTTAAATAGAATTTTTGGATCTAAACCGCCTTGTAAGATAACATTTTTTAAATTTTTTTTTGCCCACGCAGGATTTATTTCATAATCTAAACTTAAGGCATCAGGCTTAACAATATTATTAAATTCTCTGTAACTATCTTTGAGACCCTTAGGGAAACAAATAACAGGTATTTTATTTTTTTTACAAAATTCAACGATTTTTAAATTTGGAATATAACAAAAATTAGGTAAATCTTCTACGGGTAGTAATCCAGCCCAAGAATCGAAAATTTGAACAACATCAGCACCAGCATTAATCTGATTTTCAATATGTGTACACAAATATTCATTTAATTTATCCAGTATTAAATTTGCTTCAAACTTGTTTGATTTTATTTTGTTATAGTTTATCTCATTTTTATTATGTTTAAGGCTTAACATGTAAATTAGCAAAGTCCATGGTGCTCCAACAAAAGATATTAAAGATTTTTTTTTGTCTAATTTTTTTCTTGTAATTTCTATCGCTTTATAAATTGGATGTAATTTTTGTGAGAATGATATTTTATCATTATCAAGAAATTGTTTTAAATTAAATTTACTTAAAATAGGTCCTTGATTTTTAATGAATTCTACTTTTTGACCTAAGGCAAATGGCACCATAAGTATATCAGAAAATATAATTGCCGAGTCCATATTAAATCTTTCTATCGGCTGTAGTGTAATTTGAGAGCTTAATTGGCTATTTAAACACAACTCAATAAAATTTGGATTTAATCTTCTAATTTCTCGAAATTCTGGTAGATATCTACCTGCTTGTCTCATGAACCATACAGATTTACAATTCTTTTTATTTACTAGAATTTTTTTAAGATTACTCATTAAATAATAAAAGTTTATAAGCGTAGTTTTTGTAATAGGTCCTGTTAATTAGTTATATAACTATTTATACACTTTTTATACATTGAGAAACTAATAACTCCTTTATATTCCACGTGATTTCAATGCTTTATTCATTTTATAAACATCTATAAAATAATATTATCAACATAGAATAAATTGTTAAACTTATGTTAATCATTGTGAGCTATTTTTTAAAAAAATGATTAAAAATGTAAAACATTATTTTATTAAATTCTTATCAACAATCTTATGAACGAAAAATACAATGTATATCTTGTGTCGGACTCTACAGGTGAAACGTTAGACAGAATTTTTTTGTCTCTTAAATCTCAATTTGCAAATTTTGAGTATGAGAAAAAAGAATTTGCATTTGTTAGAACAGAACAACAAATAGATAAGATTATAAAAGAATGTAATCACATAGAAAACAGCCTAATATTGTACACTATTGTTGAAACTAAATTAGCTAAATATATATCTCTTAAAAGCCAAGAGAACAGCGTACCTTGTTTTGGGATATTAGGAAATTTAATTTTAAGTTTCTCTAAATTACTTAATCAAAAAGCAATCCACAAGCCAAGCGCTCAGCACGTTCTTGACGATGAATATTATAAAAGAATAGAAGCAATACAATTTACAATGGCCCACGACGATGGAAGAAAAGTAGACGATATAAATAATGCTGATGTTATTTTATTGGGAGTAAGTAGAACTAGTAAAACACCTACATCTATATATCTTGCTAATCGTGGATATAAAACTGTCAATATCCCACTAGTATTACAACAAAAAATTCCAAGCGGATTAGAAGAAAACCAAAAAGCATGCATAATAGGTTTGGTTGCAGACGCTGAACGATTAGCCGACATAAGACGTAATAGAGTAGCAATTATGAAAGATAATACCTTAAAAGAGTATACAGACCTAAATTTTATAAAAGATGAAGTTGAAAGATCTAAGAAACTTTTTAAGAAAAATTGCTGGCCAATTATTGATGTAACAAGAAGGTCTGTAGAAGAAACGGCTGCCTCAATTTTAAAAATTATTGAAATTAGAAAAAATAGATGAAAATTATATTAGCATCTAAAAGTGGAGTTAGAAAAACAATTCTTGAAAAATATCAAATTGAAAATGAAGTTGTAATTTCTAATGTAGACGAAGATGAAATAAAAAATTCACTTATAGCAGAAGGAGCAAATCCTTTAGAAATTTCAAAAAATCTTGCTGAAATTAAATCAATACAAGTAAGTAATAAAAATCCTGATCGTTTAGTACTTGGCGCTGATAGTGTCATCTCTTTAAATAATGAATTAATTAACAAACCAAACTCAAGAAATGAAGCTCTTGAAATTTTAAAAAAGTTAAATAATTCTAAACATTATCTTATAAGCTCTGTTTGTATTTCTAAAAATGGATCGATGATCTGGAATCATTCAGATTCATCCGAGTTAAAAATGAAAAATTTAGATGATGCTCAACTTACTGAATATTTGGCTAAAATTGAGACAAAAATTTTACTTGCTTATGGCGTTTACCAAATAGAAGCTGGTGGATTAGAACTATTTGAATATATAAAAGGTGAGCAGAACTCAATTATGGGTTTGCCAATTAAGGAGATTATCAAATACATTGGACAATATAATAAATGATTAAAGATCACCCAGAAATAAAATTTGGTAAAACAGGAGTTCTATTGGTCAATCTTGGAACGCCAGACTCAACTAGTTGGCTAGATATAAGAAAATATCTAAAGGAGTTTCTTTCAGATAAAAGGGTCATCGAAGTTAATCCAATACTTTGGCAAATAATTTTAAATTTATTCATTCTAACCTTTAGACCTTCTAAGACAGCTCATGCGTATAAAAAAATTTGGATAAAGGAAACAAATGAGTCTCCTTTACGTTATTTTACTAGAAATCAAGCTGAAAAATTAAAACAAAAAATAGGTAGTGAAAATGTTTTAGTAGATTATGCAATGCGGTACGGAAATCCCAGTATTAAGACAAAACTTAATAAACTTAAAGATGAAGGTTGTGAAAATATAATAATTTTTCCTCTATACCCTCAATATGCTGCAGCTACTACTGCTACAGTTTGTGACGAGGTATATCGAACGTTAATGCAAATGAGATGGCAACCAAGTTTACAAATTATTTCTCATTATGAGAGTGAACCTCTTTATATAAACGCTCTTGTAAAAAGCATTGAAAAGAAAATACAAAAAATTGATTGGGAACCGGATCTGATTATTTCTTCTTATCACGGTATACCAAAAAAATATTTCGATAAAGGTGATCCTTACCAATGTTATTGCCACAAAACGACGAGGTTAATTAAAGAAAAATTTTCTAAAATTGAAATAGAAACTACTTTTCAATCTCGTTTTGGTCCTCAAGAATGGTTAAAACCATATACCGATAAAACTCTTGAAAGTTTACCAGGCAAGGGAATAAAAAAAATACTTTTAATTTGTCCCGGGTTTGCATCTGATTGCGTAGAAACTTTAGAAGAAATCGATATTCAAGGCAGAGAAAGTTTTTTAAATAACGGTGGAGAAAAATTTGATCTGATACCGTGTTTAAACGACAGTTCAGATCATGTATTATTATTCGAACAATTAGTAAAAAAATTTTTGTAAAAATGAACTTATATCTTCTTTTTAAATCACTTCATTTAATTGCTGTAATATCTTGGATGGCAGGACTTTTATACTTACCTCGTATTTTTGTTTATCATTCTGAAGCTAGCCACGAGTCTCAAAAACAAGTCTTTAAAATTATGGAAAGAAAATTATATAATTATATTATGATGCCAGCGATGCTCCTGTCTTGGTTGTTTGGTATTTTGTTAGTAAGCAATCTTGGGATCTTAATTTTTGCAGAACTATGGATGCAAATAAAAATTATCTTAATCTTGATTTTAACATATTATCATTTCACACTTGGAAAATTTTTAAATGATTTTAAAGATGATAAAAATCAAAAAACATCTAAATTTTTTCGAATATATAATGAAATACCAACGATTATACTGATTACAGTGGTATTTGTAGTTATATTCAAACCGACATAATTTAGGTTGAATTTTTCTTAAAAAGACATATATTTTTGATACTTTCCTTTAATCAATTACAATCCCATGAATTTAGAAGAACTAAAGAAAAAAAACCCAGCAGAACTCATTACAGAAGCTGAAAAGCTTGGAATAGAAAATCCTAGCACAATGAGAAAGCAAGAAATCCTTTTCGCAATACTAAAAAAATTAGCTGAAAAAAATGAGCAAATAACAGCAATAGGTGTTTTAGAGGTGCTACAAGATGGATTTGGTTTTTTAAGAGCAATAGAATCAAATTATTTGCCTGGCCCCGATGATATTTATGTAAGCCCAAGTCAAATAAGACGATTTGGTATTAGAACAGGAGACTCGGTTGAAGGTGAAATTAGAGGTCCTAAAGATGCAGAAAGATATTTTGCACTTTTAAAAGTAAATAAAATTAACTTTGATGATCCAGAAAAAGGGAAAAATAAAATTGCATTTGATAATTTAACCCCATTATATCCAGATGAAAGAATTAAGTTAGAAGTTGAAACAACAAAAATTGAAAAAAAACCTGACAACACTTCTCGATTAATTGATTTGGTTAGTCCAATAGGTAAGGGACAGAGATCTCTGATAGTATCTCCGCCTAGAGCTGGAAAAACAATAATACTTCAAAACATAGCGCAATCTATAACAGCTAATCACCCAGAATGTTATTTGATGGTTTTGCTTATTGATGAACGACCAGAAGAAGTAACAGACATGCAAAGATCTGTTAAAGGAGAAGTTGTTGCTTCGACTTTTGACGAACCTGCCTCTAGGCACGTAGCGGTTGCTGAAATGGTTATAGAAAAAGCAAAAAGATTAGTGGAGCATAAAAAAGATGTTGTAATTTTATTAGACTCAATCACAAGATTAGGAAGAGCATACAACGCGGTTATACCAAGTTCAGGAAAAGTTTTAACTGGAGGTGTAGATGCTAACGCGCTTCAACGACCTAAGAGATTTTTTGGTGCAGCTCGTAATGTAGAAGAAGGAGGCTCTCTAACAATTATATCAACAGCGTTAGTCGACACAGGAAGTAGAATGGATGAAGTTATTTTTGAAGAGTTTAAAGGCACAGGTAATTCAGAATTAATTCTTGATAGAAAAGTGGCTGATAAAAGAATCTACCCAGCATTAGATGTAACTAGATCAGGAACTAGAAGAGAAGAACTATTATTTGAAAAAGATGACTTGTCAAAAATGAACGTTCTAAGAAGAATTATTAGTCCAATGGGAACAATGGATGGTATTGAATTTCTAATTTCTAAATTAAAAAACACAAAGAATAACGCTGATTTCTTTGACTCAATGAATAAGACAGCTAACTAATAATAGTTTTTTACTGTATCGTTTGATTATTAAAATCTACAGCATGTAGGTAAAAGCTAATTATATCTTCGAGAACCCTAACTTTTTCATTTAATGTTACTGTTTCAAGAATTTTTTGTTTTTCTTCATTGGTCACCGGACAAATCATTGCCAATGTGTTAATTTTTTGATTTTGATCTAATTTTTCAAATTCTCTCCAGTTAAGCAATAATCCGCTTCTCTTGAAAAAGATCTTAGCTTTTTCCATTAAATTCAATGTGTTTATTCTCTCTGGCTTTTTAATTAAATCTTCCTCAAAACTTTTGTAATTAACTTTAAACTCTCTGTATAATTTGTCATTTACTTTTTCATCTAAAATTTCAAATCTAGTAATCCCAGTTAAATTAATAAAAATTCTTCCGTCACTACTTTTTTGATAATCACTTATTTTCCCAAGGCAACCAACTCTATAAACAGAATCTTTTTCATTTTTAGACTGAACCATGCCCATCAATTTATTTTTATTATAGGCATCATTGACCAAATCTAAATATCTTTGTTCAAAAATATTTAATGGCAAGTTAGTGTTCGGAAAATATATAACTCCATTGAGTGGAAAGATCGGAATTAACTCTGGATAGATTTTCATTACAAACAGTATATAAAAAAAATATATTTATCGATAGGGGCATTTTATAACAGTTGACCATCCATCAAACAGTGTATTATACTTCACTTATTGCGGGCATAGCTCAGTGGTAGAGCGTCTCGTTGCCAACGAGAAGGTCGAGGGTTCGAACCCCTTTGCCCGCTCCAGATTAGATGAATGATTTAGCAAAAAAAAATTGTGTAGCCTGTGATGGAAGTATCATGCCATATGACATTACAGAAATTCACAAGTATCTTAAAAAAGTTGATGGATGGGATGTAAAAAGCGACAAAGACAAAAGCTTCTATTTAATTAAGAATTTTAAGTTTAAAAATTTTGAACAAAGCCAAGTTTTTGTAAATAAAGTAGGTAATATCTCTGAGGCAGAAAGTCATCATCCCGATATTTCATATGGTTGGGGTTATTGCAAAGTTAAAATTTTTACCCACGCAATCAAAGGATTGTCCGAAAGTGATTTTATTCTTGCGGCAAAAATAGATGAAATTTAACTAATGATTAAAATGTCTTATCCCAGTAAAGACCATTTTAATTTTTGCTTTATTTGCCTCGTTGATAACTTCTTGATCTCTAATTGATCCACCTGGTTGTACAATAATTTTTACCCCAGCTTTGATTAAAGTTTTTATTCCATCAGCAAATGGGAAAAATGCATCTGAAGCAGCTATAGAGTTTTTTATTTTAGAACTTTGAAATCGTTTTGCTTTTTGTGTCGCTATCTTACAACTATCTAAACGGCTAGGCTGGCCAGCTCCTATACCAATTGTAGAAAAATTATTACATAAAATAATTGCATTAGATTTAACATATTTGCAGACATTAAAAGCAAATTCTATTTGATCTAACTCAATTTTGTTTGGTTTTAATTTAGTAACAAACTTAATTTTTTTTTTGTCAAAATTTACTAGATCTTTACTTTGAAGCAAAAAAGATTCATCAAAAGTTTTTAAAGAAGTTATATTTTTTATTTTGAATCTTGTAATGTCAATTATTCTTAACCCCTTTCTTTTTTGAAGTATAATTAATGCTTCTTTATGAAAGCCTTTTGCTAAAATAACTTCTAAAAAATTTTTATTAATTGCTGTAGCAATTTTTTTTGTGATATTAAAATTACAAGCAACAACTCCACCAAAAGCACTGATTGGATCAGAAGCGAAGGCATTTTTAAATGAAATTAAAGGATCTTTATTTGTAGAAACACCACATGGATTCGCATGTTTAATAATAACTGTACCAGGTTTTTTTTTAATAGAGTTTAAAACTTCTAAAGAGGTAAACATATCATTATAATTATTATAACTTAATGCTTTCCCATGTAATTGTGTAAAACCAAGATCTCGATCATTATAACCGCTAACATAAATAGAACTTTTTTGATGGGGATTTTCACCGTATCTCAGTTGATGTAATTTTTTTCCAAAGATAGTTTTCCTCTCTGGAAATGTAATTTTTAATTTTTTATTAAACCAATTAGCAATCATAGCATCGTAATATGCTGTGAGTCCAAAAGCCTTAGATGACATTAACTCCCTAAATTTTAAAGTTGTGTTACCTTCATTTATATTCATTTCTTCAATCAAAGACTCATAATCATTCTTATTAGTGATAATAGTTACATTATTAAAGTTCTTAGCAGCGGCTCTAACCATAGTAGGTCCCCCAATATCTATATTTTCAATTATTTTTTTGGCATTAGTTGTGCCTGTAACAACTTTCTGAAATGGATAAAAATTAACTATTATTAAATCAATAGCGGGAAATTTTTGCTTGATCATCTCATTTTGATGTTTTATATTTTGTCTATCATGTAAAATACCTGCGTGTATTTTTGGATGTAAAGTCTTTACTCTTCCATCTAACATCTCTTTAAAGCCAGTATATTTTGATAATTCTGTGCATTTAAACCCAAGTCTTCTTACAGAGGAATAAGTCCCACCGGAACTAATAATTTTGATTTTAAATCTTTCAAGAACTTTTAAGAGAGATTTTAAATTTTCTTTATCAGATAAAGAAATAAGTGCAGTTTTAATTTTTCTTTTCATTATCAAATACTCTTTTTTATTTCCCAATTAAAAGATTTGTCTTTATTAACTAAATTACCACTAATAGTTATACAAGTATTATCTAGTATTTTTTTTTTACCTAAATATATACTTTTTTCTATATTTAAAATTTCATCATAAATAGTAAATATTAAAGATTTATTTTTTGATATTTTAATTAGAGCACTATTACCACTCATAGTTTTAACAACTTCTAATTCAGGATTCATATGAAATCTAAATACATATCTTATGGGCATACCATCCTTTTTTTTAAATATATAATCACACCCTTTTAAATAATTATTTTCTTTATCTAGGCATATTTCTCTTTTATGAGTACATCCAAAATTTTTTTCATAACCATTATGTATCGCTGAACAGCTAATTTTGTCTGTTTCATTTTGGGGATTTAAGTCGTAAGTTTTAAAACTATTTTTGATTGAATTTCCAAAAACTCTATTAATTAATTTATTGCGCTCAAATTTAGTCACGGAAGTATCATTTAAAGTTAAAGTAGTTTGGCAGGCGGTTAGCCTACTTAATAATTCAGCTTTTGCAGAAATATTATCACCAAAGCCAGAGTTAGATATAATTTTTATACCATCCAAATAATACTCAAATGATAAAGGACCAGACTGATAGCATGTAGAAAAACTTTTTTTAGGAGGCTGGCCTACATCAAAAAAAACTAAATGATTTTTATGTTTTAATTTAAATAATCCTCCTATAAAATTTTCTTTATTATTTTTCTTATTAACAGTTACTAAATGATCATTTAATTGATCAAGATCATTTTCTGATGCTCCATTAAATAATGGCAATTGATTATCAGGACATTTAATAAAATTTAAACAAATCGAATTCTTTTCAATTATATTTTCTAAAAACTCTGGAACATATTTCTGAGCATCTTTAATTAATTCTCTACAAAATATTAAATATTTAGACGAAAACAATAAATCATTGGGATTTCTGGATAATGGGAAACCATTGTAATCAAAAAATTCTTTAACAAAAAACTCAAGTTCTTTTAGACCTAAATTATAGTTGTCTTCGCATTCTTTAAAAATTAATCCCGATGATATTAATGCAGTAAAGATTTCAATTTTTTTTAAATAGTTTTTTTCAAATTTTATACTTCTTTTTAAATGATTTGATTGAGAGATAATGCTATTGAGAAAGTTATTTTTAAATTCAAAATTTGAATTATCAAGAATAATATCAATATTTAAAATCCAACTAGTAATACGTGCACTTAAGACAGAAGTCGACCAAGTTTGTTTATTATAATTAATATTTTTTAACATCCAAATGTAAATTATTTTTTTTATATTTTTATTATCTGTTTTGCGGTCAATAAGATTTAACCAAAAAAATTTATGTAATTGATCATAATCTTTTTTTTTACCCTCCACCCAAAATAAGTTTGGATCGACTTCATTAACTTTAAATAATTCTTTCCTGTAAGATGTAATAATCGAGAGTAAAAATGGATTAGGATTATAGGGTGTTTGCTGAGGTGTTTTAGATTTTAAAGATTTATTGTAACGGTTAGATGAAAAATAAATCTTTTTTAGAAATTTAATAAAAGTTATCTGAAAAGCTATCAAATAAAAATAGGCAGTTTTTAAACCTAACATCTACTAATTATTTCTAAGTATTTCTATATTTTTCTTTAGGTCACCCTTATTTTCTTTAAAAATAGTGGATCCAGAAACTAATATATTTGCACCTGCACTTTTAACTTTGGCGCAATTATCAAAATTTATGCCACCATCAATTTCAATATCCACATTTAATTTTTTTTTAGTTAAGATTTCTTTTAATTTTTTTGTTTTTTCTAAAACTTCTGGTATAAATTTCTGACCTCCAAAGCCGGGCTCCACGCTCATAATTAGAACAAGATCTACATCATTTAAAACATTTTCGATAAGTTCTATTTCTGATTTTGGTTTTAAAGAAATACCAACTTTTTTATTCTCATTTTTTATTAATTTAATCGTATTTGAAATATCTGCAGTAGCTTCAGGATGAAAGGTAATTATATCAGCTCCAGCATCAGCAAAATCTTTTATAAAATTATCAACCGGCGATATCATTAAATGTACATCGAATGTTTTGGATGTAAGTGGTCTTAATTTTTTTATAACTTCTGGCCCAATAGTTAGATTAGGCACAAAATGTCCATCCATAACGTCAATATGTATGTAGTCTGCTCCAGCTTTTTCCAAGGAAATTACTTCAGCCCCAAGTTTGCTGAAATCAGCAGATAAAATAGAAGGCGAAATTTTAATTATATTATTCATTACCTTACTTATATTTTATACCAAAACTTTGTCAAAAAAATTAAAGCTTAATTGAATAACTGGTACAACTGTCTAGAAAAATCACTTTCTAGCGGAAATGCAAGCATACCCCAGACATCATATCCTAGAAGATACGGCATTGCATAAAATCTAAATAAATAAAAAAACCAAGCAACGTATAAAGCAATAAATGGCCCAAATAAAAAACTTGGTGTGATGAATTTAAATAAATTTATAATAGGATTTGTATATTTAACGAAAACCCTCATAAAGAAAAAAGTAGAGTCTTCGCGTTGAAAAATATTCATGAATGCACGACCTATCAGCGTCCACATTATTGTCCCAAGAATATAATCTAAAACAATTATCCAAGTTGGTATCATAATCAGAAGATATCATGATTTAGTTAAAAAAAAAGGGGCGAAAAAAACGCCCCTTTAAATTTTAATAGTTAGTTATTATTGCTTACCAATGATCGGTTTACCCGTTGGTATTCTTGTATCATCTACCATTTTTTGTATAGACGGACTTGGCTCTTTAGTCATTAAACTAACGACAACCATTACAATCAAACAAATTGGTGCACCGATTAAACCAAATCTTAAGTGATCAATACCTAAGATTGGAGTATTAGTTACACCCCAGATAGCATTTGAGAATTTAGGATATACCCACAATAAGTAGAACAATCCTGAACCAATTCCCGTTACGATACCAGCAATCGCACCTTCTCTAGTAGCTCGCTTCCACCATACACCAAGTACAAGTGGGAAGAATAAGCCTGACATTGCAAAGTCGAATGCCCAAGCTACAGAACCTAAGATACTTGTTAGCCTAAACGAGGCTATGTAAGCACCAGCAGCTCCAATAACTACAAGAAGTACACGAGCAACTAAAAGTCTCTTACGAGTGTCCGCTTTTGGATCAATGATTTTATAGTAAATATCATGTGATAAAGCGTTCGAAATCGCAAGTACAAGACCATCAGCAGTCGACATAGCAGCGGCCATACCACCAGCAAACACAAGTCCTGAGATTACAAACGGTAGTCCCGCTACTTCTGGAGTAGCTAACACTACAACGTCACCTCTCATAAACCATTCGTTTAACTGAAGTACACCATCACCATTAAAGTCTGCGATGAATACTTGTTTAACCTCAGACCATCTTTGTACCCATTCTAACGATTGAACATCAGCAATTGATTTTCCGATAATTCCAGTCGGTAGATTTGGATCCATTAATGACAATTTAGACAATGTTGCTAACATAGGCGCTGAAGAGTAAAGCAAGAATATAAAGAATAGTGACCAAGCCACTGATTTTCTTGCTGCTCTAACAGTAGGAGTAGTAAAGTATCTCATTAAGATATGAGGTAACGATGCAGTTCCCACCATCATACAAATCGCTAGCGATAGGTATTTCCAGACAGCCATTCCGCCTTCAGGTACTCCAGAGTGAGATCCAGAGATATATTTCAATCCACCTGGTACTCCCGCTGCTTTCATATCTGCTGCGCTGTTTTTAACAAGCCCAAATTGTTGTTCAAGATCACCAAGTCTTGCAACCTCATCGCCCAACATTAAGTGAGGGAATATTCCTCCACCTACTTTACTACTAATCCAGAATACTGGAAGTAGATAAGCAACGATTAATACAATGTACTGAGCAACCTGAGTCCAAGTTACAGCTCTCATTCCACCAAGCATTGAACAGATTAAAATACTTATTAATCCAACCCATACACCTAGTTCAAATGGAATTCCAAGAGCTCTTGAAGCAATTGTTCCCGTAGCATTAATTTGTGCTGTTACGTAAGTAAATGATGCTATGAAAAGCACAAATACTGCGCAAGCTCTTACGAGATTACCACCGTATCGTGTTCCAATAAAATCAGGCACTGTGTAACATCCAAATTTTCTTAGGTATGGAGCTAACAATGTTGCAACAAGCACATATCCACCTGTCCAACCTACTAAGAAGGCCATATATGTATAACCACCAAAGTAAACTCCACCCGCTAAGGCTACAAAAGAAGCACCTGACATCCAGTCAGCTGCCGTTGCCATTCCGTTAAATACGGTTGGCACTTGTCTTCCTGCAACATAGTAGGCATCTACTTGTATGGTTCTAGATAAATAACCGATTAAGGCATAAATCAAAACCGTGAAAGCTACGAACATCACTCCGATG
This sequence comes from Candidatus Pelagibacter sp., assembly GCA_028103285.1. Next base: position 3,098 of record JAOHNF010000009.1, on the reverse strand, counting down.
TTTTTAGCTGACACACCTGCTTGTTCCGCAATAGCCATCAAGATGATGAATACTGCAAAACCTCCAGTGTAGGTCCCGTATATTTTAGGAAGGTTTTTTATAAAATCTCCTTTAAACATTAGTCGTCCTCTCTTTCTGAGAAGCCATGTTCCTCGTCGATTTTTTCTTGTTTATTAGCAGTCCAAAACAACATTACTACAAACGCAAGAAGTGATCCTTGTGCTGTCATATAATATGCTAGTGGGTACCCAAGAAATGACATCGTGTTTAGTTCAGAACCAAACATGAAGATTACTAATGAAAAGAAAAACCAAAGAACCAAAGTAACTATCATATGGTTTTTGGTCTTATTCCAATAAGCGTCTTTATTTGACATTTTTCCCCCTTTATTAACTTTTTAAGTAAAAAGTATTATTATTTGTTGGAAGCTTACGTATTTTGAGTTTAATTAAAAGAGAAAAAATGAGCTCAAACTCAATTTGAAATGCTATAAATTAAGTAAAATAAGGACTTTTAAAATACAACGTGAAATTGAATTTAAATAAAGCAATAATGACTCTAAAAGCCATGCGGGAATATTTATTTCCAATAGTAAAGATTACAGGTTATTTTAAAAATATTAACTCAAAACAAGACCTGCAAAAATTTATACACCAACGAGCTGCCCATATCACGCAGACCACGCTTTACGGATATTTAAAAACTCGCATGGGTCACAAATATACAATCATGGTAGATGACGAAGTTTATTCAAAGTCAATAAATATTGCAAAGTGGAATATTTATTTAGTTGCGCTAGCAGACTGCACATTCTACGCAATTTCCTATTTAATGAACGAAAAAAATTTAAAAGAAAATGACTCAAAAGAAATTTTTCTAAATATTATTGATAAAGAAAAAAATAACGGATTGAGTGATGATATTTACGATAAAGCTAAAGAAGATTTTTTAAAGAGACATGAAAACATTAACTTTGATAAATACTATTTAGAAGATCCTTTCAAAGAAAGTTGTTTTGCACTTTATAACTGGTCACCTATAGCAGATGAATTAAAAACTCTAGATAAAAAAATTGTGTTAAATTCAATGAGTCTTAAATGGAATTTAGTTGTAGATGAATTTAAAAGTTTAACAAAAAATTTAAATTTTAATTAGTCTCTGTTTAGTCTATTTTCAACCAAAGAACTCACAACACTTGGGTCTGCTAATGTTGATGTATCTCCCAAATTATCTGGATCATTGGCTGCAATTTTTCTTAAAATCCTTCTCATAATTTTACCAGACCTAGTTTTTGGCAAACCAGGGGCAAATTGAATTATATCAGGATAACAAATAGGACCAATTTGTTTTCTTACCCATTGTTTTAAGTCTCTTTCTAAATCACCTGTAGGTTTTTCATCTGCATTTAATGTTACATAACAATATAAACCATTTCCTTTAATACTGTGTGGAAAACCAACTACAGCTGCTTCTGCGACTTTTGAGTGCGCAACAAATGCACTCTCTATCTCAGCGGTTCCAAGATTATGACCTGATACGATAATGACATCATCTACTCTGCCAGTAATCCAATAATAACCATCTTTATCTCTTCTACACCCATCACCCGTAAAATATTTGCCATCATACTGTGAAAAATATGTATCTATAAATCTTTGATGATCCCCATAAACAGTTCTCATTTGACCAGGCCAAGAACCCGCCATGCAAAGCCTGCCTTGACCCTCACCTTTAATTATTTTTCCATCTTTATTTATAAGGAGTGGCTTGATTCCATAAAAAGGTTTTGTTGCTGACCCAGGTTTTAAATCCATAGCTCCTGGTTGTGGCGCAATTAAAATTCCGCCTGTTTCAGTTTGCCACCAAGTATCAACTATAGGGCATCTAGAGTCCCCAACAGTTTTGTAGTACCACAACCAAGCTTCAGGATTAATTGGCTCGCCTACACTCCCTAGTAATTTAAGAGATTTTCTACTCGTTTTTTTAACTGGTCCGTCTCCTTCTCTCATGAGAGCACGTATAGCTGTTGGCGCTGTGTAAAATGTGTTTACTTTATATTTATCTACTATTTGCCACCAACGAGAATTATCTGGATAATTAGGAACACCTTCAAACATTATTGTAGTAGCGCCATTAGCTAGGGGACCATAAATAATATAACTATGCCCTGTAACCCAACCAATGTCTGCAGTACACCAATAAACATCATTAGGTTTATAATCAAAAATATAATGATGTGTCATCGAGGCGTAAACCATATAACCGCCAGTAGTATGTAAAACTCCTTTTGGTTTTCCTGTTGATCCAGAAGTGTAAAGAATGAAAAGAGGATCTTCAGCTCCCATCTCTTCAGGATCACACTTAGTAGGGGCAGATGAAATTAATTTTTTATAAGAAATATCCTTTTCATTGTTCCAATTAACATGATTCCCAGTTCTTTCAACTACAACGCATTTTTTAACATTAGGACATTGTTGTAATGCTTCATCAGCAATTTTTTTAAGAGGTATTATTTTTCCACCTCTAACCCCCTCATCAGCTGTAATTAAATAATCCGATTTACAATCATTTATTCTTGTTGCAATCGAGTCAGGTGAAAAACCACCAAATATTATAGAGTGAATAGCACCAATCCTGGCGCAGGCCAGCATTACATAAGCTAGTTCAGGTATCATCGTTAAATAAATAGTTACTCGATCACCTTTTTGAACACCTATACTTTTTAATCCATTTGCAGTTTTACATACGTTTTGATGTAATTCTCTGTAAGAAATTTTTTTAGAATCCGCAGGATCATCACCAACCCAAATAATAGCAGTTTTACTTGCATTTTTTTTTAAATGCCTATCGATACAATTTGCGGAAGCATTTAAAGTACCGTCATAAAACCATTTAATTTTAACATCATCTTTACTGTATTTAACATCTTTAATTTTTGAATATTTTTTTATCCAAGTAATTCTTTTTCCTTCTTTTGCCCAAAATTTTTCATTTTCTTTAATAGAAAGTTTATATTTTTTTTGATATTTTGATTTATTAGCGTAGGCATGTTTATCCCAGCTATCAGAAACTTTTATAATTGGTCTGCCATCACTATC
>JAOHNF010000008.1 GCA_028103285.1 Candidatus Pelagibacter sp. | reverse complement strand
GTCTACTAAATATGACTAACAAAGATTTGAAGGTAGGTATTAATGAGCTCAATTTAGAGTTTAAAAATCAAATTAGATTTAATGATACTTTGAGATGTATTTCTTACGAAAAAAATTAAGTTTTTATAAATAAATGACTACAATAGCTGGAGCCAGACCATACTTTTTTATATTTTTTACTAACTAAATACCTATAAATTTCATCATTTTTAATTTGAATTTCTCTTTCGCTAAAATTTAATTCTCTGTAACCTAGGATCTCAATGCAAATAATACCTGGATCATATATTTCAAAATTTAAACTTTTTAAAACTTTCATCTCAGCGCCTTCTACATCAATATTTAAAAAATCAATCTTCACATCTTTATATTTTGAGTTATTTAAAATATTTTGAATAGTTTGGCATTTAACTGAGCGTTCTTTAAAATTTCCATTAAAATGTTCGTGGGCAATTTTTTTATCTGTTGTATTTAATTGACTAAAATTTTTTTGATAATAAAAAATAACTTCTCCTTCTTGATCTGAGATTGCTATAAGTAAATTCAAATCATTTGGTCTTAAGAAATTAAATAGATCTATAGAGAATTGATTTACATCAATATTAATGCCTTCCCAATTCCTACTATATAGCAATTGAGTATTGTTCCTATGGATAGGATGGTGAGCTCCAATATCTACATAAAAACCATTTTCTTTTTTTTTTATATATTGATCAATGGCTAAATCTTCCCCATCCATTGCATAAGATTTTTTTTTAATTAGATATTTATTTTTTAGATATATATTTTGAAGAATATGAATTTTTTTTAAAAAATCTTTAAACATGAGTCTACTTAAACTTATGTTCAAAAAAAATAAACGATTATTGTCCTGGTGCTTTGTAATTTCCTGTTAATTCACCTGCTTTTTTTGCTGCATTAGTTAAATCCATTGCTTCTAATACAATGAGATCTTTAACAGATCCAGATGACTCTACTGCTAATTTAATTGCTGCAAAAGTATCAAAATTCGGTGCATCCACAACAGCTATAAAATCGTATTGTCCTCTTACAATATCCATAGAATGCAATTTCCCACCTGCTGCTGTTGTTAACTTTTCAACTGCAACTTTTCTATCTGTTGTTGGGTCTTTTAGGAATCCTTGAAAAGCTTTTTCAGTATACTTTCCCATTACATACAGTTTTACCATTTTATCTCTCCCTTCTATTTTTCTATAACTACTGTTCCGGAATAAGGATCTGTTATACCTAACTCTGGTGACAGTTCTTCTAAAGTCTCTCGTAGAGTATCCAAAAATTCTATCATATTTGGTCTTGCTTTTGCAATATCATCTTCAGAGTTCCATTCACCAACCATAAAAAATTCATTTGGTTTTATCTCTACATACTTTGTTGAAATATTACCTTCAAACTTAGGTCTTTCATCGCACATTTTTAAATATTCTTCGCGATGAGTAGATTTTACTTTGCATCTTACTATGTTCATAAATTTAGCCATCTACACTCCTTTTATTATAATTCCATTAGTAACTGTATTTTCTAATCGAATTGGTTTTACTGGTTTATATTCTTCAGAATTGTACCATTCCAAAGCTTTTTCGTAAGTTGGGAATTTAATTATAACAGTTCTAGGATATTTCCATTCACCATCTATCACTTTATATTCACCGGCTCTGACAAGATATTCTCCACCAAACTTTTCTACTATCATCTTAACCTTATCAATGTACTCTTTATAAGCTTCTGGGTTTTTTACATCAATGTTAGCAATGACATATCCGCTCATAATTTAGTTAGGTGTTTCTGTAAATTTAGCTTTCATTTCAGCAGATTTGAAAGTGTGTGTTACCATATAATTTTCCATCTATTTTTTATAAGTTTTATTATTTGAATTATTAATTAAAATTATTCAAAAATAACAATGCATTTTTTTAAATGCACGTATGCAGATTGTCTCTACAACTAAAAATAGAAATTAAGGAATAAGAATGATTTTTGGAGCTACACAAGTACCATCGTGAATTTCTTTAAATGCATTAGCACCGTTTTTAAGCTCTCTATATTCTATCCAATCTAAAGGTCCTAAGGTTTTTTTATGTAATAAGTTAATTGTTTGTTGAAAATCTTTATTTGTATAACAATAAGTTCCAACTAAAGTAATTTCTTGAAGTGTTAGTTTTCTAAAATTAAATGTTCCTGCAGGCTGAGTTAGGCCAATATGTATAATAGATCCACCTGGTGCAACAACTTCAATGGCTTGTTGTCTGCTTGCTTCTAAACCTACAGAGTCAAATATAATATCAAAATCTGTAGAATTAATCATTTTGTCATTTGGCGCTACGTACTTTGCATCCAAATATTTAGAGCATTCATCTAATCTTTTCTTATTTGGATCAGATAAAACTATGTCTTTACATTTTTTTTCTTTTGCTAAAATTAGGCCACATAACAGGCCTATAGCTCCTCCTCCTTGTATTAAAACTCTACATTCAGATAAAGGTTTTTTTAAAGTTTGCTCGCCTAATAAAACAGCATGTAATGAAACTGCAGTAGGCTCAGCAACTGCTGCTTCTTTGGTATCTAATCCTTTAGGTATCTCGTAAATATTTTTATCTGGAATAGATACATATTCAGCTAAGCCGCCTTCTCTTTTAATTGGCTTACTCATTCCTAGAATTAATCTTTCAGGACATAGATGTTCTCTATTCTGTTTACAATATTCACAATTTCCACAAGTTATTAATGGATTTAAAACTACTACTTTATTTTTAAATTTTCCATTTTGAATAATTCCACTTACCTCGTGGCCTAAAATTAATGGCGGAACTCTTCTCTCATCGTGACCATGATAAGCATGCATATCAGAACCACAAATACCTGAAGCTTCTATTTTTAAAATACTTTCACCTAGCTTTTCTGTGGGATTTTTTTCTTCTCTATAAACTAATGTTTGGGTATTAGTATAAACCAGTGCTTGCATTAATTTGAAAAACCATATTTTCTTAATCTTGCATCACCTGTTCTAGCATGAGCTTCCATGCCTTCGTATCTTGAAATTCTAGCACATGCTGCGCCAACAGTTTTTGTAGATTCTTTTGTCATTCTTTGGAAACTTAAAGTTTTAATAAATTTACCTACAAACAAACCTCCAGTATAACGACCTGCACCTTTTGTAGGTAAAATATGATTGGTGCCTGAGCACTTATCTCCATAAGCTACAGTTGTTTCTTCTCCAATAAATAATGATCCGTAATTTTTTAATCTTTTGTGGTACCATTCTAAATTTTCTGTCTGAACTTCTAAATGTTCTGGAGCGTATTCGTCACTTATTGTTGCAACTTCTTCATGAGTATCACAAAGAATGACTTCGCCGTAATCTCTCCAAGCTGCTTCTGCATTTGTTCTTGGTACCTCTGGTAAATCAGCAATCAGTTCTGGAACTCTTTTCATTACTATGTCAGCAACTTTCTGACTTGTAGTGTAAAGCCATGCTGGAGAATTATAACCGTGTTCAGCTTGTCCTACTAAGTCCACAGCAACCATCTCTGCATCAGCTTTATCATCTGCTATAACAGCAATTTCTGTAGGACCAGCAAATAAATCAATTCCTACTTTTCCAAATAGAATTCTCTTAGCTTCTGCAACAAATTGGTTTCCAGGACCCACTATAATATCAGCTGGTGGATTTTTAAATAATCCATTAGTCATTGAAGCAACTCCTGGTACTCCACCAAGGTTTAGTACTACATCGGCTCCACATAAATCAGCTGTGTAAACAATTGTTGGATGTGCACCTACTCCTTCTTTTGGAGGGCTGCAGGCAATAATATTTTTTACTCCAGCTACTTTTGCTGTTGTAACACTCATAACAGCTGAAGCTATGTGAGCATATCTTCCTCCTGGAATATAACATCCAGCAGTATTAACTGGTATTAGTTTTTGACCAGCAAAAAGTCCTGGTGAAAGTTCTGTTTCAAAATCTTGACCGTAATTTTTTAATTGTGCTTCAGCAAATTTTCTCACTCTTTCATGAGAAAACTGAATATCGTCTTTTGTTTTTTGATCTAATTTTTTTTTAATCTCTTCGATTCTTTCTTTTGAAACAATTATATCGCCGTCGTATTTATCAAACTTTTTAGTTAGATCGATACATGCTTGCTCTTTATTAGTTTCAATATCTTTAAGTAAACCTTTAACGATTTCTGTAGTTTTCGTATCATCTGTAGATGAAGTCTTAGGTGATTTTTTTAAATATTTAATTGCCATATAAATAAGTTGGTAACCACAAAGCTATTTGTGGAAAGATTACTATTAATATTAATCCGATCACTTGTAAAACCATAAATTGCATCATACCTAAATAAATATCTTTTAAATCCCACTCAGGCACTACGCCTTTTAAGAAATAAGCCGAGAGGGCCACTGGCGGAGACAGCCAGGCGGTTTGCAAATTTACCGCAACAAGTATTGCGAACCAAGTTAAGTTAAAACCTAATGCTTCAATTAATGGAAGAATAATAGGAATGATAATTAAAACTATAGGAACCCATTCTAATGGCCATCCTAATAAGAAAATCATACCAAGCACTATCGCTAAAATAATATACCTATTCATTTCGAGACCCAATAAAAATTCAGTTAGAAGCATTGGCGTTCCTAATCTTGAAAATACTGAACCAAAAAAGTTGGAAGCGGCAACCAACACCATAATTAAAGCTGTAATTTCTAAAGTTTTTACAAGAGCTTCTTGTAATTTTGGTAATGTTAATTTTTTGTAAACTAGAGCTAGAAGTAATGCACCGACTGCGCCACATCCCGCAGCTTCAGTTGGAGTGGCAAATCCAAATAGTATACTTCCAAGTGCAGCAAAAACTAGAAGTGCTGGTGGAAGTAAGCCTATTAGAAATTCTCTAAAAACTTCAGTCATACTTGAAGCTCTATCTTCAACTGCTAACACAGGTCCTAAACTTGGATTAATTGCACATCTAATTGTTACGTAACCTGCATAAAGTAATGCTAACATTATTCCAGGTATAATTGCTGCAGCAAATAAATCAGTAACAGGAATTTCCATAATTGGACCCATAACAACTAACATAATACTTGGTGGAATTAATATTCCTAAAGTTCCTCCAGCAGTAATTGTTCCAGCTGCTAGTCGAACATCGTAACCTGATTTATTCATTGATTTAGCCGCCATAATTCCAAGAATTGTAACTGAAGCTCCAACAATTCCAGTAGCTGCTGCAAAAATTACTGAAACAAAAAGAACTGCATAAAATAGTGCTCCTCTAACTCTTGATAACATTAGTTGAACCGATGAAAATAATCTTTCCATCAAACCTGCGTTTTCCATCATTATCCCCATAAAGACAAAGAGTGGGACTGCCGCCAGAGCCTGTTCTGTCATGACCATTGAAAACTGTAAGGTCATTAGATAAAATACTAATTTACCAAATCCTAAATATCCAAAGACAAATCCTAAGAAAATTAAAGTAAAAGAAATAGGAAACCCAATAAAAATCGCAAATAACATTACTGCGATTAAAATAAAACCTAATGTTTCTGGGCTTATAAACTCAGCTATCATGCGTCAGGCCACTTTCCTTTTCTGGCTGCATAGTAACTTTTAAAAAGTTCTGAAATTCCTTGGACTAATAAAAACAAAATACCAAACCATAAACAAGCTTTAATGGGCCACATATATGGCATCCATGCTGTATCCATTCCTTTTTCTCCTCTTTGTATAGATTCTATTACAAAAATACTTGTCATATAGAAAAAGGCTAACAGTCCTGGAAAATAAAATAATAAGTAAAGCCAAAAATCTATTAGGCCTTGTGTTTTAACTTTAAAATTTCTGTATAGAAAATCTGCTCTAATATGAACGCCTTTAGAAAGTGCATAACCAGCGCCCAACATAAATAAAGCCCCATAAAAAAATCTACTCATATCGTAAGCCCACATTGTTGGAGCTAAAAATAATTTTCTTGCTAAAACTTCATAAACCATTGCAAACATTAACGGCATTGAAATCCAGCAGACAACATTACCAATCCATCTACTCCACTTGTCGATGTTTGTAATAGTAGATGCCATCCATTTAGGCATATCGTCGGGCATCTTGCCTGTGCCTTGTCGTCTTTCGGCGATCATCTCATCAGATTTATCTAATTTTGTTCTTGATGGCATTTGTTCCTATTTATTTAATTAAATAAATAAAGCGGATCAACTAAATGATCCGCTTTATTTTAATTTTATTCTTATCGACTATTTTAATGTTGCCGCGTGAGCCATTCCTAGCTTAGCGTTAGACATTTGAGCTCCACTCCAAAAAGGCACTGCTATATCAGCAAAGTCTTTTTGAGATTGCCATACTTTAGCGAAGAATTTATTTTTAGCTGCATTCTTCTCTAAACTAGCTTTTGCGGCACCCATGTAAGCAGGGAAATAATCTGCAGGAGTATCATGTAATATTACACCATGATTTTCCGTTAGATCTTTAAGCGCTTTACCATTTTCGTAAATTCTATAACTCATGGATTTACTTAATGATGCGTTAGCAGCTACTTCCATAGCTTTTTTCTCAAGCTTAGTCATTTTTTTGTAAATGTCTCCATTTACATAAAGGTCAGCATTTACCACTACTTGGTGTAAACCTTGTAAGTAGTAGTGCTTAAGAACTTTTTGAAAACCAAAAACACTGTCTGGTTTTGGACAACACCATTCAGCTGCATCAATAGTTCCTTTTTCAAGAGCTGGTAGAATATCTCCACCACCCATTGCAACAGAAGCTACACCGATATCTTTATAAGTTTGACCTGGAATTCCCGGAGGAGTTCTAAATTTGTACTTTCTAAAGTCAGCCATGCTGTTAATAGGTTCTTTGAACCAACCTAAAGCCTCTGGGCCTACTGGTTGAAGCATAAAACCTTTAATGTTTCTTCCCATTTCTTTCCATAGCTGGTCGTATAATTGTTTACCACCACCATATTGAAACCAAGATAGGAACGCGATATTGTCTATACCAACACCTGCGCCTGCTACTGGCGAACCGAATAACATAGCTGCTGGATGTTCTCCAGACCAGTAGTGCGTCCAAGCAAATCCACAATCGATCAGTCCTTTGTCAACTGCATCTAATGTTTCTTTTACTCCAACAACAGTACCTGCTGGCATAATTTCGAACTTAAGTGAACCATTTGTTAAGTCAGATACATCTTTTCCGAAGTCTTTTAACATTTTAACTTCGTCTGCTTTTGCACTGATAACAGTTTGGCATTTTAATGTTTTAGCGTTTGCTGTAGATACTGAAAATCCAATAAATGCAACTAAGCTTAAAACAACAGTTAATAATTTTTTCATTATTCCCCCGTTTTTTATTAATAAAGATAAGATTAAACCTATTCACCATATGAATGTCAAATTCTTAAGATAAAACTATAGGTTGTGCTGTGAGTAATGGAAAATATTACTTTTCTGAATTATAAGTAAATTCTTATATGGAAGAATTTGATTTTATCATTGTTGGAGCTGGTTCTGCTGGATGTGTATTGGCAAATAGACTAAGCGCAGACCAAAATAATAAAGTGCTTTTAATTGAAGCTGGTGGAAAAGATTCATATCCTTGGATACACATTCCAGTCGGTTATTTCAAAACAATGCACAACCCAAAAGTTGACTGGTGTTTTCATACAGAAAAAGATGAAAGCATGAATAATAGATCTATAAGATACCCGAGAGGTAAAACACTTGGCGGAAGTTCTTCAATTAATGGTCTTCTTTGGATTAGAGGTCAAAGTAACGACTATGATAATTGGAGGCAACAAGGAAATAATGGATGGGGATGGGATGATGTTCTTCCTTATTTTTTAAAATCAGAAAATAACGAACTCGGTCCAAGTGAATTTCATAATGATAAAGGCCCGATAACTGTTTCTAATAAAAAAATAAATTTAGATATGTTAGAAGAATTTCAAAATGCTGCAGAAGAAAAAGGGATACCAAGAACTAAAGATTTTAATACAGGAGATAATTTCGGTATTGGATATTTTCAATTTACCACAAGTAGGAATAAATTATTAAAATTAAGGTGCAGTGCTGCTAAAGGGTATTTAAATCCAGTTAAAAATAGATCCAATCTAAAAATTGTTACTAATGCTCATGTTCAAAAAATAAATTTTGAGGGAAAAAAAGCTGTTGGAGTTAATTACTATTTAAAGGATAGATTAGTTAGCGTTAAATCAAAAAGAGAAGTTATTTTATCGGCAGGATCAATTGGTTCACCTCATATTTTGCAGGTTTCAGGTGTTGGAGATTCAGATAAATTAAAACACCATGGAATAGATATTGTGCATGAATTAAATGGAGTTGGTAAAAATTTACAAGATCACTTAATGTTTAGACCAGTTTATAAAGTTAAAAACTTAAAATCACTTAATAGTAAAATTAATAGTTTGTTTGGAAATTTTTTAATCGGTTTAGAGTATGTCTTAAAACAAAGCGGGCCAATGACAATGGGTGCTAGTCAAGTTTGTGGTTTTGTAAAAAGCGATTCTTCTAGAGCAACCCCTAACTTACAATTTCACGTTCAACCAATCAGCACAGATATTTTAGGTGCAGCTAAGATGCATGACTTCGATGGAATAACTCCGACTATAGCTAACGTAAGACCTACTAGCAGAGGTGAAATAAATATATTAAGCAAAGATAGTAGGGATAATCCAAAAATTAAAATGAATTATTTATCAACTCAAGATGATAGGGATGTTGCCGCCAAAGCTCTTAAAATTGTAAGAAATATAATGCTTAATACAGAAACTTTTAAAAAATATCAGCCAGAAGAATATAGACCAGGTGCCCATATTACGAATGATGAAGAGCTAGTAAAAGCCGCTAGTGATTACGCTCAAACTATTTTTCACCCAGTTGGAACATGTAAAATGGGTAAAGGAGATGATGCGGTTGTTGATGATAAATTACGAGCTCACGGCTTAAAAAATTTAAGAATTGTTGATGCTTCTATTATGCCAAACATTACTTCGGGAAACACGAATGCACCAACAATAATGATTGCCGAAAAAGCATCGGACATCATACTGAATAAATAATCATGTTAGCTGAATTATTTACAACGGAGCAATTTACAGTTTTAACCCAAATTATCTTTATAGATTTAGTGTTAGCTGGAGATAATGCAATTATTATTGGTATGGTTGCCTCTAAATTTCCTGTTGATCAAAGAAAGAAAGTTATATTTTGGGGGATTGGTGGTGCAATAATTTTAAGAATTATTTTAACGCTTTTAACTGCATACTTATTACAAATTACAGGACTAAGATTAATTGGTGGATTACTTTTACTTTACATTGTTTACAAACTTTATGTTGATGTCATCAAAGATGCATCCGATGAAGATGATATAAAAGTAGACAATTCAAGTTTCTTAAAAGCTATTTGGACAGTTTTACTCGCAGATTTTACTATGAGTCTTGATAATGTTTTAGGTGTTGCAGGAGCCGCAGGTCACCACTATCATTTATTAATATTTGGTTTAATTTTATCAATTATATTAATGGCTGTGGCTGCTAATTTAATTTCTAGCTGGATTAAAAAATATAAATGGATTGCTTGGATTGGCTTATTAGCAATTTTAGTAGTAGCAGTTGAACTGATATACACTGATATTAAAACTTTATTTTTCTAATGCTAAAAAAAATTAATCTTATAAATAAAACAGCTCTTGTTACAGGTGCTGGTAAAGGTCTAGGAAAAGCTTGTGCAATAGCTTTAGCTGAAGCTGGTGCTAAAGTAATTATTTTAAGTAGAACTAAATCTGACTTAGATAAAGTTAGTAAAATAGTAAAAAAAACAAAAGGTACTAGTAGATCATTTGTATGTGATGTTACTAAACCAGAAGAATTTAATAAAATTCTCCAAAAAATAACTCGATTAGATATCTTAGTTAATAATGCTGGAAATAATAGACCGGAACACTTTACTAAAGTGAAGCAAGAAAATATGGAATATTTAACTAATTTAAATATGAAAGCCGCCTTTAATGTTGCTCAATTATGCTCACAAAAAATGGTTAAAGCGAAGAATAGAAAAAAAATTGGAGGTTCAATTATTCATATGTCCTCACAATTAGGTAAAGTTGGTTGCGAGGGAAGAAATGTTTACAATATGAATAAATTTGGTATTGAAGGTTTATCTAGAGGAATGGCGGTTGAGTTGGCTGAATATAATATTAGAGTAAATACTGTTTGTCCTACATTTGTTGAAACGCCAATGGTTAAAAAGTTTTTTAAGAATAAAAAATTTAAAAACAAAATGCTTAAAAACATACCTCTAGGCAGAGTAGCTAAAGAAAGTGATGTGGCAACTGCTGTAGCATTTTTAGCGGCGGACTCTTCTGAAATGATTACGGGAACATCATTAGTTGTGGACGGAGGTTGGACGGCTCAATAATGGGAATTTTTTTAAAAGACATGAGTCTCAAAGGAAAAACTGCTTTAATAACTGGGGCAACAAAAGGTTTAGGGAGAGGCGCTGCTGAAGCAATTGCAGAGTCAGGTGGAGATATAATTGCCATTGGAAGAAATCAAACTGAGCTAAATAGTTTAGGGGAAAAAATTAAAAAATTAAAAGTAAAATACACTTCCTTTAATTGTGATGTTAATAATTATAAAAAAATTAAAAATTTTATAACTAAATTAAAGAAACTAGATATTTTAGTTAACAATGCGGGTACAAATATTCCTGAGAATTTTTTAAATGTAAAAAAAAAATCTCTAGAAACTATATTAAATGTTAATACAAAAGCTGTTTTTAACATTGCTCAGCTTTGTGCAAATCAAATAATCAAACTTAAAAGAAAACAAGGATCAATTATAAATATTTCATCTATTTTTGGACTTGTAGCGGGTCAAAAAAGAACTGTTTATAGTATGACTAAGTTTGGGGTTGAAGGTTTAACTAAGGGTATGGCTTTAGATTTAGCAAAATATAATATTAGAGTTAACAGTGTTTGTCCTAATATTGTACTCACTCCAAGAACAAAAAAATATTTTGATGATAAAAGATATAGTAAATATGTAAAAGAAAATACTCCTATCAAAAAGATTGTTACAATTAGCGATGTTGCTACCTCAATTACCTTTTTAGCGTCGGAAGCGTCTTCGATGATTACGGGAACATCAATTACTATTGATGGAGGTTGGACTGCAAAATAAAATTGAAAGTATTCAAGTTTTAAGATTTTTTGCGGCCTTTTCGGTCATGTTAGTTCACACACCGTTATTTGAATTTGGACACTGGGGTGTAGATATATTTTTTGTAATTAGTGGTTTTATAATGATGTATATCACTGAAAAAGATAACAATTTTTTTCTAATCAAAAGATTTATAAGAATTATCCCCTTGTATTGGATTTTAACATTAGTTGTTTTTACAGTTGCAGCTTTGAAACCAGAGTATTTAAATAATACGAAAGCAAATTTTGAAGATTTGTTAAAATCCTTATTTTTTATTCCCTTCAATAAAAATGGTATAGGTCACTATCCAATATTATTTTTAGGATGGACATTAAATTTTGAGATTATTTTTTATTTACTTTTTAGTTTTTCTTTATTTATTTCTAGAAAATATAAATTTATTATATGCAGTATCGCTCTAATTATTTTTTATTTTTCTTGTAATGCATTGTCAAAAGAAAATTTTATATTCTTATCTTATGCCAACGATATGCTTTTTGAATTTATATATGGTATGTTTGCATTTATTATATGGAATAAATATGCAAAAAAACTTAAAGTAAATTTATTAATGAACTTATTTTTTGTAATATCATTTTTTATAATTACTTCTTTTTTCTTTAATTCTAATTTTCCAGCTTATATTAGTAGAGGTATTCCAGCTTTTTTATTGACAATTTATTTTCTATTTTTACTTAATAATTTTAGATTTCCAAAAATTTTAATCACTCTCGGAGATGCTAGTTTTTGTATTTATTTATTACATCCTTATGTAATACAATTTTTTTACAAAGTTTTTGATATTGGTGCATATAGCACTTTTGTTCAATTAATTAATACCGTATTTATAAGCCTCATAATTTTTTCGATATCAATTTTCATTTTTAAATTTGTGGAACGTCCTATCAATTTAGGATTAAAAAAAAAGATTAATTTATAATGAAAAAAATAATTTTCTTTGCTTTTATAAATTTTTTTATCATTTTTCCAATCTCAAGCTACGCTGTTGAATTTAAGGGTAAATTTGAACAAGGATCATTTATAATTGGGAAGGCCCAAAAAGGTTCGAAAATTGAGATTGATAATCGAAAAATAAGATTAACTAAAGATGGTTATTTTGCTTTTGGCTTAGATAGAGATAGAAAAAATAATGTTGTACTTAAAATTCGTGAAAATGGTAGCACCAAAATAATTGAAAGAAAAATTTTAAAACGTGATTATAAAATTCAAAGAATTGATGGCTTGCCTAAAAAACAGGTCACTCCACCACCAGAAGTTTATGAAAGAATTAAAAAGGATAATATTCTTATAGGTAAAGCTAGATCGATTGATACCACCTTTGATTACTTTAAGGGTAAATTTATTAAACCAGTCGATAAATATATTATTACCGGGGTTTATGGCAGCCAAAGAATTTTAAATGGCAAACCTAGACGTCCTCACTACGGAATAGACTTTCATGCTCCTGAAGGAACGCCTGTTAAAGCCATGATGGATGGAGAAATTACTTTAGCTAAAAAAGATATGTATTTTACTGGCGGCACAATAATATTTGATCACGGGCACGGTATAAGCACTCTATATATGCATATGAAAGATGTGAACGTAAAAGTTGGGCAGAAAGTTAAGCAAGGAGATATAGTCGGCACTTTAGGAAAAAGTGGTAGAGCTACAGGACCTCATTTAGATATTAGATTAAATTGGTTTGAAATAAAATTAGACCCAGCTACAATATTAGATTTAAATTAAATTAATTTAAATTTGATAATCTTTAACAAGTATTACTTAAAAAATTGTATATATAAAAGGAGCAATTGCTGAACCTTGACTTAACACAATCAATATTCCAAAAAGAGCTAAAACAATTATTATTGGAAGTAGCCAATATTTTTTTCTTTCTCTAAGAAAATCTAAAAATTCTTTAATAAAATCAATCATTTGTTTAATTGTGCAATATACTACTAGGTTAAAAATTAGTTAATGTCTATATTCAGATAAAATATTTTCAAGTAAAATAATTATTGTAGTTATTTTTTACTAAAACTGTTTTTTCATAGAATTGATAGGCTTGTTTCTTTTAGTCCAATAGGTACCTTTATTCTTAGTAAATTTTAAACCTAATAAATCTTTACCTGAAATTCTTACAATTAAACTTATTGGTGTTAAGATAACAAAAAATATCATAGCCATTACAAGAGGTGCAATAACTAAGCCTAAAACTTCTCCAAATTTTATCCAAATTTTATTAAAAGGATTTAGAATTTTAGAATTTAAAATTCCAAAAAACAGAAAAAATATTGATATTAAAACTAAATAAATATTTAAATCTTCACTTTTAGTAAGAGGCCATAAACCTAGACCTATAAATACGATAAAAAAAAGCAGACCGAAGCTTCTATTGGAACTTTTTGGCTTCATTTAATTATTATTAGTTTAAATTGTTTTGAGGTTTCATATCCTCTTTTTTTATTCCAGCAATTTTAACTGGTTTTTTCATTGCGTCTCTTCTAAAAGGATCTCCTAATTCTTGATTTAGAATAATTTCTATAAAAGTTGTAATACCTTTCTTTTGGTCTTCGCATGATTGTTTGATTGCTTTTGTCGTTTCTTCCATTGTTTTAACTGTTACACCTTTCAAACCACAGGCGTCTGCAACTTTTGCGTAACTTAATTCTGGATCTAACTCGGTCCCTACAAAATTATCATCAAACCATAGTATTGAATTTCTTTTTTCTGCGCCCCATTGATAATTTCTAAAAATCACCATTGTAATAGCTGGCCATTCTTTACGTGCACAAGAGCTCATTTCATTCATGCTTATTCCAAAAGCTCCATCTCCTGCAAAACCAATAACTGGTGTGTCTGGACACCCAATCTTTGCGCCAAGTATTGCTGGAAATCCATATCCACAAGGACCAAACAATCCAGGAGCTAAATATTTTCTTCCTTTTTCAAAAGTTGGGTAAGCGTTTCCAATTGCACAATTATTACCAATATCACTTGAAATGATTACGTCCTCTGGCATACCAGCTTGAATAGCTCTCCAAGATTGCCTTGGTGACATTCTATCTTTATCTCTCTCTCTTGCTTCTTTATTCCAAACTGTACCAGGGTCATCTTCTTCGTGATCAAGACTAGCTAATTTTTGTAACCATGCAGATTTTGTTTGGTGAATTAAATCTTTTCTTTTCTGTCTATCGGTATCACCAGCTTTAGGTGATAATTTTGATAGTAATTGTTGTGAAACCATTTTTGCATCACCACATATTGCTACAGTAACTTTTTTTGTTAATCCTATTCTATCTGAATTCATATCAACTTGAATTATTTTTGCATTTTTTGGCCAATAATCAATTCCATATCCTGGTAATGTTGAAAAAGGATTTAATCTTGTTCCTAAAGCTAAAACAACATCTGCTTTCGAAATTAATTCCATCGCAGCTTTAGACCCATTATATCCAAGAGGGCCAACAGCTAATGGGTGACTTCCTGGAAAACTGTCATTGTGTTGATAGCCAGAGCAAACTGGAGAGTCCAGTTTTTCTGCTAATTTAACACAATCATCAATAGCACCACCAATTACAACGCCTGCTCCAGACAAAATTACTGGAAATTTTGCATCTGATAATATTTTTGAAGCTTCGTTGATTGCATCTGCTCCACCTGCTTGTCTTTCTAATCTAATAATCGGAGGTAATTCTATATCAATTACTTGTGTCCAATAATCTCTTGGAACATTAATTTGCGCAGGTGCAGAACCTCTTATTGCTTTTTCAATAACACGATTTAAAACTTCTGCCATTCTCGAAGGGTCTCTAACTTCTTCTTGATAACAAACCATGTCTTTAAATAAATTCATTTGCTCCACTTCTTGAAATCCACCTTGACCCATTGTTTTATTTGCTGCTTGAGGTGTAACTAATAATAAGGGTGTGTGATTCCAATAAGCTGTTTTTATTGGTGTAACTAATCCTGTAATTCCTGGGCCGTTCTGGGCAATCACCATGGACATTTTTCCTGTAGCTCGTGTATAGCCGTCAGCTATTAATCCACCATTTGTTTCGTGAGCAACATCCCAAAATGTAATACCAGCATCTGGAAAAATATCTGAAATAGGCATGAAAGCTGAACCTATAATTCCGTAAGCATGCTCAATACCATGCATTTGCAATACTTTTACAAAAGCTTCTTCTGTTGTCATTTTAGTCATAATATAATCCCTTAAAGTGTATTAATTAAAAATTCCTGCTTTAAATATATCAGAATTTAGTCTATATCCATAAAATAATTTATGTCACACCCAGATCTTATAATACACGATGAAAAAGATAACGTAGGCGTTGTAGTTATTGAAACTACAAAAAAAGGTCAAGATTGTAACGCTTGGATCATGGAAAATGATAAAACTGTAAGTGTTCCATCAATCAATGAAGTTCCATTAGGCCATAAGATTGCCTTAAAAGATTTAAAAACAGGTGATACAATTTTTAAGTACGGACATGATATTGGTAAAGTTGTAAAAGAAATTAAAAAAGGTGAACATGTTCATGTTCACAACGTTAAAACAAAGAAATGGTAAACTGATTATGGATATTCCAAAAAATTTTTTAGGTTATAAAAGAGAGAATGGAAGAGCTGGTACAAGAAACCATGTAATAATTCTTCCTGTAGATGATATTTCTAATGCATGTGCTGAAGCCGTTGCAAATAATATTAAAGGCACTATTGCTCTACCTCACTCTTATGGAAGATTGCAGTTTGGAGCAGATTTAGAATTACATTTTAGAACAATGATTGGTACAGGACAAAACCCAAATGTAGCTGCTGTAATAGTAATTGGAATTGAGCCTAAATGGACTAAAAAAATTGTTGATGCAATAGCTACTACAGGTAAACCTGTTGAAGGTTTTCATATTGAGAGAAGTGGTGACATAGAAACTATAATGAAAGCCTCTAAAAAAGCACAAGAATTTGCAATGTGGGCTTCTGAAAAACAAAGAGAGGAATGTCCTCTAAGTGATTTATGGATTTCAGTTAAATGTGGTGAGTCTGATACGACATCAGGATTAGCTGCAAACCCAACTGTTGGAAATTTGATGGATAAATTAGAGCCTTTAGGTGTTCACTTATGTTTTGGTGAAACTTCAGAATTAACAGGTGCTGAAAAAGTTTGTGCCACAAGAGGTGCCACGCCTGAAGCTTCAGAAAAATTTATGAAAACTTGGAATTCATATAATGACTTTATTTTAAAAGAAGCAACAGATGATCTTTCTGATAGTCAGCCAACTGCAGGAAATATTGCTGGTGGATTAACGACTATTGAAGAAAAAGCATTTGGAAACTTTCAAAAAATTGGATCTTGTAAATTTATTGATGTATTGGAACCAGCAGAAGAACCTGTTAAAGGAAAAGGTTTATATTTTATGGACACTTCATCTGCAGCAGCTGAATGTATTACACTTCAAGCAGCGGCAGGATTTAACATTCATTTATTCCCAACAGGCCAAGGTAATATTGTAGGTAACCCTATTGAACCCGTTGTTAAGTTAACTGCAAACCCTTTAACCGTAAAAGGTATGGGTGAACATATTGATTGTGATGTATCTAAGCTTTTATCGCGTGAAATGAACATGTCTGAAGCTGGAGATGAATTAATAAAATCTATGTTAAGAGTTGCTAATGGTAGATTAACATGTGCTGAGGCTTTAGGTCATAAAGAATTTGTTATGACTAAGCTTTATAGAAGTGCTTAATGTCTTCTAGTCAAGAAGGCTGTATATTTTGCAAAAAAACTAATTGTAAAGTTATCTCAACTACCAAATATTTTTTTATAATTAGAGATACAGCTTATCCTGTAACCAAACTTCATACTTTAATAATTACTAATCGACATGTTGCTGATTTTTTTGAACTTACAAAAGAAGAAATGACTGAATTAGATGAAATTTTAAAGAATCAAAAGGTAGAACTAAAAAAACTAGATAAAAAAATAAGTGGCTTTAATGTTGGAGTGAATATAGGAAAAGATGCAGGTCAATCAATAATGCATTGTCATTTACATTTAATTCCAAGAAGAAAGGGTGATGTTGAAGATCCCAGAGGTGGCGTTAGGGGCGTTATTCCTGAAAAACAAAAATACAAAAAAAAATAATTTATTTAACTGGAAATTTAACTTCTTCTTTTGGTTTCTTCTTTCTTAAATCTGAAATAATTTTTCTTAACCAAGCCGCTAATACACCAAGACCTACAGCTGTAATAATTGCAAAAGCTCCGTATAAGAATGGCATCTCATTAGATAATTTTACTGAAAATTCAGCATATTTACTCAGGTCAGTTTGAATTACTTGTTTTGTATTAATTAACAGTGATTGATCTCTAAAAAAAGAATCATAAGCTATTGCGATAGCAACTGAAATTAACAACGTCGCAAATAGAGATTTTAGTTGATTGGCTTCAAGGTATTGACCCAGTTTTTGACCGAGTTGAACTCCAAAGATAGAACCAAGAATTAATGGAACAACTAAGAAAAAGTCTATTGTGCCATAACTAAAAGAGTGAAGAACAGTTACTATTGCGCTGATAAAAATTGTAACAAATAAAGATGTTCCTGGAATTAGTTTAACAGGCATTCCAACAACATAGATCATAGCGGGTACCATCAAAAAAGCTCCTCCAATTCCCATCATCGCTGCTACAAATCCAACTATTAGACCGAGTAATATTGGTGTTAAAGCACTTTCATATAATCTTGATTTTTGAAACCTCATTCGTAAAGGCAAACCTTGCAACCAATTGTGATCGTGCAATTTTTTTTTAATAGATTTTTTTTGTGTAGCTGCTCTTATAACTTCAATTAACATAAGGGTACCAACAATTGCTAAGAGATACATGTAAAGCAATGAAATAATAACACTAATTTTTCCAATTCCTTCAAAATAAGAAAAAGTAGAAATACCTAATAGCGTTCCTATTAAACCCCCTGCCACAATCATTAATCCCATTTTGTAATCCAAAGTGTCCTTAAACCAATGAGTTAAAGAACCAGAAACTGATGTTGCTAAAATATTATTTACTTCGTTTGGAACAGCATAGATTGGTGGTATACCCATAAAAATTAAAAATGGTGTCATTAAAAAACCACCTCCAACGCCAAATAGTCCTGAAAGAATTCCGACAATTAAACTAAGAAAAAGTAATAAAAAAATATCAATGTGGACTTGAACAATTGGGAGATAAATTTCATACATACTACTAACTATAAATATTCCTGTACAATTAGTAAGTCAATATTAATAAATAGTGGCTCCAAAAATTTTAATAAGATTGTCTTCTTCTCCTAATACTAATCTACCTAAAAATTCACCTGACTGAGTATTGCTGGTTTGTTTATAAAGTACCGTAATATATTGACCGCGCTTAATGGTGCCTAGAAATTCTTGTTTTTCAGATAAGCTGGTTAAAAGTTTATTATTAGCCCACTGTTTTCCTAGCTCTACTTCATTTGCGCCAAAAAGCATTTGTGAAGAGAAATCTTTAGTAAAGGTTCCATAATCTTTAATATTTGATGATTTAACTAAATTGTCCCAGATAGGCTGAGCTATTTCTAATATTTCTTTATCGGATTTATTAAATAGCTTCATTTACTTTTATGAAGCTTTCTTTTCCTTTTTTTCATCCACAATATGATAAACAGGAACCTTTTCCATTATAAACTCTTTAGTTTTTGGATCTCGTCTTGATACAGTTAAACAATGCCAATTTTCATCGTCAAGTTTTAAATGATCTCCTCTGTAATAATAACCTGGCCATCTTGTTTCTTTTCTAAATTTTGTATGTTCTGTAACACATTGAGAGGTAACAGTTCTATGTTTAAGCTCCCAAGCTCTCATCAACTGGTGGTAGTCTTCAGCTCCAACATGTTCTAAGTCTTCTTCCAACCATTTTAAAAGTTCTAATCCTCTATTAAGCATATTCTCGTTAGTCATATAGTTCGTTGCTATTCCTCCAACATACTCATCCATAATTCTTTGAAGTCTTTGTAGACCTTGTATAGGTGAAATATAACTTGGTGAAACTGTTCCTCCAGTTATTTCATTTCTTCCAACAGTGTAATTTTCTAAAGGTTTATAAATAACTTCTTTAAGATCTTCACATTGTTTATCGCTTACTTTTAATCCTTCAGCTTTTTTATCTTCAATATATTTAACCGCAGCTTTAGCAGCCAAACGTCCTTCTGTAAAAGATCCAGAAGAAAATTTATGCGCACTTCCGCCCACAGTATCACCAGCGCCAAATAAACCATCAACTGTTAACATTCTATTGTAACCCCAGAAATATTCTGGCGGTGAAAGATCTTCTGGTCCACTAACCCATGCTCCTGAGCACGTGGCGTGAGAACCCATTACATAAGGTTCTGATGTAGTTAATTCTGGGTTTGTATATTTAGGATCAATATTTTGTGAAGCCCATACTACTGCTTGACCCACTGTCATTCCTAAAAAGTTTTCCCAACCAACTGTTTCTAAATGTGGATCTTGAAATGCTTCTTTAGTAACCATATGTATTGGTCCACCTCCTGCCATGACTTCTTGAATAAAGGCATGATTTCTTAAACATGTTGGTGTTGGATGGTGGTCAATATATTCTCCAACTAAATTTTTGGTATGGTCGTACCATTTCTTCTCATAATTTTCTCCAGCAGCATTTTGAGTGTAAGTTTTTAAATGCAGGAAGTAAGCTCCAACTGGACCATAACCATCTTTAAATCTGCACAACACAATTCTGTTTTCCATTTGAGTCATTTTAGCTCCAACTGCTATAGGTAATGCATAAGCAGATCCGTTACTCCATGGGGCATACCAAGTTCTTCCCATTCCTTCACCTACTGCTCTAGGTTTAAAAATGTGGGATGCACCTCCGGCGGCTACTATTACAGTCTTAGCTCTAAACACATGGTAGTCACCAGTTCTCATATTAAATCCAACTGCACCACCTATTCTATTCTTTTTTTCGTCATCCATTAAAAGATGAGTAATCATTATTCTGTTATAAATTTTGTCTGCAGATTTTTTTGCTGCTTCAGCAACAATTGGTTTGTAACTTTCACCATGTATCATTATCTGCCATTTACCTTCTCTAAGATATCTTCCAGTTTTCTCATTTTTCATCATTGGAAGTCCCCACTCATCAAACATATGAACTGTTGAGTCAACGTGACGGGCCATGTCATAACCTAAATCTTCTCTAACCATTCCCATTAAATCGTTTCTTGCATACCTAACATGGTCTTCAGGTTGGTTTTCATCCCACTGCATTCCCATGTAACAATTGATTGCGTAAAGACCTTGAGCTACTGCACCACTACGATCAATGTTAGCTTTTTCAACACATACAATTTTTAAATTTTTTCCCCAGTGTCTTGCCTCAAAAGTGGCACCTGTTCCAGCCATACCACCACCTACTATCAATACATCGCTTTCTTCAAAATGTGTTTTAACTTTAGCCATTAATAGTAAACGCCTTTTTTGAATGTTTCTTTATTAATTGTTGGTAAATCACCATCGATATTTAGACCATTAGGTTCTGTGTATAATCTTTGTGAGTTGATCTCTCCCTGATTAGGAGAATCTTCTTCAGCAAGTTTAGGAATAAATTTTCCCCAAGGTTTTGTGGTAATAGGAGATACAAAGTTTTTTTCGTTTCCATTTCTAAATTTTATTTTCCAAGAAATAGTTCCTTTTTCTTCTTCACGTCTTACTCTTACACTATGACCCATTGGAGCAAAATCAGCGTACCCTCTAACATCAATTGCATGGTTTGGGCAAGCTTTTACACAAGAATAACATTCCCAACAAAAATTTGGCTCGATATTTACTGCTCTTCTTATTGTTTCATCAATATGCATTATATCTGATGGACAAATATCTACGCAATGACCGCAGCCATCACATCTCGTCATATATACAAAAGTTGACATAAATTATTTTTCTCCTCTATTGTTTTTTAACATAAATTTTTTAGTAATGCTTTGGTTGTTCTCTTTTAATACCCAGTCCAAATTGCTCTGGAGCATCGGCCGGTGGTGGCAAATTGTCTCTAGAACCATCTGCTTCGGCTAAATTCTTCTGAATTGCTGCGCCTGGTTTATAAAACATATGAGCAAACTTAGACCAATAAACACCTCCAAATAAAACTAAATTGGCAAATATAAATAAAACTAAAAATAAATAATTTAATTTAACCATTCCTGAAGATTGTGCGTATGACCAAGCTAAACCAAATGTTGCGCACGCTAACAACGCTAATACAAATAAATCAGCTTTAATAATTCTGTACCAAGGGTGTGCTTCTGCTAATACATCTACTCTTAAAAAAAACCAAAACCAATATCCACCTAAACAAGTTAAAATAGCGCCAGTGTGCCATAATGTAGTAATACTTGAGGGAGTTTCAATACCCGCGGATGAATAAGAGAAAACTAGAATGGCTGAGCAAGCCCAAAAAATTATTGTTCCATACATACCCATTACATGAGCCACTCTTCTTTTGCCTCTACCTAATTCTGCTGTAGTTGCAATATCATGAGCAACTGTTTTTAAAATAACTGAAGTTCTTTTAGCTGTGCTTAATTCTATTTGTGCATTTTTTTTTGCTTTTTTTGCATTATCAAAAAAATACTTTACGTTTTTTTTGTGAAGTATATCTATTAATGTACCAAGTATAACTAGCCCAACCATAACAATTACAAACCCTTGCATAACAAGTGGTGGAACAATTTCAGCTAAATTTGAAAACGGATTATTGTTAAACATAATGTTATTATTTCCTCGTGAGTTAGATATTTTATATAT
Organism: Candidatus Pelagibacter sp.; assembly: GCA_028103285.1. Next base: position 4,135 of record JAOHNF010000008.1, on the reverse strand, counting down.
TCCACTGAATAGTTAATCAAGTGCGAATGATTCTCAAAGTATTAAAGTTTACCCTCTTTTCTCATTTGTTCTCTAATCTTGGTAGCAGAGATTTGTTGTGTTTTTTCATCCAAAACGATTTCTTCAATTTTATAACCCACTCCTCTACCGTAACAAATATTTGTTATGTTAGGCACTAAGGAAACCTGTATTCTACTTTCATATCCTTTTAACGCTTCTAGGATATTTTTTTTTACTGTTTCAAATTCAAATGGATTATCGTCAACTCCTTTGACGTCTCTTACCATTATATTTACCTGACCGGTTTTTTTTAAAATTTCTTCAAATAATTTCTGATGGCCGTCGTGCCATGGCTGCCATCTTCCCAACATTTGAGCTGTGGGATGCTTATTATCCCATTTGTGATAATCATTTTTCATGAAGAAAATTAAGCTGCTGCTTGCAGATTGTGTTTTGCAGACATGCCGCTTAAAAAATTCCAAAGATATTTAGCAGTAGACAATGCAGCTGTTTCAGCTTTCATTTGCTCATCTTTAAATAAACCGTCTAATAATTTTTCACACTCTGCCCTATGATGAACATCAGCAGATTTGTGCGCTTCAAAAAATTCCAATCCCTTTTTTGAAGAACAACCATAGTGATTTTTTAATCCTTGAATTTTAGTTTCAGCAATTTCAGGAATTTGTCTTTCATAAGTATATAAAGAAGCTAAACCTTCTGCATAAGAAGATCTTCCCTGTTTGAAGAAATTATCTATTAAATTTTTTGTAAAGCTTTCTTGTTTTACATTTTCAATTTCTTCAGAATTTGCTCCCATCTCGACTGCAAAATTTTTCCAAAGCGTTGGGTGATCTGCGTCTTTATTTTCCTCATCTTGTAAGTTTTCTAAAAGAATTTTTCTTTTTTCAATATCTTCACACAATGAATGTGTTGCACTAATATATCTAGGGAAGGCTTTAACGTGCTGATAATACTGCTCAGCATAATCTTTGATAATTTCCCTTGTTAGTTTTCCCTCATTCCATGATCTGTAAAAAGGGTGGTTTAATAAATGATATTGATCTAGTTTTTTATTTAATTTTTTTGAAAACATTTTAACTCCTCAGTTAGAAAGATCGTATTAAAAAAACCATTAGATTTAAATAAAAAAATTATCCACACCCAACAGTTGAGTTGATTTAAATGTTCACCTTTTGATTCACTTTTGATTCACTTTAGGACTCGTAATACAACCTTAGATAGTTTGTTCAGTACGTACAATCGGCTTTTCATCTATGGGTAAATGAATAAGTGTTGCAAAAAGTGATAGAACAATTGCTATATACCAAGCATAATCGTAAGAGCCAAACAAATCATAGAAATAACCTCCAAGAAATGCTCCTGCAAAGGCACCAAATTGATGGCTTAAAAAAACTATTCCAAAAAGTGTGCTTAGGTATTTAGTTCCGAATATTTGAGCCACAATTCCATTTGTAGGAGGGACTGTAGAAAGCCATAGCATTCCAAAAGTAATACCAAAAAATATAGCTGTATATATAGATGGAGGAAGAAAAATAAATATACAAATAACAACTGCTCTAGAAAAATATAAAATACTTAATAACAATTTTTTACTATATTTTGTGCCAAGATAGCCCATGCCTAAAGTGCCAATAATATTAAATAAACCTATTAAAGCCAAAATAATAGTTGCGGACCAACCACCTAGACCTTTGTCTTGCATATAACCTGGAATATGAGTAGCAACCATAGTTATTTGAAACCCACAAACAAAAAAACCTGCATTTAATAAAAGATATCCTTTATGGGAAAAAGCTTCCTTTAAAGCTACACTGAAAGCTTGATTTTTATCTACTTTAAGTGCCTGAGAATTTTCTCTTCTAGGTAAAAGAAAGATTGATGCCACTAAGCCAAATAAAATAAAATACATAAAATATTTTAGAGTGTTCTCCCAACCTGCAATACCAAGACTATACTTAGTAAACAAAGGCGAAAGAAAATATCCAATTGAAGCAGCTGCTGTAACAATTCCAGTTGCCATAGACCTTGATTCATTTGGAAAATGTTTTCCCACTTCTGACACTGGAACACTCATGGCTGTTGCGCCTAATGCTGTACCAACAAGCACTCCTAAACTTAGCTGAAAAAATATTCCAGTGTTAGGTCCGGAATAAAGTGTGTAAATTCCGAGACCAAAAATTATAAAACCTATAAATACGGCTTTATTACCACCAAACTTATCAGCTATAATACCAAATAAAGGAGCAAACATTCCCCAAAATAACATTTGAATTCCAATAGCTAAACCAAACTCTGTTCTAGTAATGTTTAAATCTTGCTCAAATTCGTTAAAAAATAATCCAAAAGTTTGTCGTAATCCCATGGAAACTAGTATTACAATACAAGCAGCTACCAGTGTAATTAAAGCAATTTTAGTGGGAATAAATTTTTGCATTACTTAATGTGTTTTAGGGAACTTTTTATATCAAGAATTAAATCTTTTGAGTCTTCAAGGCCTATATGAAGCCTTACAATATGAAGATCTTTACTATCATATTTTTTAAATTCTCTTTGAATATTTTGATAGACAGCTAAACTTTCAAAACCTCCCCAACTATAACCAATTCCAAATAACTCTAATGAATTTATGAATTTGAAAACAGAATTTTTACTTTTAGATTTTATTACTAAACTAAGTAAGCCAGTTGCGCCTGAATAATATTTTTTCCAATTCTTATAATCTTTTGACGCTTTTTTATAAGGATATAAAATTTCTACAATTTTTTTTTGCTTAGCTAAGAATCTTATTATTTCTTTTGTATTCTTTTCATGTTTTTCAAGTCTTACGTCTAAAGTTCTTAATCCTCTTATCACTAAATAAGCATCATCTGGAGAAGCTCTATATCCTGAAACTCGGTTATAGAAGTTGACTTTTTGAAAAACTTTTTTACTAACTGCAAGGGTGCCAACCATAACATCTGAGTGGCCAGAAAAATATTTTGTTGCCGATGAAATTGACATATCAAAACCAAGCTCTAAGGGACGTAAAAATAATGGAGTTCCCCAAGTATTGTCTAAGGCTGTTATAATATTATTTTTTTTAGCTAGTTTGACTATTGCGGATAAATCTTGAAATTCAAAAGTATTACTACCAGGATTTTCAACAAAAATCATTTTAGTTTTTTTGGTAACTTTATTTTTTAAATCTTTAAAATTATCTGGATCATAAAATTTAGCTTTTATACCAAATTCTTTTAGAAGTTTTGAGGTAATCATTCTTGTGGGAAAATAAACGCTATCTGTAACTAGTATTTCATCATCAGGTCTACAAATACTCATAATAGCTAATGCTACTGAAGCAAAACCAGATGGAGTAAGAAATACGTGGTATGCTTTTTCTAATTCTACAATTATGTTTTGTAATTGAGTAGTGGTTTGGGTGCCCGCTCTTCCATAATCATAGTAATCAACTCTTTTGTTCTTTGATGGATCTTTATGTTTTAAAAGTTCCTGCATACTTTTAAAAAAGATTGTAGAAGCTCTTACTACTGCTGGATTTGCAGATCTGTTTATCTTATCTTGTGCTGTGTGTTTTAAAAAGGTGCTTATAGACTTTTTCATAAAATAAGTATAATTGAACTTTATTAACTATTGACGAAATAAGATATAAAAAAGGAGGCAAAAATATGGGTTACCCCAAAAAACACCGCGGCAGAAGAAAAATTGGCTCAAAAAAAAGAAGAGCTAGAAAAAGAAATAAAAAAAAATAATATAATCACATTTTATGCATGAAATAACTCAAATAAGAAAATTGAGTTTATGGATATTTTTTATTCCATTTATGGCAATTAATCTTTGTTTAATAATTTCTCAAAACTATGAATGGTTAGAAAATACGATATTTATTGTAGATCAAATAGGTCGATCAAATTTTACTATTCCTTATCTAGATGGTAGTTTATCTATTAGTCGTGCCTCACGAACTTTTCCGCAATATTTAATTTTTAAACCAGCAATGCTTTTAACGGCAGTATTGCTTTACTACTATTGGAAAAATAATAACGACTTAATGAATAAATATAAGTCAACAAATATAAATTATAAATTTAAATTTTTTGGAATTTTGTCAGCTGTA
>JAOHNF010000007.1 GCA_028103285.1 Candidatus Pelagibacter sp. | reverse complement strand
AGAAAAAAAAGCTGGTCTATTTATAAATTTATATCGTTAGCTAATAAAGTTTTAATTAAAAAAAAAATACCTGTTTTTTTTATTGAAAAAAACCAAGAACAAATTATTGAAAAAGTTAAGTGTCAGGTTCCGTTCGCACTTTTTCCAGAATTAAATTCGAATATATCTTGCCCAGCACTTGTAACTGCCCTTTCATCAAGATTAGATCAAGCTATCAGTATTGATAATGGTGTTATGCATATGATGGGGTTGGCCAATATTCCAATGATAATTTTATTTGGTCCCACCGACTCTGAAAAGTTTGCTCCGAAAAGTAATAATATAAAAATTTTAGACAGTAAAAAAATCTATAATACAAATGACATTGAAGCTATAAATGTAGACGATGTTTATAATTTAATATAATTTAAATTTTTAAAATTTTAATTTTTTTTAATTTGGCTAAATCTTGTAGCTCTTTATTTATAATTTTTAGTTTTTTTAATGAAGTTGATCTAGTAACCACAGCAACACCTATTATTCCTAATCTAAAAAAAGGGTAACTTCCAATATCAACAAATTTTTTATATTTTTTTTGTATTTGTTCCAATTTCTTGGAGATATTACTTTCCACAGTATATAAATTTAAAGTTTTACTGTGTACTTTTAATCCTTTAACCAAATATCTTTTACAATTTTCAATCATTGAGCTTAAGATTGACGGCACGCCAGGAAGTGACAATATATTTTTAATAATAAAACCTGGAGCCGCACTAGATGGATTATATATTAGCTTTGATCCTCTTGGCATTTTAGCCATTTTTTTTCTTCCATCATTGAATTTTTTCTTACCATAATATTTATCTAAAATTTCATACGCTTCATTATGAAATTCATATTTTACCTTAAAGGCCTTTGATATTGATTGAGCTGTAATGTCATCATGGGTCGGTCCAATTCCTCCAGTTGTAAAAATATAATTAAATCTTTTTGTTAATAATAAAACATTTTTAATTATTGTTTTTTCAACATCGGGAATAATTCTTACTTCTTCAACTGATATTCCACATTTTGTATTTAACCAATTTGAAATAAAAGCTATATTTCTATCTTGGGTTCTACCTGATAAAATTTCGTTACCAATTATAAGAATTGCGGCATTTACTTTTTTATTTTTTTTCTTCATAAAGTTATTTAATAAATGAATTTTGAAAATGAATTAATATCAGGTCAGTTTATAAAAAGATATAAACGTTTTTTTGTTGATATAAAAATTAATGGTAAAATAATTACCGCACACTGTCCAAATACTGGCTCAATGCATGGATTGTTAAAAAAAGGCAATAATGTTTGGTTAACTAAGACTGATAATCCTAATAGAAAACTAAAATATACTCTTCAAATAATTGAAGATAATAATAAATCAAAAGTTGGAGTTAATACTCATTTGACCAATAAGATAGTTCTCCATGCTCTAAATAATAATCTTATAAAAGAATTTGATAAATATATAAGAATAAAACCAGAAACTAAATTTGGCTCCAACACAAGATTTGATTTTTTAATTACAAAAAGTAACTTTAAGGCTTTTGTAGAAGTAAAAAATGTAACATTATCCCGAAACAAGGGTTTAGCAGAATTTCCAGACTCGATTACTTCTAGAGGATTAAAACATATTAATGAACTTATAAATGCTAGCAAAAAGGGATATAAAATTTTTATACTTTATTTAATTCAAAGAGAAGACTGTAAATCTTTTAAAATTGCCAAAGATATAGACGTTGAATATTCCAATTCTTTGTCTAAAGCTTTAAAAAAAAAGTTAAATGTGCTCTGCTATGATTGTAAATTTACATCAAAAGGAATAAAACTTAATAATAAAGTAAAATTCAAAATATAATGACTATCGATTTTAAAGAATCATTTGAAAAAAGTAGAATAGCTGGATCTATAGCATCACGTGCGCTAGACGAAGTTGCTAAAATAGTAAAACCTGGAATATCAACAAACGATATAGATAAAGTCTGTTATGAATTTATAAATGATCATGCTGCCTATTCTGCCCCATTGTTTTATAGAGGTTTTCCTAAATCTTGTTGCACTTCAGCTAATCATGTCGTTTGTCATGGAATACCGTCTGACAAAATTTTAAAAGATGGTGACATAGTCAACGTTGATGTAACTGCTTATAAAAATGGATGGCATGGTGATACAAGTCGTATGTTTAAAGTTGGAGAGATATCTATTAAAGCGGAAAAATTAATTAATACTACTTATGAATCGATGATGAGAGCAATTAATATTGTTAAAGAAGGAATTCAAATAGGTGATATTGGCTCAACAATTCAAAATTTTGTTGAAGCTAAAGGATTTTCAGTTGTTCAAGATTTTTGTGGTCATGGTATTGGCCAAACTTTTCATAAAGAACCAAATATTCTTCACTACGGTGAAAAAGGAACAGGAGAAAAAATTAAAACAGGAATGATTTTTACAATCGAACCAATGATTAATATTGGAAATTACGAAACAAAAACTTTGAATGATGGTTGGACTGCAGTTACAAGAGATAAATCTTTATCAGCACAATTTGAACATACAATAGGTGTAACTGAAGATAGTTATGAAATTTTTACTCAGTCAGATAATAAAGTTAATATAAATTAAATGATAGAAAGATATTCCAGAAAAGAAATTAGAAATATTTGGGAAGATTACAATAAGTATTCTATTTGGCTAGATATCGAGTTAGCCTCTGCAGAAGCTATGGAAAAATTAAATATTATTCCTAAAGGGGTTGTTAGAAAGGTTAGATCAAAAGCAAGAATAGATGTAAAAAGAATTTTACAAATAGAAGACAAAGTTAAGCATGACGTTATAGCTTTTTTAACTTCTATTACAGAAAAAGCAGGTAAGGAAGCTAAGTACTTGCACAAAGGAATGACGTCATCTGATGTTTTAGATACATGCTTTAATTTACAATTAAAACAATCTGGTGAAATACTCTTGCAAGATATTAATCAATTATTGCAATCTATAAAAAAACAAGCAATTAAACATAAATACACTTTATGTATAGGGAGAAGTCACGGCATCCATGCAGAACCGATTACCTTTGGGTTAAAGATGTTAACTTTTTATCAAGAATTTTTAAGAAATAAAAGACGTTTAGAAGATGGTATTAAAGAAATTTCAACATGTGCTATTTCTGGGGCTGTAGGAACATTTGCTAATATTGACCCAAGAGTTGAAAGCTATGTTGCTAAAAAATTAAAATTAACTGTTGAGCCAATATCTACTCAAATAATTCCAAGAGACAGACATGCACAATTTTTTTCTACATTAGGAATTATTGCAAGTTCAATAGAAAGATTTGCTGTAGAGATTAGACATCTTCAAAGAACTGAAGTTTTGGAAGTTGAGGAGTTTTTTGGTAAAAAACAAAAAGGATCTTCTGCTATGCCTCATAAAAAAAATCCAATCTTAAGTGAAAACTTAACTGGTCTTGCAAGACTAATAAGATCAAGTGTTATTCCAGCGTTAGAAAATGTTGCGCTATGGCATGAAAGAGATATTTCACATTCGGCTGTTGAAAGAAATATTGGACCAGATGCTACTATAGCACTTGATTTTGCTCTCAGCAGATTAAGTAATGTTGTTAGTAATTTAAATATTTATCCAAAAAATATGAAGAAAAATTTAGATATTACAAATGGAATATTTTTTTCACAAAGAATTTTACTTGAATTAACGACCGTTGGCTTCACAAGAGAAGAGTCGTATAAAATTGTGCAAAGAAATGCAATGCAAGCTTGGAAGGATAATTCATCATTTTACGATCAAATTGTTTCTGATAAAAAAATTACGAATAAAATAACTGTTAATAAACTTAAAAAGCTATTTGATTTTGGTTATCATACAAAAAAAATTAATATAATTTTTAGCAGAAGTCTGAAAAAAATAATCAAATGAATAAAGGTAAAAAAATATACGAAGGTAAGGCTAAAATTCTTTACGAGACAAAAGATAAAGATTTAGTTATTCAACATTTTAAAGATGATGCTACAGCTTTTAATAATTTAAAAAAATCAAATGTTGAAGGTAAAGGAGTTCTTAATAATAGAATATCAGAATATATTTTAACTAATCTCACTCAATGTGGAATTAAAACTCATTTAATTAAACGTTTAAATATGAGAGAGCAATTAATTAAAAAAGCCGATATATTTCCTATAGAATTTATTGTAAGAAACATCGCAACAGGCTCATTAACAAAAAGATTAGGTATACCAGAAGGTACAGTCCTTGAAGAACCTTTATTAGAATACTGTTATAAAAAAGACGAACTTAATGACCCTGTTATTTCAAAAGAACATATATTTAATTTTGGGTGGGCTACTGAAGATGAAATCAATATAATTGATAAAATGACTTTGAGAATTAATGACTTGTTGGTGGGCTTGTTTAGAGGAATTGGAATTAAACTAGTTGATTTTAAAATCGAATATGGAAAAACTTGGAATAAAGACACTGAACAAAAAGAAATTGTTTTAGTTGATGAAATAAGTCCGGACACATGTCGTCTCTGGGATTCTAAAACAGAAAAAAAATTGGATAAAGATAGATTTAGAAAAGATTTGGGCAATATTATTCAAGGGTATCAAGAGGTAGCTAGAAGATTGGGTATTATGCCTGAAGAAACAAATATTAGTGAAGTTAATTTTGGTAAAACAACATCCATTAAATTTAAAAAAAAATAAATTGAAATTCTCAATAACAGTTACACTTAAAAAGGACGTATTAGACCCACAAGGCAAAGTTGTACAAAATACATTGGGAAACTTAGGAATGAGTATAAAAAATATTAGGCAAGGAAAATATTTTGAAATAGAAACAGATGAAAAAAATCATATAAAAGCTGAAAAGAATGTCGATGAGATGTGTAAAAAACTTTTGGTAAATCTTATAATTGAAGATTATAAAATTAATAAATTATAATGAAATCATCTGTAATTGTTTTTCCAGGATCTAATTGCGATAGAGATATAGGAATAGCATTAGAAAAAATGCAATTTAAAAATCAAATGGTATGGCATAAAGAAACTAAGATTCCTAAGTCAGATTTAATAGTTTTACCGGGAGGTTTTTCTTATGGTGATTACCTCAGATCAGGAGCTATAGCAGGTAAATCTTTAATTATTGAAGAAGTTATTAAAGCAGCTAATGATGGCTGTCTGATACTTGGTATTTGCAACGGTTTTCAAATTTTGACAGAAACTGGTTTGTTGAAAGGCACGCTGTTAAGAAATAAAAATTTAAAATTTATTAATAAAGATATTCAAATAAAAGTTATAAATAATGAAACAAAATTTTCAAACAAATATAAAAAAGATCAAGTTTTAAAAATTAATATAGCTCATAACGAAGGAAATTTTTTTACAGATAATAATCACTTGCAAGAATTAAAAGAAGATAATTTAATTGCTTTCAAATACTGTGATGAAAAAGGAATTATTAATGAACAATCAAATCCAAATGGGTCTTTAAAAAATATTGCTGGAATTTATAATTCTAGAAAAAATATTCTAGGTATGATGCCTCACCCTGAAAGAATGGTTGATAAAATAATTTCAAACACTGATGGGGTAAACCTATTTATGAGCTTACTAAATTAATATAAATGAAAATTACAGATCAAATAATTGAAAATCATGGTTTAAAACCAGATGAATATGAAGATATTAAAAAACTAATAAATAGAAGTCCAAATTTTTTAGAACTTGGAATTTTTTCTGCAATGTGGAATGAACATTGTTCATACAAATCTTCTAGGCTACATCTTAAAAAATTATATACTAAAGGTAACCAAGTTATTCAAGGTCCCGGTGAAAACGCAGGGGTAATTGACATAGGTGATAATGATGCAATTGTTTTTAAAATTGAAAGTCACAATCACCCTTCTTATATTGAACCTTATCAAGGTGCAGCAACAGGTGTAGGTGGAATATTAAGAGACGTATTTACTATGGGTGCAAGACCTATTGCTCTTTTAAATTCAATTCATTTTGGTTCAACTACACATCCTAAAACTAAAAGTTTATTAAATGGCGTTGTATCAGGAATTGGTGGTTACGGTAACTGTATTGGAATACCAACAGTAGCCGGTGAAATAAAATTTGATGAAACTTATAATGAAAATAATTTAGTAAATGCGATGGCAGTTGGATTAGCCAATAAAAATAAAATATTTTATTCAAAAGCAAAAGGAATAAACAAATCTGTCGTCTATGTAGGATCAAAAACAGGTCGTGATGGAATACATGGAGCATCAATGGCATCTGCTGAATTTGATGAAAATACTGATGATAAAAAGCCTACTGTTCAGGTTGGAGATCCTTTTACTGAAAAATTGTTAATGGAAGCTTGTTTAGAATTAATGAAAGATAACTCTATTATTTCAATTCAAGACATGGGTGCGGCTGGATTAACTTCTTCTAGTGTAGAAATGGCTTCTAAAGGTTCATTAGGTATTGAACTTGAGCTAGATAAAGTTCCTTGTCGTGAGGAAAATATGACACCTTACGAAATGATGCTCTCTGAAAGTCAGGAACGAATGCTAATAATTTTAGAAGATGGCAAGGAAAAAGAAGCAAAAAAAATTTTTGATAAATGGGATCTTGATTTTTCAATCATTGGTAAAACAACAAACACAAATAATCTTACGTTAAAATTTAATGGCAAAGTTGAAGGTGAAATACCTATAGAAGCACTTGCGTCTAAAGCTCCTATTTATGATAGGAAATGGGTAAGAAAAAAAACATCAAAAAAAAAAATTGAACTTAAAAATTTAAAAAAAATAAAGATTGAAGATGCTTTACTAAAAATTTTATCTTCTCCAAACTATTCTAATAAAAGTTGGGTTACTGATCAATATGATCAGGCAGTAATGTGTGATACGGCACAAAGATCTGGTTCTGATGCAGCAATAATAAGAATTCATAATAAGAATAAAGCTATAGCAGTGTCCGTAGATTCATCAGCTAATTATTGTAAATCTCATCCGGTTACTGGGGGAAAACAAATAGTCTGTGAAAATTGGAGAAATTTAATCTCTGTTGGAGCTAAACCCTTGGCAATAACTAATTGTTTAAATTTTGGTAATCCAGAAAATGAAAATGTAATGGGAGAATTTGTAGAGTGTTTAGAGGGAATTAAAGAAGCCTGTGAATTTTTAAATTACCCCGTTGTATCAGGGAACGTATCTTTTTATAATGGAACAAATCAAAAAAGTATTCATCCTACACCTGTAATTGGTGGTGTAGGTTTAATAAATAAATTATCTAAACCTATTGGACATCATTTTAAAAAAGAAAAAAATGCCATAATCCTGTTAGGTAAAACATTTGGTCACCTTGAACAAAGTTGCTTTTTAAAAGAAAATTATTCTATTACAGGTGGAATGCCTCCGGAAGTAAATCTTCTAAATGAAAAAAATAATGGTGAATGTGTTTTTAAATTAATTCAAAACGATTTAGTTATGTCCTCACATGATATTTCTAATGGCGGTGATTTAAGCTTAAGGACAACAGTAAATTTACCAAATGGCTCGGGAAAAAAAAGTAAAGTAGCCGTATTATGTGAACCAGATAAAATTGATGAAGCTAAAAAAAGTGGAGCAGAAATAGTTGGATCAGATGATCTAATAGAGAAAATTGCTGAAGGAAAATTTGATTTTACAAAATTAATTTGTACCCCAGCAATGATGAGTAAAATTGGCAAACATGGTAAAGTGTTAGGACCCAAAGGTTTAATGCCCAATCCAAAACTTGGAACTGTTGCAACAGATATACACAAGGCAGTTAAAGATATTAAAACAGGATTAATAGAAATTAGAAATGATAAAGATGGAAACTTAGCTGCCACAATAGGAAGACAAAGTTTCTCCAGTGAAAAATTGCTAGAAAATTATAATCATTTTATTGAGTGTGTTAAAAAAGAAAAAACAGATACTATTAAAGGTGAGTTTATTAAAAATATTTTTATAACTTCATCAATGGGTATTTCTTACAAGGTGGGAGCTAAATAATTATGATGAATAAAGAAACAAAAAAAAATTATGTAGAAGAAATGAAGAAAATATTTACTTCTAACGAAGCAGTTATAATCGCTCATTACCAGGGCTTAAATGTAGTTCAGCTTGATGAGTTGAGAAAAGAACTTAGAGAAAATAGCATTTTTTTTAAAATTACCAAAAATAGAATCACAAAACTCGCAGTAAAAGATTCTCCATGCAAAGATCTAGAAAAATTTTTTACTGGTCCAACTGCCGCAGCTATTTCATCTGATCCTTTTATGTCAGCTAGAATTTTGTCTAAATTTGCTAAAAAAAATGATAGTTTAAAGATTGTTGCTGGTTTTATGGAAGGTAAAGTAATCGATCAAGCAGAAGTAGCAAAAATAGCTAGTTTACCAACCCTAAAAGAAGCTAGAGCAAATATAGTGGGAATTTTAAATGCTTCTGCACAAAAAATAGTTGGAATTTTACTTGCACAGAGCAAAAAAATAGCTACTTTAGCGCCGACGGAACAAATAAAAAAATAATTCACAGGATTTAAAAAATGTCAGACTTAAATAAAATTATTGAGGATTTATCAAAATTGACTGTTGTTGAAGCAGCAGATCTTTCTAAACAACTCGAAGAAAAATGGGGAGTTACGGCAGCAGTTGCGGCAGCACCAGCAGCAGCAGGAGCCGCAGCGGGTGGAGAAGAGAAATCTGAATTCACAGTATTTCTTACGTCGTTTGGAGAGAAAAAAATAAATGTTATCAAAGAAGTAAGAGCAATAACTGGTTTGGGTTTAAAAGAAGCTAAAGATTTAGTTGAAGCAGCACCAAAAGAGGTTAAAGGTGGTGTAGCTAAAAAAGATGCTGAAGAATTTAAGAAAAAACTTGAAGCAGCTGGAGCTAAAGTAGAATTAAAGTAAACAAAATTTAAGACTAGATTTTACTGTAAGGTTAAACTTGCGGTAAAATTTTTTTATATTTAATGCAATTATCTTTTACTCAAAAGAAACATATAAGAAAAAGTTTCGGTAAACTTGTAGAGGGTTTATCAATTCCTAATTTAATAGAAGTACAAAAAAATTCATATTCAGAATTTTTACAATCCAAATCATTGACGGAACAACTCAATGAAATGACAAAAGGTATAGAGAAAGTTTTTAAAAGTATTTTTCCTATAGAGGACGGGAACGATAAATCTACTTTAGAATATATTTCTTATAAATTGGAAAAACCAAAATTTGATGTAATCGAGTGTAAACAAAGGAGTTTATCATATTCCGCTGCTTTAAAAGCTAATCTTAGGTTAGTTGTTTACGATATAGATGTTGAGAATAATACAAAACAAATTCTTTCAGCTAAAGAGCAAGAAGTTTTTATTGGAGATCTTCCTTTAATGACACCTAGTGCAACATTTATCACTAATGGTGTTGAAAGAGTTGTTGTCAATCAAATGCACAGAAGTCCAGGCGTATTTTTTGATCATGATAAAGGTAAAACTCATGCTAGTGGTAAGCTTTTATTTAATTGCAGAATAATACCTGGGAGAGGTTCTTGGTTAGATTTTGAATTTGACCCAAAAGATATTTTGCATTTTAGAATAGATAGAAAGAAAAAGTTGCCCATTACAACTATTTTATTTGCTTTAGGATATTCTAAAGACAAAATTATTGAAACTTTCTATTCAACTAATAAATATACTTATAATAGCCAAACAAAATCATGGACAACAGATTTTAATTTAGACAATTATAAGAGACCGCAAAAACTTTCTTATGACTTAATCGATGCAAAAAATAATAAAAAAATCTTAGGTGTTGGAGAAAAACTTAACGTTGTAATAGCAAAAAAACTTAAAGATAAAGGTTTAAGCACTATTTCAATTCCTAACCAGCAAATAATTGGAGAATATATCGCTCATGATATTAAAGATAAAAGTGGAGAAATTTTAATTGGAGCAGGTTTTGATATTACCGAAGAACAACTTGAAAAGATTTTAGATCAAGGAGAAAAATCATTAAATATTGTTAATATAGATCTTATTAATAAAGGACCTTATCTTTTGGAAACTTTAAAAATTGATAAGAATTTAAATAAGGCTGAAGCTCTAAATGATATCTATAAAATTTTAAGACCTGGCGAAGCTCCAACCATTGAAATAGCCGAGCAAATTTTTAATAATCTCTATTTTACAAAAGAAAGATACGATTTATCTGAAGTAGGAAGAGTAAAACTTAACTCTAAGTTAAATTTAAATACTAGTACAAAAAAAACTATTTTAGAAACAGCAGACATAATAGCAATAATTAAATTTATGTTGGGTTTAAGAGATGGAAAAGGTGATGTCGATGATATTGATCACTTAGGTAATAGAAGAGTAAGATCAGTGGGGGAACTAGTGGAAAATCAGTTCAGAATTGGTCTATTAAGAATGGAAAGAACTGTTAAAGAAAAAATGTCCACTTTTCTTGAAATTGAGTCTGCGATGCCACAAGACTTAATTAATGCAAAACCAATTACTACATCTTTAAGAGATTTTTTTTCAACATCACAACTCTCACAGTTTATGGATCAAACTAATCCATTATCAGAAATAACCCATAAAAGGCGTGTGTCGGCCTTGGGCCCTGGTGGTTTAACTAGAGAAAGAGCCGGATTTGAAGTTAGAGATGTGCATCCAACTCATTATGGCAGAATTTGCCCTATTGAAACTCCTGAAGGTCCAAACATTGGTTTAATTAATAGTTTGGCGACTTATTGTAGAGTAAATAAATTTGGATACATCGAAAGTCCATACAAAAAAATTATTAACGGAAAAGTAACAGCAGAAATAAAATACTTATCAGCAATAGAAGAAGAAAAATTTACAATTGCACAAGCAAATTCTGTATTAAATAAAGATGGGTCATTTGCTGAAGAACTAGTTGCGTGTAGAAAAAATTTAAATTTTGAACTGTCTACAAGAGAAAGCATAGATTATATTGACGTATCACCAAAACAATTAGTTTCTGTTGCTGCCGCTTTGATACCATTTTTAGAAAATGATGATGCAAATAGGGCTTTAATGGGATCAAACATGATGAGACAAGCGGTTCCTTTACTAAAACCAGATTCTCCTTTGGTAGGCACAGGAATTGAATCTGATGTTGCTTTAGACTCTGGTGTTACTATTGTAGCAAAAAAAAGTGGTATAGTTGATAAAATTGATGGAAAAAGAATTGTAGTTAAAGCCACTGATGTAACTGATTTATCTCAGTCAACAGTAGATATATACAATTTATCAAAATTTCAAAGGTCAAATCAAAATACATGTATTAATCAAAAACCATTAGTTAAAGTTGGTGATAAAATAAAAAAAGGTGACATTATTGCAGATGGCCCAGCTACAAAATTAGGTGAATTAGCTTTAGGTAAAAATGTTACAGTCGCTTTTATGCCGTGGCAGGGATACAATTTTGAAGACTCAATTTTAATTTCTGAAAGATGTGTAACAGATGATGTATTTACTTCTGTTCATATAGAAGAATATGAGTCAATGGCTCGTGATACAAAATTAGGTGCTGAAGAAATTACAAGAGACATACCTAATGTAAGCGAAGAAAGTTTAAGAAATTTAGATGAGTCTGGCATTGTTTATGTAGGTGCTGAAGTCAAACCCAGTGATATTTTAGTTGGTAAAGTTACACCTAAAAGTGAGACATCCTCAAGTCCGGAGGAAAAATTATTAAGATCTATTTTTGGAGAAAAAGCTACTGATGTAAGAGATTCTTCATTGAAGCTTCCATCAGGGAGCGCAGGTGTTGTAATTGATGTAAGAGTTTTTAATAGACATGGAATCGACAAAGATGAACGTTCTATTGCCATTGAAAGGTCTGAAATAGAAGCCGTACAAGAAGATAAAAAAGTTGAAGAAGAGATACTCAATAGAAATATTAAACTAAGAGTTACCGATATACTAAATGGCCAAAGCATTAATAAACAATTTAAAGATTTAAAACCTGGAACGACATTAAATGAAAATGATTTTTCAAATCTAACTCTTAAAGATTTATGGAAAATTCCTTTTCAAAAACAAGAATTAAATACTGATTTGGAAAAATTAAAAAATCAATTTGATAATGCTTCAGAAGATATAAGATTAAGATTTGAGGATAAGGTTACTAAAATTCAACAAGGTGATGATTTATTACCTACAGTAATGAAAGTAGTTAAAGTTTTTGTTGCCGTAAAAAGAAGACTAATGCCTGGTGATAAGATGGCCGGAAGACACGGTAACAAAGGAGTTGTAAGTAAAATAGTTCCAGTTGAAGATATGCCTTATATGGAAAATGGAAAAGCGGTTGACATCGTTTTAAATCCTTTAGGAGTACCAAGCCGAATGAATGTGGGACAAATTTTAGAAACACACCTTGGATGGGCATGTTCAGAATTAGGCGATCAAATTAAAAAATATTTGAAAAATTTTGATCAAGAAATTGATAATGTCAAAACTAAGTTAAAAGAAATTTATGGTAATGAGTACTATGAAGAGGTTATTTCAAAACTATCACATAAAGAAGTTGCCGAACTAGTTCAAAATTTATCAAACGGTGTTCCAATAGCTACACCTGTTTTTGACGGTGCTAGCACTGATGATATTAACAAAATGCTTGATATAGCAAAACTGCCTACCTCAGGACAAACCAATCTGTGGAATGGACAGACAGGTGAAAAATTTGATAGACCAGTCACTGTTGGTATAATTTATATGCTCAAATTAAACCATCTAGTAGAAGATAAAATTCATGCCAGATCAACGGGTCCATATAGTTTAGTTACTCAACAACCATTAGGTGGAAAAGCTCAACTCGGAGGCCAAAGATTTGGTGAAATGGAAGTTTGGGCTTTAGAAGCTTACGGCGCTTCTTATACCTTACAAGAAATATTAACCGTAAAATCGGATGATGTTGCTGGTAGAACAAAAGTCTATGAAACCATAGTAAAAGGAAACAATAACTTTGAGTCTGGTGTACCAGAATCATTTAACGTATTAATTAAAGAAATAAGAGCATTAGGCTTGAATATTGAACTAAACTAATTATGGAAAAAAATTTAACTAAAAAATTTGAAAATCAAAATATTGTTCAAGAAAATAACTTTAACAGTATAAAGATAACTTTAGCTAGTCCTGAAAAAATAAAATCATGGTCTTACGGTGAAATTAAAAAACCAGAAACTATTAATTATAGAACTTTTAGACCTGAAAAAGATGGTTTATTTTGTTCAAGAATATTCGGACCAGTGAAAGATTATGAATGTCTCTGTGGTAAATATAAAAGAATGAAGTTCAGAGGAATTATTTGTGAAAAATGTGGAGTTGAAGTAACTAAATCAAATGTCAGAAGAGAAAGAATGGGTCACATTGATTTGGCGTGTCCTGTGGCTCACATTTGGTTTTTAAAATCACTGCCAAGCAGAATATCTTTGGCAATTGATATGAAGCTTAAAGAAGTTGAAAAAGTTCTTTATTTCGAAAGCTTTATTGTTGTAGAGCCAGGTTTAACTACTTTACAAAAAGGCCAATTAATGTCTGAGGAAGCCTTACTTAAAGCTCAAGAAGAATTCGGTGAGGATGCATTTAACGCGGGTATAGGAGCTGAAGCTGTAAGAGAAATCTTAATAAATTTAGATCTTAAAAAAGAACAAAAGAAATTAAGAGAGTCTCTTAAAGATATAAAATCAAAAGTAACAGAAGAAAGAACAATTAAAAGATTAAAACTTATTGAGTCATTTATTTCTTCTGGAAATAAACCAGAATGGATGATTTTAACGACAGTCCCAGTAATTCCCCCTGAGTTAAGGCCTTTAGTTCCATTAGATGGAGGTAGGTTTGCTACATCAGATTTGAATGATTTATATAGAAGAGTTATAAATAGAAACAATAGATTAAAACGTCTCTTAGACTTAAAAGCACCTGACATTATTGTGAGAAATGAAAAAAGAATGCTTCAGGAATCTGTTGATGCTTTGTTTGATAACGGTAGAAGAGGAAGAGTAATAACAGGCACAGGAAAAAGACCACTTAAATCATTAGCAGAAATGCTTAAAGGTAAACAAGGTAGATTTAGACAAAATCTACTTGGTAAAAGAGTTGATTATTCAGGACGATCAGTAATTGTTGTTGGACCTGAATTAAAACTACATCAATGTGGTTTACCAAAAAAAATGGCATTAGAATTATTTAAACCTTTTTTGTATGCAAGACTTGATAAATTAGGCCTAGCTACCACAATTAAACAAGCTAAGAGATTAGTTGAAAAAGAAAAAAGCGAAGTATGGGACTCTTTAGAACATATTATAAGAGAGCATCCAGTACTCTTAAACCGTGCACCAACATTACACAGACTTGGCGTACAAGCATTTGAAGCAAAACTTATTGAAGGTAATGCGATTGAATTGCACCCACTTGTTTGTGCAGCATTTAATGCTGATTTCGACGGAGATCAAATGGCAGTCCATATTCCATTAAGTTTAGAAGCTCAATTAGAAGCAAGAGTTTTAATGATGTCTACAAATAATATTTTAAGTCCATCCAACGGTAAACCAATTATAGTACCAAGTCAGGATATAGTTTTAGGTATTTATTATTTATCACAAGCTGATGATAATGATAAAAAACCAAGAGGCATTTTTTCAAATATTGATGAAATAGAACAAGCATTAGAGTATAAATCAATTAGCTTACATTCTAAAATTGTATCAATATTCAAGACTGTTAATCAAGACGGTAAGGAAGTAATTGAAAAATATACTAGTACAGCAGGAAGATTTTTATTAGCAAATATTTTGCCAAAAAATCATAATATTAAATTTTCTACGGTAAATAAATTGCTAACAAAAAAAAATGTTTCAGAAGTTATAGACAGTATTTTTAGATTTTGTGGTCAAAAAGAAACAGTTATTTTTTGTGATAAAATAAAAACTCTAGGTTTCCGACATGCATTTAAAGCAGGTATTTCATTTGGTAAAGATGATTTATTAATACCAAAAACAAAAGTAAGTTTGATTAATAACACAAAAAAACAAATCGAAGAGTATGAAAAACAATATTCTGATGGATTAATTACAAGAGGCGAAAAATATAACAAAGTTGTCGACATATGGTCAAAATGTACTGATACAGTTGCTAATGAAATGATGAAAGAAATCTCATCTGCTGAAAAAATATATAATGACGATAGAATTGAAACTAATTCAGTTTATATGATGGCTGACTCAGGAGCTAGAGGTTCTCAAGCTCAGATGAAACAACTAGCAGGTATGAGAGGATTAATAGCAAAACCTTCAGGAGAAATTATTGAAACTCCAATTATTTCAAATTTTAAAGAGGGTTTATCAGTATTAGAATATTTCAATTCAACGCACGGAGCTAGAAAAGGATTGGCAGATACTGCATTAAAGACTGCAAACTCAGGATATTTAACAAGAAGATTATGTGATGTTGCTCAAGATGTGCAAATTACGAAAGCCGCATGTGATCCTAAAAAGAGATCATCTGTAACTATTTCTGAAATAATAGAGGGTGGAAATATTTTAGTGAGTCTATCAGAAAGAGTTTTAGGAAGAGTTATAGCTGAAAATATAAAAAATCCAATTACAGGTGAGGTAATTCTTAAAAAAGATAAATTAATTGATGAATTTGATTGTGAAAAAATAGATGCTGCTGGCGTAAAATCTGTAAATGTTTATTCAGTTATTACCTGTGCATCTACTAAAGGTGTTTGCCAAGTGTGTTATGGTAGGGATCTTGCTAGAGGAAAATTAGTTAGTATTGGTGAGGCCGTTGGAATGATAGCGGCTCAATCTATCGGTGAACCTGGAACTCAATTAACTATGAGAACTTTCCACGTAGGTGGAACAGCTCAGATTAAAGAAGAATCGCAAATTATTTCTCAAACAAAAGGAAAACTAAAAATTATAAATAAAAATTTAATTGAAGACTCGAAGAAAAATATAATTGTAATGGGAAGAAACACTCAATTAAGCCTTGAAGACGATCAGGATAGACAACTTGGAATTTATAAAGTTAATTATGGTTCAAAACTATTTTTCAAAGATGGTGACATGATTGAGAAAGGTAAAAAAATTGCAGAATGGGATCCTTATACGCTACCCGTAATCGCTGAGACCGGAGGTATAGTAAATTATATGGACCTTATGGAAGGCAGTTCATTAACCGAAACATTGGATGATGCCACAGGACTATCCTCGAAATCAGTAACGGACTGGAAGTCTTCTTCAAAAAATTCAGAGTTAAAACCTAGAATTACTTTAAGAAATGAAAAAGGTGAGATAATTAAAAAAGCAGATGGTAATGAAGCAAGATATTATCTTGTTCCAGACACTGTACTCTCCGTAAAAGATGGTCAAAAAATATCAGCAGGAGATGTTTTAGCTAGACTACCTAAAGAAACTTCAAAAACTAAAGATATAACAGGAGGCTTACCAAGAGTTGCTGAATTGTTTGAGGCAAGAAAACCTAAAGATAGTGCGATCATTGCTGAAAACGATGGAGTCATTGAATTTGGCAAGGAAGTAAGAGGTAAACAAAAAATTTCTATAGTTGCATCAAATGGAGAAACTTCAAATTATTTAATACCAAAAGGTAAACATGTGAATTTTAACCAAGGTGAAAAAATTAAAAAAGGTGAATATTTATTAGATGGAGCACCATTGCCTCACGATATCTTAAGAGTTTTGGGAGTGGAAAAACTTACAGAATATTTCATAACAGAAGTTCAAGAAGTATATAGATTACAAGGTGTTGTGATTAACGATAAACATATAGAAACAATTGTAAGACAAATGCTTAAAAGGGTTGAAATTAAAGATCAAGGTGATTCAGATTTATTAAAAGGAGAAGTAATTGATTTATTGGATATAAATGTAATTAATGATAAATTAAGAGAAGAGAAAAAAAAGCCAGCTGTTTTTGAGAGAGTTCTATTGGGTATTACTAAAGCTTCATTACAAACTAATTCATTTATTTCAGCTGCTTCATTCCAAGAAACTACAAGAGTTTTAACAGATGCCTCAATAAGAGGAAAAGTGGATACTTTAGAGGGATTAAAAGAAAATGTAATAGTCGGAAGATTAGTTCCAGCCGGAACTGGTTTAACAAAAATAGACTGGGATAAAAAAGCTAGAGAACAAGATAAATCAAGACTTGAAGAACTTAAAAAACAAGAGCTAGAATCAGCTCCTGTAGCGCCAGAACAAACAGCTTAATTCTAAGTAAAAACCCATTAAATATTGACTTTTATTTATTGAGTGTTAGTTTACGACAATTTTGAATGTTAGAAGTAAGGTGTATTAAAACCTTAAACACTAACCAATATTACATCAAAGTAAATCTTACTTTAACTTCAAAATATTATTATGCCAACTATTAATCAACTGATTAAAAAAAGTAGAATAAAACCTGTTGCCAGGAATAAAGTTCCAGCACTTGAGAAGCAGCCTCTTAAAAGAGGTGTTTGTCTTAAAGTTTATACAACTACACCAAAAAAACCTAACTCTGCTTTAAGAAAAGTTGCACGAGTAAGATTATCTAATGGTTTTGAAGTTACAGCCTATATACCTGGTGAGGGTCATAATTTACAAGAACACTCTGTAGTCTTATTACGTGGAGGTCGTGTAAAAGATTTACCAGGAGTCCGTTACCACATTTTAAGAGGTAACCTCGATACACAAGGTGTAGCAAATCGTAAAAAAAGAAGATCTCTATACGGAACAAAAAAACCAAAATAATTTATGTCTAGAAAAAGAAAAGCCCCAGTTAGAAAAGTGTACCCTGATCCAAAATTTCATTCAGAAGTTGTTTCTAAATTTATTAATTCTATTATGTATGATGGAAAAAGATCGACTGCAGAGAAAATTCTCTATGATGCGCTAGATAAAATAAAAGCACAAAATAAAGAAGACCCTTTAAAAATTTTTAATACAGCTATTACTAACGTTAAACCAAATTTAGAATGTAGATCTAGAAGAGTTGGCGGCGCAACATATCAAGTTCCAGTAGAGGTCAAAGCTAAAAGAGGTCAAGCTTTAGCTTTAAGATGGCTTATGGATGCAACTCGCAAACGAAAAAATAAAACAATGGCAGAGAAGTTATATGCTGAAATTTTAGACGCGTCACAAAATAAAGGTTCAGCAATTAAAAAAAGAGAAGACACTCACAAAATGGCAGAGTCGAATAAAGCTTTCGCACATTTTAGATGGTAAAAAAATATGACTACTAAATACACATTAGATAAGTATAGAAATATAGGCATTATGGCTCACATTGATGCTGGTAAAACAACTACTACTGAAAGAATTTTATACTACACAGGCAAAAGTCATAAAATAGGAGAAGTTCATGACGGAGCCGCAACAATGGACTGGATGGAGCAAGAACAAGAAAGAGGCATCACTATTACTTCCGCAGCAACAACTTGTTTTTGGAATGATCACAGAATTAATATTATAGATACTCCAGGTCACGTTGATTTTACTATTGAAGTTGAAAGATCTTTAAAAGTTTTAGATGGTGCAGTATGTGTGTTTGATGGCGTTGCTGGTGTAGAACCTCAATCAGAAACAGTTTGGAGACAAGCTGATAAATACAAAGTTCCAAGAATTTGTTTTGTAAACAAGCTAGACAGAACTGGCGCTGATTTTTATATGTGTGTTAATATGATTAAAGAAAGATTAGGCTGCAAGCCTCTAGTATTACAACTACCTATTGGCTCAGAGGCAGATCTTAAAGGTGTTATTGATCTAGTTAAAATGAAAGCTATTGTCTGGCAAAACGAAGATCTTGGAGCAAAGTTTGAGGTTGTAGATATTCCAGCTGAATTAAAGGAAAAAGCAAATAAATATAGAAAAGAATTGGTTGAAGCAGCTGTCGAAGAAGACGAAAAATTAATGGAAGCTTACTTAGAGGGAAAAGAACCATCAGAAACAGATCTAAAAAAATGTATAAGAAAAGGTACTTTAGGTTTTAATTTTGTTCCAATAACTACTGGTTCAGCTTTTAAAAACAAGGGAGTTCAGCCACTTTTAGACTCAGTTGTTGATTATTTACCAAGTCCTCTTGATATTGGATCAATTGAAGCGACAAAACTGAATTCAGAAGATAAATTAGAAATGAAATTTGGTGACGACGAACCATTTTCAGCCTTAGCGTTTAAAGTAGCAAATGATCCTTTTGTTGGCTCTCTAACTTTTATAAGAATTTACTCAGGAACTATAAAAACAGGAACAAGTGTTTATAACTCTTCGAGAGAAAAAACAGAGCGTGTAGGTAGAATGTTGTTAATGCATGCTAACAGTCGTGAAGACACAAAAGAAGCAACTACAGGTGACATAGTAGCACTAGCAGGGCTTAAATATACTATTACAGGCCACACACTTTGTGAGGAAGAAAAACCTATTTTGTTAGAACCTATGGAATTTCCAGATCCAGTTATTGAAATTGCTGTTGAACCAAAAACTAAAGCAGATCAAGAAAAAATGGGAGAAGCATTAGGACGACTTGCTAAAGAAGATCCTTCTTTTAGAGTTACATCAGATGAAGAATCTGGACAAACTATCATTAAGGGTATGGGTGAATTACATTTAGATATAATTGTAGATAGAATGAAAAGAGAATTTAAAGTCGAAGCAAATATTGGTGCTCCTCAAGTTGCTTATAGAGAAACAATATTAAATTCTGCTGAAGTTACATATATACATAAGAAACAAAGTGGCGGTTCTGGACAATTTGCTAAAGTTACATTAAGTGTTGAGCCATTAGAGCCAGGAAAAGGTAGAGAAGTTGAAAATAAAATTAAGGGTGGTTCAATCCCTAAAGAGTTTATTCCCGGAGTCGAAAAAGGTGTCGAGAGTGTAGCAGAAGGTGGAATATTAGCTGGCTTTCCAGTTATTGATTATAAAGTTACAATTCTAGATGGTCTCCACCATGATGTAGACTCAAGTGTTTTGGCCTTTGAAATCGCTTCCAGATATTGTTTTAGAGAGCTATGTCAGAAAGCGACACTAAAATTATTAGAACCAATGATGAAAGTTGAGGTTGTTACTCCTGAAGATTTTATGGGAGATGTAATTGGAGATTTAAACAGTAGAAGAGGGCAAGTTGCCTCAACAGAAGCAAGAGGTAATGCTACAGCTATTAACGCTACAGTTCCTTTAGCTAATATGTTTGGATATATAAATAATTTAAGGTCATCAACACAGGGAAGAGCTCAATATACAATGCAATTTAGTCACTACGATAAAGTACCTCAAAACGTTCAAGATGAGGTAACAAAGAAATTAGCTTAATTATGGAAAATCAAAATATAAGAATACATTTAAAAGCCTACGATAATAAAATTCTAGATCTCTCGACAGAAGAGATTGTTAATACAGCTAAAAGAACAGGTGCTCAAGTAAAAGGACCTATTCCTTTACCAACAAGAATTGAAAGATATACTGTTTTAAGATCACCTCACATAGATAAAAAAAGCAGGGAACAGTTTGAATCAAGAACACATAAAAGATTAATAGATATAATTGAGCCAACACCACAAACAGTAGAAGCTTTAATGAAATTAGATTTAGCTTCAGGTGTTGATATTGAAATAAAGATATAAATTTATGAGCATAGGATTAATAGGAATAAAAATAGGAATGACTAGAGAATTCAAGGAAAGCGGTCAGTCTGTTCCTGTAACAGTTATTAGAGTAGAAAAAGGAAGAGTTTTGGATGTTATAGCTAAAGATAAGAGAGGTTACAGTGCTGTAAAACTTGGGTTTTTTAAATTGAAAAACTCAAAATTAACCAAACAGATGAAGGGTTATTTTGCTAAAAAAAATACAGAACCAAAACGTGTATTAAAAGAATTTAGAGTAGAGAATACAGAAGAGTATAAAGAAGGAAATGAATTAGGCTTAGAAATTTTTAAAGATAAAAAATTTTTAGATGTAAGATCTAAAACAATAGGTAAAGGATTTGCAGGTGTAATGAAGAGATGGAATTTTGGTGGACTAAGAGCCTCACATGGTGTTTCAGTTTCTCACAGATCTCACGGTTCAACCGGACAACGTCAAGATCCAGGTAAAGTTTTTAAAGGAAAAAAAATGGCAGGTCATATGGGTGACAAACTCAGAACAATGTTAAATTTAGAGATAGTTAAATCTGATTTAGAAAATAATCTGCTTTATTTAAAAGGTTCAATTCCTGGTTCAAAAAATTCAACTGTTGAATTAAGAGGAGCAGTTAAGAACATAACAAGAAAAACAATTCAAGAAAAATATGAAGCTAAAGTTAAAGAGGCTGCAGCTAAGAAAGGAAAAAAATAAATGAAATTTCCTTTATTAAATATTGATGGAAGTAAAGCAGACTCCATAGAAATATCAGATAAATTAGTTAATTTAAAAGTTAATCATAAATTAATTAAATTTGTAATTGATTGGCAATTTAATCATGCCAAACCGAGAACAGCTAAAACCAAACAAAGAAATGAAATTAGAGGCTCTACAAAAAAAATTTCACCTCAAAAAGGTGGAGGTGGAGCAAGACATGCAAGTAAAAAAGCTCCATTATTTGTAGGCGGCGGGGTAGCCCATGGACCGAAAGGAGCTAATTATAAAATTAAAAAAATTAATAAGAAAGTAAGAAAATTAGCATTAGCTCAAACTCTTTCAAAAAAACATTTAGATAAAAATCTCTATATTTTAGCTGATGTGAAAAAAGAAGTTAAGAAAACAAAAGAATTTAATAAATTTTTAGAAACAAACAAATTAGCTAATGTTTTGATAATTTCAGATTTAGACTCTATGAAAAATATAAATAAATCAGCAAGAAATATTAAAAACATTAAATTAATAAAAGATGAAGGAACAAACATTTATGATTTATTTAAATATAAAAATGTAATTATTACCTCATCATCAGCTAAAAAAATTCAAGACAGGGTGTTAAATGAAAAAAATTAATCACATAGATTCTATCAGACATCCAATAATAACAGAAAAAGCAACTATTTTATCTGAACAAAATAAAACTGTGTTTAAAGTTCATGGAAAAGCAAATAAAAAAACTATAAAAAAAAATATTGAAAAATTATTTAAAGTTAATGTAATAAAAGTAAATATAATTAATCAAAAATCTAAAATTAAAATAAAACAAGGAAAAAAGTCTGTCAAAAGTGGATATAAAAAAGCAATAATAACTCTTAAAAAAGGTCAGAGTATAGATCTTACAACTGGTATATAATTTTATGGCATTAAAAACATTTAAACCCTATACAAAATCTACAAGAGGAACAGTAGTAGTTGACAAAAGTAGTTTATGGAAAGGCTCATCTTACAAGCCTCTTACAAAAGGTCAGCATGTTACTGGTGGTAGAAATAATGCTGGTCGTATCACCTCTAGACACATGGGTGGTGGGTCTAAGCATAAATTTAGAGTTATAGATTTTTTTAGAAAAAAGAAAAACATGAAAGCTACAGTTGATCGAATAGAGTATGATCCTAACAGAACTGCTTATATTGCTTTAATTACTTATGAAGACAGTGAGAAAAAATATATAATTTCTCCTCAAGGACTAAAAATAGGTGACACAATAGAAGCAGGCAAAAATGCTGATATAAAAATTGGTAATTCATTGGAGTTAAAAGATATACCTCCAGGTACATCCATTCATAATGTAGAGTTGATACCTGGTAACGGTGGAAAACTTGCTAGATCTGCTGGGTCTTCAATCACTTTATCAGGATACGATGGGGATTACGCTATACTTAAATTATCATCTGGAGAAACTAGAAAAGTTAACAGCACTTGCATTGGAACTATTGGAACGGTTTCAAATCCTGATCAAAAAAATGTTAAAATTGGTAAAGCTGGAAGAAATAGGTGGCGTGGCAAACGACCACAAACAAGAGGTGTTGCCATGAATCCAGTGGATCACCCTCATGGTGGTGGTGAAGGAAAAACTTCTGGCGGTAGAAGTCCTGTGTCTCCGTGGGGACAATCTGCAAAAGGTTTGAAAACAAGAAGACCCAAAAGAAGCGATAAACTTATTATAACAAGAAGGAAAAAGAGAAAAAGATAATGGCTAGATCAGTTTGGAAAGGACCCTTTGTTCACCCGAGTTTATTAAAAAAAATAGATAAACTTAAAAATGAACCTAACAAAAAACCAATTAAGACTTGGTCAAGACACTCAACTATTATTCCAGATTTTATAGGCCACAGTTTTATGATCCACAATGGTAAATCATTTATACCAATCACCATTTCCGAAGAAATGGTAGGCCATAAATTGGGTGAGTTTGCTCCTACTAGAACATTTAGAGGTCACACACCAGCTGATAAAAAAGCTGCACCAGCAAAACCTGCGGGAGATAAAAAATAATGGAGAAAAATAATTCTTTAGTAAAAGCAATAAATAAAAATGTTAGAACAAGTCCAAGAAAACTATCACTTGTTTGTAATTTTATTAAAGGAAAAAAAGTTGATATTGCTTTAAGAGATTTAGAATTTTCAAGAAAAAGAATTGCAAAAGACGTAAGTAAAACTGTAAGGTCAGCAATATCAAATGCTGAAAACAATAATCAATTTGATATTGACAACTTGTTCGTAAAAGAAGCTTATGTAGGGAAGTCTTTAGTAATGAAGAGGTTTAGACCAAGAGCCAAAGGTAGAGCAAGTCCAATTAAAAAACCATTTAGCAGAATAACAATTGTGCTTGAGGAAAAAAAAGGAAAAGGTAAATAAATAATGGGACAAAAGATTAACCCAATAGGATTTAGATTAGGAATAAATAGAGGCTGGGACTCAACATGGTTTGCTAAAAAGAAAGATTTTGGCAGATACCTAATAGAAGATTTTAAGATAAGAAAATATATAAAAAATAATATAACGAATTCAGGTGTATCTGAAATTATTATCGAAAGAACATCAAAAAAATGTACTGTTTCAATACATACTTCCAGACCAGGATTTGTAATCGGAAAAAAAGGAGCCGATATTGAAAAAATAAAAAAAAATATTACAAAAATAACAAATGGTGATGTTAACATAAATATTAAAGAAATTAAAAAACCAGAATTAAATTCAAGTTTAGTTGCTGAAAATATTGCTCAACAATTAGTAAAGAGAATTGCCTATAGGAGAGCTATGAAAAGAGCTATGCAATCTGCAATGAGGCTAAATGCTAAAGGAATAAAAGTAATGTTAAGTGGAAGATTAGCAGGAAATGAAATTGCAAGAACAGAATGGTTACGTGAAGGTAGTATTCCATCGCACACACTAAGAGCTGAGATAGATTATGGTGTAGCCGAAGCATTAACTACATATGGAATTATTGGTGTAAAAGTTTGGATTTACAAGGGTGAATTAATGGCCAAAGATGTAGAAAAAGAAAAAAAAGAAAGGGTAAAAAATGCTACAGCCAGTCAGAACTAAATTTAGAAAAGCCTTTAAAGGTAGAATTCATGGAAAAGCTGCTAGAGCAGTAAAGCTTAATTACGGTCAATTTGGATTAAAAGCTATTGAACCAGAAAGAATTATTGGCAAACAAATAGAGGCTGCAAGAGTTGCTCTAACAAGATATATGAAAAGAACAGGTAAAGTTTGGACAAGAATATTTCCGAACATACCGGTATCAAAGAAACCTACCGAGGTAAGAATGGGCAAAGGAAAAGGTGCACCAGAATATTATGCTTGCAGAGTAAAGCCTGGGAGAATAATTTTTGAAGTAGACGGTGTTAGTGAAGAAATTGCCAGAGAAGCATTATATAAAGCCTCTGCAAAGTTACCAATTAAAACGAAATTTATAAAAAGATAAAATGAGCAAAAAAAAAGAAGATAAAAAGTTAACTAAAGATCAAGCTGAAAAAAAAATCTTAACACTTAAAAAAGATTTGTTTAATATTAGGTTTAAAAAAATAAATAACCAAATAAATAATCCAGCACAGTATAATGTAATTAAGAAAAGTATAGCTAGATTATATACAACAATAAAGAACACAAAATGACAAAAAAAGTTTTAAAAGGAACAGTAACAAGTGCTAAAAACAACAAAACAATTGTTGTTGAGGTAACACGTAAGTTTAAACATCCTTTTTATGAGAAAGTAATAAAAAGATCAAAAAAATATCATGCTCATGATGAAAGCAATAAGTTTAAAGAAGGTGAAAAAGTATCAATAATAGAATCAAAGCCTTTTTCAAAGAAAAAAACTTGGCAGGTAATAGAATAATGATACAAATTCAAACAGAACTAACGGTAGCAGACAATACAGGTGCTAAAAGAGTTGAGTGCATTAAAGTTTTAGGTGGATCAAAAAGAAGATACGCATCAGTAGGGGACATTATTGTAATAAGTGTAAAAGACGCCATTCCAAAAGGTAAAGTTAAGAAAGGTGCTGTGCACAAAGCAGTTGTTGTGAGAACAAGAAAAGGAATTTATCGTAATGACGGTTCGAAAGTAAAGTTTGATAAAAATGCAGTAGTTCTTACAGATGATAAAGGTGAACCTATTGGAACAAGAATTTTTGGACCGGTAACAAGAGAATTAAGAGCTAAAGGCCACACTAAGATAATTTCACTTGCCCCGGAGGTACTTTAATGATGTTTTTAAAAAAAGGCACACAGGTAAAAATCATCACAGGAAAAGATAAAGGTAAGACCGGTGAAATATTGGAAATTAACCGAAAGCTTTGCAAAGTTAAAGTAAAAGCTATTAATATTGTTAAAAGACATACAAAGCCAACTAAAGAAAACAAAGGTGGAATTGTATCCAAAGAAAGCTTTATTCACCAATCAAATGTAAAAAATATTGATGTTAAAAAAAATGAAAAAAAACAAGTTGGGAAAAAATAATGTCTAGATTAAAAAAGTATCTGACTCAGCAAAACCAAAATTAGAAATAGTTACCGGTAATAAAAGTAAAGCTGATGCAAAAATTGCTGGTATGACACCTGCAGTATTTATTTTTAAAGGTAAGTGTGAAGATTCTCCTCCATACATTTTATTTCCGACTTGTCTTTTTGGGTAATTAATTAAGATCTTTCTCATGGCCCTTTCAAAAAAAACAATAAATAAAACAGTAAAAATTATTAAAATAAATATTCCAACAATCATCAAGGCTGACAATGCGCCTGTTCTTCCTAGCTCAAATGTTGAAACTAAAGCTCTTGGAATTTCCGCTACTATTCCAGAAAAAATAATTAAAGATATTCCATTACCTACACCTCTTAAGGTGATTTGCTCACCTAACCACATTAAAAAAGTTGTGCCAGCGACTAATGAAATAGTGGTAATTATTCTAAATGATAATCCTGGTTCAATTACTAAGTTTCCAGCATTTTCCAATCCAACTGAAACGCCATAACCTTGTAAGCAAGCGATAAGGACAGTTCCATATCTAGTTATTTGAGTAATTTTTTTTCTTCCTATTTCACCTTGTTCTTTAAGATTTTTAAAATAGTCTGATACACCTGTTAACAGTTGAACAATAATTGAAGATGATATGTATGGCATTATTCCTAAAGCAAAAATAGCCATTCTCGTCACCGCTCCACCCGAAAACATATTAAACATACCTAATAATCCTTTTTGACTTGAAGCCATAATTTCTTTTAAGGCTAAAGGGTCAATTCCAGACAATGGCACATATGTACCGAGTCTATAAATTATCAAGACTAATATAGTAAATAAAATTCTATTTTTTAGATCTTTGGCTTGACTAAAAGCTCCATCTGATTTTAGTGTATCGCTAGACATATAAAGTTATTTTTTAACTATGTTGATTTTACCACCAGCTTTTTCTATCTTACTTAAAGCTTGTTTTGATACGAAATGAGCAGATATTTCTATATTGTGTTTTATTTCTCCTGTTCCAAGAATTTTTAATTTTATGTATTTATTATTAATTAATTTTTTATCTTTTAAGATCTTTAGATCTAAAGTATTTTTTAGATCATTTTTGTATTTATCTAGTATGTTTTGTATTTTAGATAAATTAAGAATTGCAATATTATCCTTGTTAAGTGATTTAAATCCTCTCTTAGGTAGTCTTCTATATAAAGGCATCTGACCGCCCTCAAAACTTTTTATTGCAACACCAGATCTTGATTTTTGACCTTTGTGACCTCTTGTAGAGGTTTTTCCTCTGCCAGACCCAATACCTCTCCCAACTCTAATTTTTTTTTTGTTATTTTTGACTAAACTATTTAACTCCATTATTTGGCCTCTCTTTTTAAAATAATGTCAGAAATTTTTTTTCCTCTAATTGCAGATAAAATTTTCGGTGAATTTTGTGATCTTAAACCGTCAACACAGGCTTTTAAGACATTGTGAGGATTAGCCGAACCCAAAGATTTAGCAACAACGTCTTGTATGCCAAGAACTTCGCACACAGATCTAATTGCACCACCTGCAATTATTCCTGTACCTGCAGGTGCGGATCGTAGTATTACCTTGCCTGCACCATTTTTACCTTTAACATCATGATGTAATGTTCTGCCGTCTTTCAAAGGTATCTTAATTAAATTTCTTTTTGCGTCTTCAGTAGCTTTTTTAATTGCGTCAGGAACTTGTTTAGATTTACCTTGTCCTATTCCTACCGAACCTTTTTGATTGCCGACTACCATTAAAGCAGCAAAACCAAATCTACGTCCGCCTTTTACAACTTTTGTAATCCGATTTATTGCAACTAATTTTTCTTTTATATCACTTTCAACTTTTTTATAATCAGCCATATTAAAACTTTAATCCATTTTTTCTCAGTGTTTCAGCAAATGCTTTGACTCTACCATGATATTTATTTTCACCTCTATCAAAGTAAACATCGTTAATATTTTTTTCTTTAGCTCTTTTAGCTAAAATTTCGCCGACCATATTTGATTTATCCATTTTTTTTACATTTTTTGCTTTAACTTCTTTTTCAAATGACGAAGCGGAAACTAAAGTTTTTTTTTGTTTATCGTCTATTATCTGCGCTGATAAATTGTTCAAGGATTTAGATACAGAAATTCTCAATTTATTTACACTGACCTTTTTTAATTTTTTTCTATTTCTAATTTTTCTTTTTACTTTATTGTTTATTTTTTCATTATTTCTTTTTACCTTCTTTTCTTAAAACAAATTGACCTTTTTCTTTAATACCTTTGCCTTTATAGGGTTCTACAGGTTTTAAAATTTTGATATCTGCGGCTATTTTTGAGACTAATTCTTTATCTACACCATTGATTTTTATCACGACCTGTTTTTCAACAGTAATTTTAACATCTTTGGGTATTTTAAAATTTACATCATGACTAAATCCAATTTGCAAATTTAATATTTCTCCTTTCAAATTGGCTCTAAAACCAACGCCGTTTAATTCTAATATTTTCTCATGACCTACTGAAACACCCATGACTGCATTATTTATTAAACTTCTATAAGTACCCCACATAATTGATGTTTTTTTATCTATTTTTTTTTCCAATGGAAGTATTTGAAATTCACTTTCATTTAGTTTAGAAGAAAAAATTTTATCATTTATAGTTAACTGTTTAGTTCCTTTAGGACCTGTAATGGTCAAACTTGAACCTTCAATTTTAATTGAAGATTCTTTTGGTATTTGTATATTTTTTTTTCCAATTTTAGACATTAAAATACTCTACAGATTATTTCCCCACCAATATTATTTTTTCTTGCTTCAATATCACTCATTACACCTTTTGGAGTTGAAAGTATAGCAAGACCAAGACCATTCATTACTTTTGGTATACTTGTTGCTCTTGAATAAACCCTTCTACCTGGCTTTGAAATTCTTTTTATTTCTTTGATTACAGGATGTCCTTCATAATATTTAAGAGTAACTCTTAAACTAGTTTTATTATTCTCAGTTTTTTCAATAAAATAATCTTTTATGTAACCTTCAACTTTTAAAATTTCTAAAATATTTTTTCTAAAATTTGAAGACGGTATTTCTACAGAATTTAATGATCTCATTTGACCATTTCTTATTCTAGAAAACATATCTCCAACTGGATCTGTAAATGTCATAATTATCCTACCAACTTGATTTTGTCATACCTGGAATTTTACCTGAAGAAGCCATTTCTCTAAGTGCTATTCTTGATATTTTTAATTTTCTATAAACACCGTGAGGTCTCCCTGAAACTTCACATCTGTTTCTTATTCTTATTTTTGCAGAATTTTTTGGTAATTTATTTAATTTTAATTGAGCTTCAAATCTTTCTGATAATTCTAATTTTCTATTATTTATAATTTTTTTTAACGCTGCTCTTTTTTTAGAAAATTTTTTTACTAATTTAATTCTTTTTAAATTTTTTTGTATTGCACTTGTCTTAGCCATATATATCCTTAGTTTTTTTTATCGTTTATAGGAAAATTAAATTCTTTTAACATTTCTAATGTTCCTTGTTTACTTTTACTTGATGTTACTACCGTAATATCTAAACCTCTAATTTTATCTACTTTATCAAAATTAACTTCTGGAAACACGATATGTTCTTTTACGCCAAATGAGTAATTATTAGAGCTGTCAATTCCTCTAGAAGATAGCCCTCTAAAATCTTTTATACGAGGCAAAGCAATATTCACTAATCGATCTATAAATTCATACATTTTATGTGATCTTAATGTTACTTTTACACCCGCGTTTGAACCTTTTCTAGTTTTAAAATTTGAAATTGATTTTTTAAATTTTGTAATTACTGGTTTTTGACCTGCAATAAGAGACATATCATCTACGCAAGATTTTAGTTTTTTACCATCGGATGCATCTTCTCCAAGTCCCATATTTAATATAATTTTTTCAATTTTAGGAACAT
>JAOHNF010000006.1 GCA_028103285.1 Candidatus Pelagibacter sp. | reverse complement strand
TAGCTTCTGCTTTAGGTTCTTCCTTTTTAGCTTCTGCTTTAGGTTCCTCTCCTTCTTTTTTTCTTTCTTTCTTAGGAACTGCCTTCTGAGGATTATTTCCTGCTTTTGGCATTGGCATTATTTGTGCCTCGCCTAAAATTCTAGAAACTCTTAAAGTTGGTTGAGCACCTTTACTCATCCAGTACTTCACTCTTTCAGCTTCTACTTTTATTCTTTCCTTTTTATCTTTTGGAAGTAAAGGATTAAAAGAACCAACCTTTTCAATAAATTTTCCATCTCTTGGATATCTACTGTCTGCTATAACGATTTTATAAACGGGTCTTTTTCTTACTCCGCCCATAGATAATCTTATTTTTAACATTCTATACCTTTCATTTTAGTTGATTAAGCATTTCATCTGGAATCAATCCAGATGGAATTTTTTTTCCTTGTGACATCTTTTTCATCATATCTGACATCATTTTAAATTGTTTTAATAATTTATTTATTTTAGAGACATCAACTCCTGAACCGTTTGCAATTCTTTTTCTTCTAGATCCGCTAATTATTTTTGGATTTTCTTTTTCTTTTTTTGTCATAGATAAAATTAATGCTTCGTTTTCTATTAACATTTTCTCATCAATATTCGCTTGATCCATTTTTTCTTTCATCTTATTTGCACCTGGCAACATTGACATTACACTTTCCATGCCACCCATTTTTTTCATTTGTCTTATTTGGGAGAGATATGAGTCCATTGTAAAAATACCTTTTTTTAATTCTTCTTCTCTTTCTTTTAATTTTTCCTCACCTAAGTCTTGTGCTGCTTTTTCAACTAATGTTACAACATCTCCCATTCCAAGTATTCTGTTGGCAAGTCTATCTGGATGAAATAATTCAAAATCAGATATTTTTTCTCCTACACCAATATATTTAATTGGCTTTCCTGTGATATGTTTCATGCTTAATGCTGCACCACCTCTTGCATCACCGTCAATTCTTGTAAGAATAATCGAAGATAATTTTACCGCTGTATCAAATTCTTTTGCCACGTTTACTGCAATTTGTCCTGTTAGAGAGTCCGCAACTAAAAAAGTTTCAACCGGATTTGTTATTTCTTTAACTTGTTTAATTTCTGACATCATGGGAAGGTCAATTTGTGTTCTTCCAGCCGTATCAAAAATTATTACATCTGATCCATTTAAGTTTGCAACATTAAGTGCTCTTTTAGTAATATCAAGTGGTTGCTGTTTTCCAATAATCGGCAAACTTTGTATTCCATTATTTTCGGCTAATAATTTTAACTGCTCTTGAGCAGCTGGTCTATAAACGTCCAAACTAACCAACATGACTTTTTTTTTATGTTTCTCTTCAATTAATTTTGCAAGCTTAGCTGCTGATGTTGTTTTTCCTGATCCTTGTAACCCAACTAATAATATTGAAACAGGTGGTACTGCGTTTAAATTAAGTTCTTCATTTTTAGATCCTAGGATTGAAACTAGTTCATCGTAAACTATTTTAACGATCATTTGGCCAGGAGATGTTGATCTAATTATTTCTTGACCAATCGTTTTAGGCTTTATGTTTGTGATAAATTCTTTAACAACAGGTAACGCCACATCAGCTTCAAGTAATGCCAACCGAATTTCTTTTAAACCAGAATCTACTTGCTCTTCGGTTAATGAAGGAGCACTTTTAAGTTTAGAAAAAACTTTTTCTAATTTACTTGTTAAATTTTCAAACATTTTGTAATACCCAACACCTATCGCACTAGTGGGCGAACCTTCGCTGACTAGTGTCGACACTCTTGTTTAAAGAGCACCGCAAAGACTTATGTATTTGCGGAAAGTAGAAGGAAATTACAATTTGGGGTTTTAAAAGTCAACGAATAATTATACTAATCTACTATTATGGCAACGATAAAAGCTTTTAGAATGGATGGTTTGGGCAACAAATTTGTCATTGTTGATAGAAGAAAAGACTTTGTAAATATAACTAAAGAACAAATAATTCATTTGGGTAATCTTAAATCTTTTCATCGTGATATTGGATTTGATCAAATAATCTTTATTGAGAAAGAAGTTAATAAAGTTTTTCCAATTACTATTTTTAATTCCGACGGGGTTGAAGTAAGTGCATGTGGAAATGGAAGTAGGTGTATAGCTTATCTCTTAGGCAAAGACTTAAATACCAAAAAAGTTAAGTTAAAAACAAACAATAGATTGCTTAATGCTAAAATAGTTGGAGATCTCGACGTTGAGCTTGCAATGGGAAAACCTATATTTGAATGGGATAAAATTCCTTTATCAAAAAATTTAGATCATAGTAACATCACTCTTAATATTGAAAATAAAAAATTCCCTGATGGATTTTGCGTAAATGTAGGCAATCCACATATAATTTTTTTTGTTAAAGATTGCTTTGAAAATGATATTAAAATATTAGGACCTAAAATTGAAAACAATGAACTATTTCCCGAAAAGATTAATGTTACATTTGCTCAAGTAGATGACAAAAATAATATAACAGTAAATGTTTGGGAGCGTGGAGCCGGATTAACAAAGGCCTGCGGAACAGCTGCTTGCGCTACTGCAGTTGCTGCTACAATTAAAAAACTGACTGAGAATGATGTTAACATTAAATTTAAAGAAGGGGCTTTAAATATAAAAATAGATAAGGATCTGAATATATTTATGCGAGGTCCAGTCTCAGATATAAAATATACTAAGCTTGAAATCTAAAATGAGTTTATTTAATAAATTTAAAATAGGACTCGGAAAGAGCTCCTCTGATCTGACAGACGGTTTTAAAAATATATTTTCTAAAAAAAGAATTGATGAAGATGTTCTCACAAAATTTGAGGAACTAATTATATCTTCCGATGCAGGTGTTGATGTTGCTAAAGAACTTAGAAAAGATTTTGAAAATCTTAAAATTGATAAAAAATTAGAAGATCATAAAGAAATTTTAAAATTAATTGCAGAAAAGATGGCAATTGATCTTCTAAAATATGAAAAAGATTTAAGTTTAATGGGAAATGCTAAATCTGCCGTAATTGTAGTTTCAGGAGTAAACGGTGTTGGAAAAACAACTAGTATTGGAAAGCTTGGTAAATATTTTAAAGATAATAATAGATCAGTTGTGTTTGGTGCTGCAGACACTTTTAGAGCTGCCGCTATTGACCAGTTACAGGTTTGGGCTACAAAAGTTAAAGTTGATATTATAAAATCAGAAATAAATAGCGATCCCGCTTCTGTAGCATTTAAAACAGCAGAGTTTGCTAAAAAAAATCAAATTGATATTGCTTTAATTGATACTGCAGGTCGACTTCAAAATAAAAAAAATTTAATGGAAGAATATAAAAAAATTATAAATGTTTTAAAAAAAATTGACTCTTCTTATCCCAACGAAGTAATTCTAGTTTTAGATGCAACAACTGGTCAAAACGCTTTAAATCAGGTTGAGGAATTTAATAAAATACATGACTTAACTGGATTAATAATTACAAAACTAGATAGTACGGCTAAAGGTGGTGTGGTTCTGGCTATCTGTAAAAAGTATAAATTGCCAATAGTGGCAATTGGCATGGGAGAGAAAGAAACTGATTTACATCTTTTCAATGCTGAGTATTTTTCGAAAGCTTTGCTGGGTATTGAAGATTAAATTTTACTAACAAATAATTTAATCATATTCATTAGCTGACTGTTATATTCCATCATGTGATCATCTTCATCAGGGAAGTAGCTAAATTTTGGATTGTTGGCTTTTTCAAAAAGCTCTATACCCATTTTTTGTGGAACAATATTATCCATTTTTCCATGCATAATTAAAATTGGAGTTTTAATATCTACAATTTTACTCTTAGAGTCATATCTATCTCTCAATAACAAATTAACTGGTAAGTAAGGATAATAAATCTTGGCTGCATCAGCCATAGATGTGAACGGAGACTCAAGAATAATGCCTCCAAAATTATTTTTTGATGCTAATTCAGTGGCAACACCAGTGCCTAGTGACTCTCCATATAAAATAATATTTTTGTTATCTAGTCCTTTAGCTTTGAGCCATTTAACAGCTTGTCCTGCATCATGATATAAATTTTTTTCAGTCGGCTTACCTTTGTTGCCGCTAAAACTTCTCCATGAAATTATCAGAATGTTTAAATCAAGTTTATTGAGTTCATTTAATTTATAAATTCTATTAAATAAATTACCTGCATTGCCGTGAAAAATTAAAATAGTTTTAAATTTATTAAGATCCTTTTCAATAAACCAAGATTTTAGCTTAATATTTTTATCAGTTTCAATAAAAATTTCATCATAACTAAAACTTATTTTATCATTTAAATAATTATTTTCACTTGGATTATAAATTAAACTTCTTTGATAAAAATAGACAAATAAAACTATTATTAGATATGCAAGAAAAACTGATGATACAGCTAAATATAAATATTTCATTATTTAATCTTTCTAGCTAGATATACTCCTACAAAAACAAAGACTGCTCCAAAATAATGAAAATTTAAAAGCTTTTCATCAAATATTACAATTCCATAAATGGCTGAATAAATTGAGAATATATATAAAGTAAATCCAGCAAGGGACGCTCCAACATATTTTTGGACTTTTGTATAAAGTGTAAAAGCTATTATCCCAGGTGATATAGCGGCAAACAACACCCAAAAAAAGAAATTGTTATTGAACACTGTATTGAAATAAAAAATTTCTTCTAAAATATAGAATGGTAGTAATGATATAGCTCCAAATAAGGCTATCAAAGTAAACCTTGCCATCAAGCTAAAATTACTTTTCCAATTTAAAAGATATATAGAATAGATGGCCCATCCTATAGCTGCGCCAACCATCCATAAATCTCCAGATGTAAATTTG
Source organism: Candidatus Pelagibacter sp. (assembly GCA_028103285.1). The sequence goes on along the minus strand of JAOHNF010000006.1, from coordinate 33,355 downwards.
AAATTTAGTAATAAATCAATTTTACCTTTGCTGATTATTGCTAAAACTCCAATTAAACATAAAAACAAACCAATAATTCTTGATGGATTAATCTTGTCCTTAAAAAACATCACCGAAAGAATAATTATGAAAATGGGAGATGAAGTGTAAATAATCCCCATGTTAGCCATCGTCGTGGACATTCCAGCAATAAAGGGAAATGCACCGCAAATACCACATCCCATAAATCCTAAAAAAAATAATTTCCAAAATTCTTTATTAAGATTATTTTTATTTTGAAGAATCTCCCCATAAAAAAAAGGTAATAAAATTAAGAAAACAGTAACCCACCTCCAAAAAGCAAGCGATACTGGTGGCACATACTCTACTCCTCCTCTTGCAACAATAATATTAGTTGCCATGAAAATGGGCTGAACAAAGAGTAAAATATAAGGAGTATATGGATGACTTTTCTTGATCAAGTTAAGCTAGATTATTTTTTATTGCTGAAAGTATCGTAAAACATCATGCCAATAGATATTGCCACAAAAATATAAGCAGGAAGTATGTCCCAAAAACCAATCGATGGCGATCTAGTTAAAGTTGATGATAACCCTACTAAAAAAGCTACAGCTAATGCAACGCCTATAAATGTTGTTAATTTACTAATCATCTTTACAATTTTTTTCTAACCAGTTTGCCGTGCTTAAAAATCTAATATCATCAAGTTTGTCGCCTATTAACTGAACACCTAATGGTAGATCACTTTCACCTGTAAGTAAAGGAAGTGAAATAGTTGGTAAACCCATGTATGTCCAAATTTTTTGAAAATCAGCACTACCTGTCGACTTTAAACCTTTGTCTGCCACACCGCTTGCTGAAGGAGTAATTACTCCATGGTAGTCTTCAAAAACTTCTTTGTATGATTGATAGCTTTGTTCCATAAAATCTATTGCATTTGCATAATCATAAGCTGAATGTTTCAGCCCTCTTTCAATCGCATCTCTCATTTCTTTAGAGAGTTTTTTTTTATCTTTTTTATAATAAGCTTGAAAATTATTTGCTAGATCTGTTTCATGAATAATTTGATGATGTTTTGGAATATCTTTAAAATATCCCGGTACATCAAATACTTCAATATTTTTTTTGAATTTTTTTATAAAAAACTCAAAAGCATTTTTTGATTCTTTATCAATATTTTTCCACTTGTCTGTTTTATAAAAAATAAACTTTGGTTCAAAATGTGGATCTTTCTGAGAGGCTTCTAGAATTTCGTCAGCTGCAAAATGAATTGTTGCTGGGTCGTATAAGTCTTTTTTGATTAATACTTTAACCAATAAAGCTACCGCTTCAACAGATTTACCAAATACACCAATGGTATCTAGTTTTTCAGATGTTTTTAAAGCTCCATTTCTTGATATTAGACCGTAAGAAGGTTTGTATCCAACTACACCGCAATATGATGCTGGTCTTATGATCGAACCACCTGTTTGTGATCCAACAGACAAGGGAGCCATTTGAGCGGCTATAACTGCAGCTGATCCACTTGAAGACCCGCCTGGTGTTCTTGAATAATCATGTGGGTTAGTAGTTTTACCTGGGTGAATATAAGCAAGTTCAGCGGTTACTGTTTTGCCCATGATTATAGCACCAGCGTTCTTTAATAAATTTACTACCTCAGAATCTTGTGATGCAGATTTTTTTCTTCTAAAAACAGTTCCGCATTCAGTTGGCATATCATATGTTCCAAAAATATCTTTCACTGCAACTGGCAATCCATGTAGTGCTCCGAGAGGTTTTCCAGATTTTCTATAATCGTCTGCTTCCTCTGCTTTCTCTAAAAGAATTTTTTTATCAAGGAAGCTCCATGCTTTTACATCTTTTTCAAATTTTTTAATTCTTTCTAAGTAAGCTTTACAAACTTCAATCGAAGAAATTTGGCCCTCTTTCATTTTTGAAACTAATTCGTTGGTTGATAGTGAAAAAATGTCTAACATTATGATTTTAATCTGCGAAAAGTGTTTCTGGCAACCATAAAGCTATCCCAGGAAACCAATACATTAAAACCATCGCAAAAATAACTAATCCAAGAAACGGCATAATACCTGCAAATATTTCCATTAATTCAACATTTTTAGATTGAACTCCTTTTAAATAATAAGCGGACATGGCCATGGGTGGTGTTAAAAAGGAAGTTTGCAAGTTAAGGGCAATCAACATTGCAAAGAAATATGGATTAACATCAAACAATACCAATAAAGGTAGAAATATTGGAACAAATATAATCAAAATTTCAGTCCACTCTAATGGCCAACCCAATAAGAATATTATTATTTGTGTAATAACTAAAAATTGCCAAGGAGCTAAATCCATTGACTTAAAGAAGTGTTCAAAAACTTCGTGGCCTCCTAAATATGAAAAGACTGCTGCGAATGTCCATGATCCAATAAATAGCCACATGATCATCGCTGTAGTTTTTGCAGTTAAAAAAACTGATTGTTTAAAATTTTCCCACTTAAGAGTTTTATAAAAATAAGATAAAACTAAAGCTCCAAATGCGCCTGCTGCTGCTGCTTCAGCTGGAGTAGCGATTCCCGCTAAAATAGTTCCAAGCACCAACATAATTAATGCAAAAAGTGGAACAAAAGAAAATAAAACTTCTTTTAAAATTTCTGATTGTGGTGGAATGTCTTCTGATGGTGGCCTAGGTGCAATCGATGGCTGAAAGTAAGCTCTAGTTATGGCATAGGTTATATATAAACCGGCAAGCATTAATCCTGGAAAAATTGCTGCAGCAAATAACCTTAACGGTGATAGTTGTGCAATGACTGAATAAACGATCAACATGATACTTGGTGGTATTAAAATCCCCAAACATCCTCCAGCACAAATTATTCCAGATGCAAATTTTTTATCATAACCTGACTTAACCATTGCTGGCCACGCAAGTAATCCCATTAGTGTAACAACAGCACCAATAATTCCAGTGGCTGTTGAAAATAAAGTACAGGTTATTAAAGCAGCTACTGCCATTGATGCAGGCAATCTATGTGCCGCTAATCTTATTGCATAAAATAATTTTGCTACAATTCCAGCTCTTTCTACTAGATATCCCATGAATAAAAATAAGGGGACTGCTGTTAGAACATTGTTATCCATAACAGTGTAAGTGTTTTGAACAAATAATTGGAAAATTCTATTGTCGAAGATATGCTCCATTAATAATGGATCGTAGTAAGCATAATAACCAAAGCCTATTCCCATTGCCATTAATGTAAATGCAATAGGAAAACCTAATAATACTGCAAATAAAAATACGCCCATCATCATGATGGCCACTTCAGGGTTGGTTAAACTAAATAACATCTTTTTGATCCTCGTCTTGTGAAGTTCTCATTAAAATTTTCTCAGTTTCTTCTGCAACAACCATTCTTGCTGGCCAATGTCCAGTTTGAATACATATAATTGATCTAAACACTTCGCTGATACCTTGAATGGTTAAAATAACACCAGACGTTGGTATCAATGCTTTCACCATATAAATTTGAATTTGTGCAGGGCTACTCCAGCTTGATTCTTTTAGTTTCCAAGAAAACGCTGCGTAATCATAACCATAAAAAACTAAAGCTAGTACGCCTGGAAAAAAGAAAATAAAATAAAGTGTTAAGTCAACCCAAGCTTGCGTCCTAGGTTTAAATAATCTGTAGATAACATCACCTCTTACATGGGACTCGGTTGCTAGGCAGTATGCACCGGACATCATAAGAATTGCACCGTACATTTGCATGCTTAAATCAAAATTCCAAAGTGTTGGTGCGTTAAAAACGTATGCCATTATAACTTCATAACAAGTCCCAAACATTAAAACTACAATGCACCAAGAAAAAGATTTCCCTACAGTTGTGCTTAAATTATCTGCAAAAGATATGAAGTTTCTCATAGTTTTAAATTAATCTAATTTTTTTAAAAATTCTATAAAAAAAAGGGGGCGTAAAGCCCCCTTTAAATTAATCAAAAAGTTAATTAAATTTTAACTTTCGTGATGTTTCCAAACTCATTTTCGTAAGCAAGTTTGTAATTAGGTTGATTCATCAATAAGTATTTCATTACTCTCTTAGCGTAAGCTTTTTGAGAATCAATAATTTTCTTAAAGAAAGGATCTTTGCCTGAAAACTGTGCAACAACTTTATCCCAACCTTTTAACTGCGCAGCTAAAATTGCGTCAGATGTTTGATACACATTTACTTTGTGTTCATTCATCAATTTAGCTAGATCAGCTGAATATCTAACAAGTGCTTTGAAATAGTTATCACTATTCGCAGCATATGCAGCATTCTTTAAGATAGCTTGGTGTGCTGGTGACAGTGAATTAAATTTCTTTTTATTCACTGGTATTTCAAACATCTCTTGAGATTGGTGAAAACTACCTAAGTGATAATGCTTAGATACGTCTTGCATACCAAACTGTGAGTCAGATGTTGGGTTATTAAACTCAGCAGCATCGATCAAACCTGTTTTCATCGCTGGCTGAATTTCACCACCTGGTAAGTTTCTTACTACCATTCCCATAGCTGTCAAAACGTCAGTCGCTAAACCAACAGTTCTGTATTTCATTCCTTTAACATCAGATACTTTAGTTACGTTCTTTTTAAACCAACCGAAAGGCTGAGCTGGCATAGGCATATGAAAGAATCCTACGTAATCAAATCCAACTTTCGCTAGAGTTTCATCGTAAAGTTTTCTACCTCCACCGTACTCCATCCATCCCATTATTTCTTGAGATGACATTCCGTACGAAGGTCCAGTTCCAAAAAGAGAAGCTGCAGTGTTTTTACCATACCAATACGCAGTCACCCAGTGACCCATATCTAATACTCCAGAACTTACTGCTTGTCCTATTTCTCCAGTTTTTACTATCGCGCCTACTGGTTGAAGATCTATTTTAAGTTCTCCACCTGACATAGCACCTACCATGTCGGCATAATCTTTAGCCATTTCAAAGAAGATATTAGCTCCTGAAGGCCAAGCTGCTTGCATCTTTAAAGTCATCGGAGCTCCAAGTGCAATATTTGGCATTGCAACTGTAGCTGCCGCTGCTGCACCCGTCGCTGCAGCTGCTTTAAAGAACTTACGTCTTGAAGGAGTTTTAACCCCTTTTATATTTTTGTTTTTTGACATACGTCCCCCTAGTTATTAATTATTCGAAGATTTAAGCATAATCTTTTTGCAGAGTCTTCATTAAATTTAGGATTATTATAAAGTGAATTTTAATTTTACACTTTTTGCGTGTGTTAATTTACTTGATCTTGGGGTTTTTTCCCTAAAAAAAAATCTTCTAAGTTTTTTGTTGCGCGATAGGCCATATCCCACCTTGTCCTCTTCGTCGCACTCCCAAGATGAGGTAATAAAAAGATATTTTTTAATTTTAAATAATCGGGATGAATTTTTGGCTCACCATTATAGACATCAAGGCCATATGCAAACACTTTTCCATTTTTTAAAGCCTCTACCATTGCGTCGTCATCTACAACATCTCCTCTAGCTGCATTACCGATAACTGTATTTTCTTCTAAATAACCTAAAGTTTCTTTATTAATAATATTTTTAGTTTCTGGAGTAGCTGGACAATTAATAGATAAAAATTCACTTTTGGCGAAAAGATCTTTTAAATTCTTATGGTAAATTGCTCCATCTTCTAATTCAGCTGAAAGCTTAGATCTATTATGATAATGAATTTCCATACCAAATGCTTTAGCTCTCTTTGCAACAGCTCTTCCAATTCTTCCCATTCCAAGTATTCCTAGTCTTTTATTAGACATTTGTTTTCCTAATAAAAAATCCCAAGACCATTTCCAATTTTGTGTTTCTGCAGCAATTCTTCCTTCGTATGCTTTTCTAGAAGCTCCAAGAAGAAGTAATATTTGAATATCCGCTGTGGCATCAGTCAAAACATCAGGAGTGTTAGTTACAGAGATTCCTTTGGCTCTAGCAGCTTTAAAATCTATATTTCCGAAGCCCACTGCGCCATTTGCAATTATTTTAATGGAGTTTGACAATTTTGAAATGGTATCAGAGTTTATTGGATCAGTTACAGAACTTAGAATTCCGTCGCAATCCTTTGAAGCTTCAATTATTTCCTGAGCAGAATAAATCTTATCATTTGAATTTAATTTTGCTTTAAATAATTCACTTAGTTTGTCTTCGTTTTCTTTAAGTAATTTTCTTGTTACAAGAATTTTTTTCATTATTAAAAGTCTTTTAATTTATAGGGTTTAGGTCCACCTGTTAACCAATCCATAACTTCTACAGTATGCACTATAGGAATTTTAGTTCCACTTCCAATTTGAGTCATGCATCCAATATTTCCTGTAGATATAAAATCAGGAGAAATTTTTTCAATATTTTCTACTTTGTTTTTTAATAAAGATTGGGCCATTTTCTGATGTAAAATATTGTAAGTTCCTGCTGACCCACAACACATATGTCCCTCTGGAACTTCTAATACTATATTACCAGTTTGTTTAATTAAATTTTTTGGTTGTTCGTGTATTTTTTGTCCATGCTGCATAGAACAAGCTGAATGATAAGCAATCTTGTATTTTTTATCATTATTATTTTTAATTTTTAGTTTTAAATTTTCATCTAAATATTCTGTTATGTCTTTGGTTAAATCTGAAATTTTTTTTGCTTTTTTTTTTAGTTCTTTGTCATTTCTAAAAATAAAGCCATAGTCTTTTAAAGTCGTACCACAGCCTGATGTATTACTGATTATGGCATCCAATCCATTTTTTAAATATTCTTTGTGCCAAAGTTCTATATTTTCAACGAATGATACATGGGCTAATTTTTTTTTTCCCAAATGGTGGTTTAGTGAACCACAACATTCTATCTTTGGAAGAACAACAACTTCAACGTCGTGTCTATTAAGAAGTCTAATTGTTGACTCATTAATTTCAGGTGAGATAACTCTCTGAACACAACCAGTTAATAACGCAACACGTGCTATTGTTTTTCTACCTTCGGATGGGTAAACTTTTTGAGTTTTAATTTTTTTTGATGGAATCTTATTTGGCATTAAATTTAAGGAATTTCTCAAGAATTGAGGCAGTATAAAACTAAAAGGCTTAATAACTTTAGTTAATAAAGCTAGAACAAGAAATATTTTAGGCTTCGGCAAAGTATAAGAAAGAATATTTCGAAATAATTTATCATGCAAAGGTCTTTTATAAGTTTCCTCAACATAATTTCTACCATGATCAATTAAGTGCATATAATTTACTCCAGATGGACATGTTGTCATGCATCCATAACAAGAAAGGCAACTATCTATGTGTTGCACTATTTTTTTGTTAGCAGGTTTTTTATTTTCCAACATATCTTTTATTAAATATATTCTCCCTCTAGGTCCCTCTAATTCATTTCCACTAATTGCATAGGTTGGGCACGTAGCGTTACACATTCCACAGTGAACACATTTTCTTAAAATACTTTCACTAGATTTATTATCTTTATTTTCAAGTTGTTTATTTGTGAATGAAGTTTGCATTATATTCCCGAGTACATTTTTCCTGGGTTGAGTATTCTTTTTGGATCAAAACTTTTTTTAATTTTTTCAGAGATTTTATATTTAATTGAATTCATAGTAAAAATATCTACTGTGGCCTTCATATCTTCCTCAATTTTAATCACGGTCAAGTATCCTGTAGCTATTTGAATTATATTTTTAATTTCCTTTAGCATTTTAGTATTAATTTCATCAATTTGTAACCAAATTAAACTTCCGCCCCAGTCTAAAAAATAATTAATTTCATAATTTTTTAATTTTTGTATCACTTCAAAAGTTTCACTAACTGGAACTACGGCTCTTAATAAACTTCCTCTTAAAGATGTAAAAACTTGTAATTGTCTCGTTTTTTCCCAAAAAATATCTGACTGCTCTTTATTTAAAATTGAGAACTCATTATTTAAAATATCAAGTTCCTTACATAGTTTTTCAATTCTATGATCTACTGAATTTGATGGTCCTTCAACTCTTACTCCTATTATAGCGCCTTCTTGTGTTAGATCGTTAAATGTAAAATTTTTTCTATAATATTCAGGATAAAAAACTGCTCCTGAAGGGTCAATTGAAGATGAAAGAGCTATATCAAAATATTCTAATGCTTTTTTTAAATGAGGATTATTAATTATCAGAGTCTCGCTTGTTTCAGGTTTTGGAAGAACTTTAATTGAAAGTTCTGTCAACACTGATAATGTTCCAAAAGATCCTGACAATAATTTACATAAATCGTAACCCGTAACATTTTTTACAACTGTTCCTCCGGATTTTATCGTTTCTCCTTTTCCATTAATTCCTTGAAAGCCTAATAAATGATCACGTGCGCTTCCAGATTTAAATCTCCTTGGTCCAGAAAAATTAGTAGCAATTACGCCTCCTATAGAACCTTCATTGCTACTCCCAGAAAAAATAAATCCAAAATCATTTGGTTCGAAAGCTAGTTGTTGATTGTTTTTATCAAGCTTTGAAATTATTTCTTTAATTGAGGTTCCTGACTTAACTTTAATATACAACTCTTCAGGTTTATATTCTATAATTCCAGAATATCCTGAGAGATCTAAGGTCTTTTCTGACTGAAAATTTCTACCAATTTTTTTTTTCGATTGACGTCCGTTTATTTCTAGAGGAATATTTTTTTTATAACAATTTTTTATAATCTCTGAAATTTCTTCTCTTGTCTCAGGTTTAAGAACACTTTGATTAAAATCTTGGAATATCTGGGAATTTTGTTTTTCCTCCATGGACATGAACCCTTCCTTCCTCAGCACATTTTCTCAATATCGGGTAAACTTTACCAGGATTAAGTAAAGAGTTTGGGTCTAATGCAACTTTAATAGTTAATTGTTGCTGAATATCATTATCGTTAAAAGCTTCACACATTAGTTCCCTTTTTTCTATTCCTACCCCATGTTCCCCAGTTAATGCACCGCCAACTTTTACACAATATTTTAAAATATCTGCTCCGAATTCCTCACATTTTCTTAAAGATTCTTTATCATTTGCGTCAAACATAATTAAGGGATGCAAATTTCCGTCTCCGGCATGAAATGCATTTGCAACTGGCAGATTATATTTTTTAGATAGTCTTGTTATTTCATTTAATACCTCTGCAAGTTTACCTCTAGGTATGGAACCATCCATGCACATATAATCTGGCGCTAATACTCCACAAGCTGGAAATGCAGCTTTCCTTCCAGCCCAAAATTTTAATCTTTCTTCGTTTGTTTTACTGATTTTTAAACTTGATGAGTTATTTTCTTCAGCAATTTTTTTTGCTTTATTCATGTAAGCTTCGACTTCATGCTCAGTACCATCAAACTCAACAATCATCATTGCTTCCGCGTCAACTGGATATCCTGCTTTTGAATAATCATTAGTTGCTTTTGTTAAAGCCTTATCCATTATTTCCATACCCGCAGGTATACATCCTTGTGCTATTATTTGAGCAACACAGTTCCCGGCGTCTTCTATTGATGGAAATCCAATTAAAGCAGCTTTGACAACTTCAGGGGACTTTAAAATTTTAACTGTAACCTCTGTTATCACTCCAAGTAAGCCCTCAGATCCAGTCATCAGTCCCAAAAAATCATACCCCTCGGAGTCCATAACTTTTCCACCAAATTTAGTTATAGTTCCATCCATTAGAACAACCTCGATACCTAATAGGTTATTTGTTGTTGCGCCGTATTTCAAAGAATGTACCCCGCCAGAATTTTCTGCAACGTTGCCGCCAATAGAACATGCAATTTGACTCGAAGGATCAGGTGCATAATAAAAACCTTTATCCTGAACTGCATTAGTAATTGCTAAATTCGTTACACAAGGCTGGGTAACTACACATCTATTTTTATAATCTAATTCTAAGATCTTGTTAAACTTACCCATAGCTAATAAAACACAATCTGCTAGCGGTAACGATCCACCTGATAATCCTGTACCCGCACCTCTTGGTACAACTTTAATTTTATTTTCATTACAATACTTTAATATCTTACTAACTTCTTCCACTGTTTCCGGTAAAACAACTAGTAAAGGAGTTTGTCTGTAAGCTGCAAGAGCATCTGTTTCATAAGGTTTGATCTCATCCTTGTGAGATAAAACATTCTCTGGATTAACAATTTTTTTAATATCTGAAATAATTTCTTCTCTACTTGAAAGTATAGAATTATCAATTTTCGGCATTTGCAAACTAGTCATAAAATTATACTATCGCTTTAAGTTAATATGGTCAAAATACTAAAATGACCTATCCTAGCATTTTTTTAATTTTTTCAAGGGCTTTTTGGATATTATCTTGAGAAGCTGCAAAACTAAATCTTACATAATCTATTGAGGTTTTACCAAAAGCAGTGCCTGGAACTATTGCTACACCAGCTTCATGCATACATTTTTTAGAAAATTCTGACCCATTCATGCCTGTTCCGCTTACATTTGGAAAAGCGTAAAAAGCTCCTCCCGGAAGACTACACTCTATACCCGGCAAATCATTTAACCCCTTGTGTATTAATTTTCGTCTTTGATCAAATTTTTCCATCATTTCATGTATGGGATCATCGGGGCCATCTAAGGCAGCGATTCCTGCAAATTGAGATGGTGCATTAACGCATGAGAAACTATTGATCGCAAGCTTAGTTATATGAGGAATTAATTTCTCTGGCCATACACTCCAACCCATTCTCCAGCCAGTCATTGCATAAGCTTTGCTCCATCCATCTAGCACTATTAATCTGTCTTGAAGATCAGGATAGTTAAAAAATGTTGGCATTTCTTTTCCTTCATAAATTTGTCTACTGTAAATTTCGTCACTAAGAATAGCTACATGAGGATGTTTTTTTAGACCTTCTGCTAAATAATCTATTTTAGATTTTTCAACAAAGCTTCCTGTAGGATTATTTGGGTTGATTAATACTAGTAGTCTGGTTTTATCCGTTATTAAAGATAAAATTTTTTCAGGATCAAACTGTAAATCTTTATCTTCTGTTAAGTCATAAGGAACAGCTTTGGCGCCCGTATAATTGATCATGGACTCATAAATTGGGAAACCTGGAGTAGGGTGAATTATTTCTGATCCTGGTTCGCCTATCATTGATATTGCAAAATACATTGTTGGTTTTCCTCCCGGCATAATCATAACTCTTTCAGGACTTATATCTTTATCGTAAAGAGCTTTAATTTTTCTTGATACAGCTTCTCTACATTCTAAAATACCATTAGCTAAGACATATCCGTGGTGACCATCGTCAATTGCTTTCTTTGCAGCTTCAACAACATGTTTAGGAGATTTAAAATCAGGCTGGCCCAATCCTAAATGAATCATTTTCTTTCCTTGAGCTTCAAGTTTTTTTGCTTCAGCTAGTATGCTGAATGCTGATTCGGTGCCTAATCTTTCTAAATTTTTTGCTAATTTCATTTTATTTATTTTATTTTATATATGTAAATTTATTGTTTTTTGTAAACCTCAAAATTAACACTACCGATATGCAATTTTAGTAGTATTCAACTCTTTAATTTTTTTGCAACCTAAGAGTATCATATCTCTTCTAATTTCATCTCTCATTCTTTTTAAAATTTGTTCAACACCTGCTTGACCTCCTGCGCTCAGTGCAAATAAAAATCCTTTCCCAAAACTACAAGCTGTTGCTCCTAAAGATAATGCTTTAAGTACATGTGTTCCTCTACGTATTCCTCCATCTAATATTATTTCCAGCTTATCTCCAACAGCTTCTTTGATTGCAGGTAGTTGATCAAATGGTGACCTTGAACCATCTAATTGTCTTCCTCCGTGATTAGATAGTAGTATAGCAGAGGCTCCAATATCAATTGCTCTTTTTGCATCCTCAACTGACATAACACCCTTAAGTGCGAATGGTCCACCCCATTTCTTTACAACATACTCTGCATCCTTCCAGCTCATTGCTGGATCATACTGTTCATTAATATATTCCATTACTCCTTTAGCAATACTTGATCCTTTTTTTGTCCAATGCGCAACGTTTGCTAGTTGAAACTTTTCGTGGGTTAAATAATTGAATACCCATTTGGGATGCATTGCAAAGCTCGTAATGCTTTTTAAGTTTAATTTAGGTGGTGTTGTAAATCCCCATCTATGATCTCTCTCTCTATTACCGGCTACAACAGTATCGACTGTTAAGCATAAAGATTTAAATCCCGCAGTTTTGCACCTGTCTATTAAGTTATCAGTTAACCCTTGATCTTTATGAATATAGAGTTGAAACATTTTAGGCCCTTCAGAAACATTAGCGATTTCTTCAATAGAAGATGTGGCCATAGTCGACATGCTGTAAAAGGTTCCAAATTTTTCTGCAGCCCTTGCTGAGGCCTTGTCTCCATCGTGATGATATAATCTCTGCATTGCCGTGGGTGCTAAAAAAAGTGGCATATCAATTTTTTGACCAAAAACAGTTGTAGAAAGATCTGGCTCACCCACGCTAGCTAAAATATTTGGAATCAAATCACATTTTAGAAAAGATTCTGTATTTCTTTTTAAAGTTGTTTCATCATCAGAGCCTCCGTCAATATAATGAAAAATGGGTGCTGGTAAATTTTTTTTTGCTAATTTTCTAAAATCTTCAAAATTATAACAATCATTTAGATTCATTATAATTAAAAAGATTTAGAGAAAGTAATTTGTTGATTATCTGTTCCTGGATTCGTGTCTCCCCAGTCATTATTGGAGATATGACTATAGCTATAACTTAAATTTGAATTTTCAAAAATATCTAAACCAAACTTTACTTCACTTTTAAATTCCAAAACACTGCCGAGATCTTTTCCGTCTCCTTTTTCATAATAACCAGGTGCAAAGCTTGGTAAAATTTTCAATGGACCAATTCCATATTGCGCTTCAACTCCTGTGTATAAATATACTGAACTTTTTCCGGTCATAAATGCTCCTGATATAGGCTTAAATTTTCCAAGAAAAGTGTGTCTAGATAAATTTGGATTTTTATGTTCAATACCAAATAAGGTTGTTTTATCATCACCTTCCTTATCGATTAAGTCAAATGTACCTGTATAAAAAGAAATTTTTTTATTGGATAAGTTGGAGTTATTTAAATTTTTTTTATTTAATTTAACCTGATGAGAAGATTTAATACATCTAGCTTTTCTACCACTTCCGCCGGGTAGATCTTTTCTGAGAACTTTTTCAAGTAAACTTTTATCATTAATTTTTTCACATTCACTATTTGATTTTTTTATTGTTTTTACTTTCTCAATAGAGGTCTCTTGCTTATTCTTTTTTTTAGATGCTGCACCTCCAGGCAAATCTCTATTTAATATTTTTTCTAACAGACTTTTATTTGGATCGGCAGAAAAAGCATTGCCACTTGAAAGCAGGAAAATTGTTGCAAATAAAATAATAAATTTTTTCATTAAAGAAAAATACAACCTAAACATGAAAAAGTATACATTCAATTTTCTTTAATTCTTCTTACTTTTTCGAAAAAAAGAAAATATCAGAAAGCCTCCCATTAAAAAAATTACATATGGCAAAGACCATAGTAGAAAATTGGTTTTATTAAATACTGGATTAAATACAATCCACTCACCATACTTATCAGCCATAAATGAATAGATTTCATCTTCTGTTTTACCTTTTTTAACTAAATCTTTTACTACTAACTTTATAGTTTGGGCAAAGTCAGAGTTTGAATCTGCTATTGACTGTCCTTGACAAACTAAACAACGTAAATTCTTATGAATAGTGTTTTGATCTATTAGTTTTTCTTCTCCATAGATAGAACTAAAATTTAAAATAAACAGAAATAAAATTAATTGAAATTTCATAATTAATTAATGATTTTAATAATTAAGTTATAATCTTTTAATGTTAAAGGTCCCACGAACTTTTGTAAAACTTCTAGATTATTGTTTAATAGAATGCTTTCTGGAATACCATAAATACCAAAATTTACAGATTGTTTACCAAATTCATCTTTAGCTAAAAAATCATATGGATTACCTAAGTCATTTAAAAATATTTTTGCCTGATTTTTTTTATCTTTAAAATTAACACCTAATAATTTTAGATTTTTTTCTTTAGACAATTTTAATAATAATGGGTGTTCATTTCTACAAGGTGCACACCATGATGCCCAATAATTAATTAGTGTATAATTATTTTTTTTTAAATCTTGTTCAGTATAAAATTTATTTTCATTAAAATATTCAAGATTAATTTTAGAAATTTTTTTTCCTATCAGATTTTTCGTATTATAATTAATATCTTTATCAAGACTTATAAAAAATACTCCAATTATAAAAAGGGAAATTATAAAAACTATTATTTTAATTATTTTTTGCATTTTTAAATAATCTTAAAAATCCACCAAAAGCGATCGTAATTACTGAAATCCATATCCAAATCATTAGTGGTTTTTTTTGGAATTTAATATTGTAATAATCTGATCGATCTATATTGCTCATTGTTAAATAGTAATCTTTTAAAATACTGGTTCTTATTGATGCTTCATAAGTTAATGTTTGAGGATTATTATAAATTCTAATTTCTGGCCTTAAAATATTTTTTTTTTTTGTCTTAATATCTTTAATTATTAGTTCGCCAATAATAGCTTTATAATTAGAATAATTTTCTAACTCTAGATTTTGAAACTTAATACTATAATTATCAAAGTTTTTTGTCTCACCTAATTTAATATTATAATCTTTTTCAATTGAAAAAATATGATTTAAACCAATAAATAAAACAAGAAATCCGAAAGCGGTGTGAGAAATTGTTTGCGGTAAGTTAATTCTATTTTTTCTAAAATATTTAACTGCATCCAGTAGGGATGAAATAATTAAAAAAATTGCTGATATGATTATTAAATTAGAGAGAACACTATAGCTTTTTAATAAAAAACTTATCAAAAAATTTATTATTATCGACCCTACTAAAATTGATAAATAAATCTTTATATTTTCAAAATGGCTCTTTATCCATTTTACCCTAGGTCCGATAGACATGAAGAAAAGAAATATAACTACAACAGGTAAAATCACTGTGTTGTAAAAAGGTGGACCAACTGAAATTTGTTTTCCCGTTAGGGCATCAGTAAAAATCGGATATATGGTTCCTAGAATAACGGTGATTAAATAAAACATCATAAACCAATTATTTACTAGGATGAATGTTTCCTTACTATTTGCATTTAAATTGTAATTTTCTCTTTTGTATTTTTTAAATAAAAGAAAAATTGAGATAAAAATCATTAAACTTAAGAATAATAAAATATAAATACCTCTAGCTGGATCACTTGCAAATGTGTGTACAGAATTTAAGATTCCTGATCTTACAAGAAATGTTCCTGTTACACTTAGTATAAAAGTCAATAAGCATAAAATTATAACCCAAAAATAAAATAAGTTTCTTTTTTCAAAAACAATAAGAGAATGGAAAAGTGCTGTCATAGCAAACCAGGGCAACAAAGAGGCATTTTCTACAGGGTCCCAAAACCAAAATCCTCCCCAGCCTAATTCATAATATGCCCAAATAGAACCAACTAGAATTCCTAGTGTTTGAAAAGACCATGAGATTAAAACCCAATTTTTAATGGCATAAACAAATGATGTTTGAGAATAATTAGTAATTAAAGAAGATATTGCTGCTGAAAAATAAATAGATGAACCAACAAAACCTACGTAGAGTAAAGGCGGATGAATGGCTAATGCAGGATCTTGTAAAATAGGGTTTAAACCTAATCCTTCTTTAGGAACAGGTAATAAAACACTAAATGGATTTGAATTAAACAATATAAAAAATAAAAAACTGATTATCAGAATATTCTGAATTATTAACGTGATCAACCTGAATGTCTTTGGGTGATTTTTATTGAAAACTAAAAATAAAAAAGAAAAAATGGTAAGGATAATTACCCATAACAAAAGACTTCCTTCATGATTACCCCAGGTACCCGCAATTTTATAAAATACAGGCTTTAGTGTATGGGAATTTTGATAGACGGTAATTAAAGAAAAATCTGAAATGATAAAAGCAGCAATCAGTGTAAAGAAGCAAATAATGATCAAGGTACTTTGTAGAGTGCTTATTAAATAAATAACCCTAGGTATTAAATTTCCAGACAACCTTAAAGATTTATAACTAGTGTAAATAATTACAAAGCTTAAAAAAATATTGAAAAATAATAATAAATTTCCTAAATTACTTAGCATTTTGTTTCATTATATTTTTTAGTTCAGGAGGCATATAATTTTCATCGTGTTTAGCCAAAATTCTATCAGCTACAAAGAAGTTTTTGTCTTGTAATTTACCTTCTGCGACAACACCTTTCTCTTCTGAGAATAAATTAGGAACTGTACCGCTATAACTAATTTTTAATTCATTTTTAAAATCTGTTATTGTAAATTTAATCTCTTCCTCACTAATAATTAGAGAGTTTTTTTTTACCATGCCACCAACTCTTAATTTTTTGCTAAAATCTATATCCTCACCTATCTTAATATCAGTAGGAGATTTAAAGTATAAGATATTTTTATCCAAAGATTTTAATATTAAAACAAAAGCTAAGGCTGTAATTAACAAAAGCGCTGTTAAGAGTGACGCTCTTTTTTTAGCTTTTTTTTGAAGCATTAACTGCTTTAGATTGTTTTGCTATAAGACGATAAAACTTGCGAGGCAATTTTTGAATTTTCTACAACTGATTTTCTTTTTTCAGCTGAAAGTTCATTAATTTCTTTTACAAATTCTCTTTCGTACTTTTTAAGTGTTTTTTTTGTTTTATAAAAAACTAATGCGCATGAAAAAAAAGTAATTGAAAAAGATGCCCATACAAATAAGCCATAATCGTTCATTGATAAAAAATTTTGTATCATAATCTTTTTAAGTTTTTTTTTTTTATTCTAATGATTTCTGTCTTATATTTCATTAGAAAAATTAACGCACAATACAACAACATTACAAAAAACATAAGCATTAAAGGCATTAACATAGACGAATGAATAGTGCTTGTTCCTGTTAACTTTATACTGGCGGGCTGATGGAGGGTGTTCCACCAATCAACTGAAAATTTGATAATCGGTATATTAATCAGGCCTATTATAACAATTATACTTGATATTTTGTTCGCTTTTTCATCAGGCAATATAAATTTGTGAGAAACTATGTAACCAATATAAAATAAAGCAAGTATTACCATAGAAGTTAATCTTGCATCCCATGCCCACCAGGTTCCCCAAGTTGGTTGTCCCCATAATGAGCCTGTAATAATTGCTAAGCAAGTGAACATTAAACCCAATGGCGCAATACTTTTACTAATTATTATTAGATTTTTAGTTCTAAATATAAAATTAATTATAGATAATAAAGCTATACATGTAAAAGAAGATAAACCAATCCAAGCCGATGGTACATGCACATACATTATTCTTACGCTATCACCTTGCAAATAATCAGGTGGCGAAAAAATTAATGCAAACGAAAGTGCAACTAAAAGCAAAATAAAGAAGATGGAATTAATAAAACTAATTAATTTTCCAATCATATTAAAAATATTGCTAGGACTTAATAAACTAAACATTGTCTTTAATTACTATAATATTATTTTTTTGGGAAGTTCTAATATAAGCCCAATTGAGAAAGGAGGGAGTTAAATTAAAGAAATTAATTCTCAATTAGGCTAAAACATAAATTGTATACGTAATATCTATGTCTTAGATTTGGGTAAATAATGTTAAATTTTAGGCAGTATCAATTAATTTGAAATTTTATGGTAACTGGCACCTTTTTTTCCAGAAAATATCTCCTCTATCAAAGGGTGTCTAACTGGCTCTTTTGATTGGTCTAATAATAAATTTTGCTCAGAAACATAAGCCTCATAAGTAACTTCATTACTCTCAGCTAATAAGTGATAAAATGGTTGATCCTTTCTAGGTCTTACTTCTTTAGGTATTGATTGATACCATTCTTCGGAATTATTAAATTCAAAATCAACGTCATATATAACGCCCCTAAAATCAAAGTGACGATGTTTAACGACTTCTCCAATTGAGAATTTTGCGTTAATATTTCTATTCATTCTTAATAGTTAATAATTTTTATCTTAAAATCAATATCTAATTTATTAAAATATTATTATATGCTAGTGTTTGTTTGTGAATAAGTCATTTTTAAAATTCATTACAGATTTTGGACCCCTATTAATTTTTTTCACTATTTATTACAAAAGTGGGAACAATCTAACTGTTGCAATCCCTCCTTTAATCATAGCGACTATAATTGCTGTTATAATTATGTATTTTGTTGAAAAAAAAATTCCTTATGTTCCTTTAATTGGAGGAATTGTTATTTCATTTTTTGGTGGCTTAACTTTATATTTTAATAATCCCATTTTTTTATACATTAAACCTACAATCGTTAATATTATGTTTGCAGGTATTTTGATTGTAAGCAAAATCTTTTTTGACAAAAATTTCCTAAAATTATTTTTACAAACCGCCTTTCAATTAAATGAAATTGGTTGGAGTAAATTAAACTTTAGATGGGCTTATTTCTTTATTTTTTTAGCAGTTCTAAATGAAATAGTTTGGAGAACACAACCAGAGACAACATGGGTTAATTTTAAAGTATGGGGAATGCTTCCTATTACTTTTATTTTTACCGCCTTACAGCTTCCTCTAATCAACAAGTATAAAATATGAAAAACATCAGACTAGTAATTAACAACAACATTCAAAGAAAAGAAAAAGAAAAATTTTTTGTTAAAAAAGAACTTCAACGCATTTTAAATTTATATGCAAAAATGGTCTCAAACGGATCATGGAAAGATTATTCTTTTTCGTCGGGAATGAGAGAGGTTTCATTTAATGTTTATCAACGTGCTTCGGATAAACCTGTTTTAAGAATTTTAAAAAATCTAAGACCTAATTATTTTAATGAGAAATATTTAATCAAAGATAGAAATGGCAATATTCTTAAAAAATCGGAAAATCTTGATCAATTGATTGATAAAATAAGTTGGAATAAACTAAGATTAATTAAATAATTACCTTCTTTGACCGAATAGCCTTAGCAACATTATAAATAGATTTATAAAGTCTAGGTAAAGAGTTAAGGCGCCCATTACTGCTTTCTTGCCCATTAATTCACCGCTGTCGCTAACCATATACATATTTTTTATTTTTTGGGTGTCATATGCGGTAAGACCGACGAAAATTAAAACTCCTAGAATTGAAATCACAAAATACATCATTGTAGATTTCATAAAGATATTAACTACTGATGCAATTATAATTCCAAAAAGACCCATCATCAGGAAAGAACCCAACTTAGTTAAATCTCTTTTTGTTGTATAACCATAAATACTCATTGCTCCAAAAGTTCCAGCAGTGATAAAGAAAACTCTAGTGATACTTGCTCCTGTGTACATTAAAAAGATTGAAGAAAGAGATGCTCCCATAAGAGCTGCGAAAACCCAGAAAGTAGTTTGTGCTTTAGCTGCTGACATTTTTGCAATTCCAAAGCTCATGTAAAAAACTACTGCTAGTGGTGCTAACATTATCACCCACTTCAATCCTGAGTTATAAATCGAGTTTCCAAAATTTGTTAAACCAATGATTTCGCCACCGTCAGAGGTAACGACTGCCATTTTAAAAAACATTAATGCAATGACACCGGTTAGTAAGACGCCAGATCCCATATAGTTGTATACTTTAAGCATGTAAGCTCTTAGGCCTTCATCAATAATAGCTTCTGAAACTGAAGAGCGAGTTGTCGATGTCTGTTTGTTAAATTCCATACGTTATATATAAGTTTTTTTCAAAACTTTTCAATAGGCAAAAGTTGACCTAATAAGCCTTTATTAATATTAATAAATTATGAAATACAAAAAATTAGGTACTACGGATCTAGATGTAAGTTTGATTTGTTTGGGTACTATGACCTGGGGTACTCAAAATTCTGAAGGGGATGCCTTTGAACAAATGGATTACTCAGTAAGCAAAGGTATTAATTTTTTTGATACAGCGGAAATTTACTCAGTTCCACCAACTGCAGAGTCTTACGGTAAGACGGAAGAAATGATCGGTAATTGGTTTGAAAAAAGAAAGAATAGAGAAAAAATAATTTTAGCATCTAAAGTTGCTGGGCCAGGTTGTGATTGGATTAGAGGTGGCGGGAACAGTTTTGATGAAAAAAAAATTGGTGAAGCGATTGATGGGAGTTTGAAAAGATTAAAAACTGACTACATAGATTTATATCAATTGCATTGGCCAGAACGTTCTACTAATTTTTTTGGAAAGAGGGAATATTCAGTTAATGAAAGTGAAGGAAGCTGGAATAACTTTGAAAACATTCTTCAAGCTTTAGAAAAATTTATAAAGAGTGGAAAGATTAGACATATCGGAATGTCTAATGAAACACCGTTTGGTTTATCCAAATATATAGAGTTATCAAAAAATAAAAACTTGCCTAGAATGATGTCAGTTCAAAATCCTTACAACTTAGTCAATAGAACCTATGAGATTGGTATGTCGGAAATATCTTTGAGGGAAAAATGCGGATTACTTGTTTACTATCCATTGGCTGCTGGTGGTTTATCTGGAAAATATAGAAATGGCCAAATGCCAAAAAATTCAAGAATGGACCTTTTTTTTCAAGGCTGGGGAAGACATTTAAATCCCTTGGCCATGAAAGCTTATGATGAATATTATAAACTCGCTAAGGATAGCAACATGACAATGGTTCAACTAGCACAATCATTTGTAAATACCAGGCCATTTGTTACTAGTAATATTATTGGAGCTACGACTATGGAGCAACTCAAAGAAAACATAGATTCAATCGATGTAGAATTAACGGATGAGATAATGGAAAAGATTAACTTAATACATAATAACAATCCTAATCCCTCTCCATAATTGAACCCATTGAAATAGCTTATTTTTAGTATAAAAATAAAATAATGTTATTAAAAAAAATCTTTGTAGTTATTTCCTTCACTGTATTTTCAGTAAATGTATTTGCGAACACACCGAAATCAACAGGAAAATACAAAAATTGGGAGAGTTTCGTAGCTGAAACAGACAAAGGTAAAATCTGTTTTGCACAAACTGTACCCACTAAAAGAGCGCCAGCAGCAATCAAGAGAGATAAATCAAAATTATTTGTTACCTTTAGACCCACAGAAGATATTAAAGATGAGGTAAGTATAACTAGTGGCCATGATTATAAGACTTCTACTGTTACTGCAAGTTCAGGAAAAAGAAAATACTCTTTCTTTTCACAAAAAAGTTTTGCTTGGTTATTGGATGACCAAGAGGAGAAAAAATTTATTAAATTAATGCAAAAAGCAACTGACGTTATTGTTAAAGCTAGAACTACAAATGGAGCAGAAACAACTGACCACTATTCGATGATGGGCTTTACTAAGGCTTATAATACAGCAAAAAAAACTTGCGGTTAAATGAAAAAAATTGTTTTAGCGTACTCCGGAGGATTAGACACTTCTATAATCTTAAAGTGGCTTCAAGAAAATTATAAAGCGGAAATAATCGCTTATACATCAGACATCGGCCAGGACATGGACGAAAGGAAAATAATTAGAAATGCAAAGAGATTAGGTGTTAAAAAAATTATTATAGAAAATTTGAAAAACACATTTGTAAAAGATTATGTGTTTCCAATGATTAGAGCTCACGCAGTGTATGAAGGCGTATATTTATTAGGTACATCTATTGCTAGACCTTTGATAGCTAAAAGACAGATTGAAATTGCAAAAAAATATGGTGCTTATGCTGTCTCACATGGTGCGACTGGAAAAGGAAATGACCAAGTAAGGTTTGAGTTAGGATACGCTTACTTTGGGAAAGAAATAAAAGTTATAGCTCCTTGGAGAGAATGGAAATTACAGTCTAGGTCAGATTTAATAAATTATGCAAAGAAAAATAACATTCCAATTCCTAAAGACAAAAAAGGAGCACCGCCTTTTTCAATTGATGATAATATTTTTCACACTTCTACAGAGGGGAAAGTTTTAGAGGATCCAAAAAACTCTGCACCAGAATTTATTTTTCAAAGATCTGTCTCACCAGAAAAGGCGGCAAATAAAACAACTAAAGTTACCATTACTTTTAAAAATAGCGATCCTATTGCTATTAATGGAAAAAAATTAAGTCCTGAAAAGTTGCTCAATAAATTAAATAATCTTGCTGGCAAAAATGGTATTGGAAGAGTTGATTTAGTTGAAAATAGATTTATTGGAATAAAATCTAGAGGTGTGTATGAAACACCAGGTGGAACTGTTTTATATTCTGCCCATAGAGCGATAGAGTCTGTAACACTTGATAAAGAAACAGCTCACGCTAAAGAAAGGGTTATGCCAGCATATGCTGAACTAGTTTATAATGGTTATTGGTTTTCTAAAAAGAGAATTAAACTTCAAAAAATTATTGATAAAAAAAGAAACCAAGTAGTGGGAGATGTTATATTAGGATTGTATAAAGGCAATATTACAATTTTATCAAGAAAAACTAAAAATAAAGCTTATTCACTTAAAAAAGTTTCTTTTGAGGAAAACAAAACGTTTAATAAATCAAAGATTGAAAATTTTATTAAACATCATTCAAAACAGTTAAATAAATCCTAAATTTCTGTTATTGTATTGTCAATGAACGCAGCGATTCGTAACATTCAATTAGTAGCAGTGGTAATAGTTCTTATTTCTACGATACTTGCATTTTTTTTAGAAATTATGAAAATGTATGAAACACAAACTGTTACTTTAGCAGATTTACTTCTGATGTTTATTTATATTGAGGTAATAGGTTTAGTAAGATCATACTGGGAATCAAGAGCAGTTAGGGTAATTTACCCTTTAGTAATAGCTATAACAGCATTAGCTAGGTATATAATTTTACAAGATAAAGAGTCCGACCCTACCAACTTAATTTATTTAGCTTCAGCTATTTTAATAGTTTCATTGGCGACAGTGGTGATAAGGTTTAGAAGAAGTAAATATTTAAATATTGATAAAGATAAATCTAACGATCTTTAAAACATTTTAAGGTATTTTTTAATAAACAGGCAATAGTCATTGGGCCAACTCCACCAGGAACAGGTGTAATTGCTCTAGCTTTTTCTTTAACTGTTTCAAATTCAACATCTCCAACTATTTTATCTCCCAATTTATTAATGCCTACATCGATAACAATTGAGTTTTTTTTTACCCAGTCAGCTTTTACTAAGCCAGCTACACCAACTGCAGCCACGAGAATATCTGCTTTTAAACATTCAATTTTTAAGTCTTTTGTTTTTGAGTGAACGATAGTGACTGTGCAATTCTCATTTAAAAGTAGTTGCGCCATTGGTTTACCGTTTAAATTAGATCTTCCAACTACAACCGCATGTTTCCCTGATAAATTTGGTTCAACTTTTTTTATTAATAATAGGCATCCTAATGGTGTACAAGGAACTGTCGCATTATAACCTGACGATAGATTTCCAACGTTAATAGGATGAAACCCATCAACATCTTTTTTACAGTCGATAGCATTAATAATTTTTTCTTTACTAATTTGAGGTGGTAGAGGTAATTGAACTAATATTCCTGAAACATTATCATTATCATTAAGTTCTTTTATTTTTTTTAGAACTTCTTGTTCTGTAACTTCTTTTGGATATCTTACAACTTCAGAATTAATTCCAACTTCTTTTGCATTTTTTTCTTTGTTTTTGACATAGATTTGACTTGGTGCGAAGTCGCCAATCAAGATTACAGTTAAGCCTGGAACTTTATTATTTTTAGATTTTATTGAGTCAATTTCTTTTTTAATTTCTTCTCTTAATAATTGTGCTTCTTTTTTTCCATCAATAATCATAATTAAAATAATGCAGGCGCAAACATCTCAAAGACAAAGTTTCTTAAGAACATTAGTCCCAAAATTAGCACTACTGGAGAAATATCTATCGACCCTAGATTTGGCAGATATCTTCTAATAAAATTTAATGGCGGACTTGTTAGTTTATAAGAAATGTCAAGTACTGAATAAACAAACCTATTACTTGTGTTTAAAATATTAAATGCAACTAACCAACTGATAATAGCATTAATTATTAAAATCCAAATATAAAGACTTATGATGTTGTCAAATAATATTAAAATAGACTTCATCCATTTTTCTCCACGTAAATTGATGTACTTGGAAAAGCAAAAGATGCTTTATTTTTTTCAACAATATCTTTAATTTCTATAGCAAGAGTATCTTTCACATTAAGCCACTCTTGAAATTGTTTAGTTTTTGTAAAACATATTAATCTTATGTCTATTGAGCTTGCAGCAAATTGGTCTATCTTAACTGAAAGCATGGTGCTTTCAGATTTAATAAAGTCATCACTTTTTTTTATATAACTTTCAATTTGATTTTTGATATTTTTTAATTGTTCGCTGGTAGTTCTATATTCCAATCCAATCATCCAATTAATTCTTCTATTCGTGGTTTGTGTATAATTAATCACTGCATTTTCAGCAAATTGGAAATTCGGAATTGTTGCTTGAGATTTATCAAATCTCCTTACAACAGTTGACCTGAATCCAATGCTTTCGACGGTTCCTTCGATAACGTCTTCGACACAGATCCAGTCACCAACTTGAAATCTTCTTTCTACTAAAACTAATATACCTGAAATTAAATTTTTAAATAAATCTTGCGCACCTAACGCTACAGCAACACCAAACAAACCTAGTCCTGCAATGATTGGACCTATTTTAATTCCCCAAAGTTCGAGCACCGCAGCAAGACCTAAAATAAAAATTAAAACTTTTATTGCTTTAATAATCCAATTAATTAAATCTTTAGAAAGTAAACCACCGACTGATTTAATTACAGCGGATAAGGGGCCTATGATTTGATGAAATGTCCAAAATATTAAAATAGTAATTAAAGAACGATTAACTGTTTCTAAAAACTGAGCTGCTTGAGTTTCAACTGTTAAATAACTTGTTGAAACAAAAAATCCCAGGACAACAGGAAAAAATTTCGCTGGTCCCTCCATAGAAAAAACCAAAGAATTATCGAAATTGTTCGTAGTTTTTAATACATAGTTTTCTAAACGTTTGACTACAAACTTAGAGAAAACACCTCTTAAAAACAAAAAAAGTAAAAAAATCAATAACGCGATAATTATCTCTGAAATATTAACTCCAGAAATTCCTTTTTTCCATACGTCAAAAAATAAACTTTTAAAATTTTGTAATATTTCCATTTTTTTATACTTCTAGTTTTATTATTTCTTCTCCAGGCTCAAAAATTTCCAATTTTTTCCACCCTGAATTCTTTAATACACTTAAAACTTTTTCACTTATACATAATACTCTAGAGTCTGTCATTAAGCCATTGAGAGCGTATTTTTTTACTATTTCAATAAAGCTTTCAGCGCTTCTTTTTGAGTAAATGAAAATTATGTCCGGAGGATAATTGTTTATTATTTTGTTATTTTCTTCATTAAGATCGGTGATTTTTTCTGAAGTATAATTAATAATTTTATCAATCCGGTGCCCTTCTTTTTTAAGCTCCATGTCTAAGTTTGAAGAAATATTATCACCGCAGAAATAAGCTATAGATTTTTTTTTATCGATTTGATCTGAATTTAAAATAATATTTTTTAAAGCATTAACTGTTCCGCCTGCGGAAATTGTGTTGTTATAACCAGCTTGTCTTACAATTTTTTCAGTAATAGACCCAACACAGAAACAAATCTTATTCTTATCGTGATTAATCAATCTTAAATTTCTAATCGCATTTGCACTTGTAAAAATAAATACATCGTATTTGTTAGCATCAGCAGGAACAAAATTGGCTGCTGATATTTTTAAAGTTGGGATATGAATAATTTTATGACCAAGAGAAAAAAACTTTCCCATTAAATCTTCCGCATCAATTAATGGTCTGGTTAGTAAGATATTCATTTTTTTTTAAATTCTGCACCTGCTAAGTTTAACAATTTTTCTCCGACAGCTTTTCCAATATTAATCGCATCTACATCTCGGCCAGTGAATTCATACTCAAAACTTTCAGCACCTGAGTCTGAAAATAACTGCGCTTTTAATTTAAGATTATTGTTTTCTATGACAGCCAAGCCCCCTACTGCTGTTTCACAATCACCTCCTATTACTTGAAGCATTTTACGTTCGGCTTTTGCACATAATTCAGTTTCTGGATCATTAATATTTTTTAAAAAATTTTTTGCTACTTCGTCATTTTTTTTACATTGCACTGCGATAATTCCTTGCCCTGCTGCTGGTAAAACTACTTCCGTGTCAAATGATATGCTTATTTTATTATTTAAATTTAAACTTTTAACTCCTGCGGCAGCTAAAATTATTCCGTCTAATTTTTCTTCTTCAAGTTTTTTAATTCTAGTATCAATATTTCCTCTAATGTTAACGACCGATATATTTTGATTAATTTTTTTAAGTTGTAGTTCTCTCCGTCTGGAGCTAGAACCAATAACTATTTTATCTTTAAGATCTTCTAAACCTTTAATTTTATTACTTATAATAACATCTCTAAAATCATTTCTTTTAATATATGCGCCAATAATTAGTTTATTATCCTCTACAGACTCCATATCTTTCAAGGAGTGCATCGCCATATCTATATTATTATTTATTAATTCTTTTTCAATTTCCTTACAAAATAAATTTTTACCTCCAATCTCGGAGATTTTTATATTTTGATATAAATCACCGGAAGTTTTAATGGCTTTAAAATTAATATTCTCTTTTTTTAGCTCTTTATTTTCTTTTAGCAAAAGTTCTTTTACCTTTTCTACATATGCAATAGAAAGCTTGCTTCCTCTGGCTCCAATTGTAATTTTAGTCATTAATTGATTATATATTTGATAGATCTAATTTATACTATTTAAAAATTAAAAAAGTAAACTATGACAAAAAAAATAACTTTTTTAGGAATTGAAACAAGTTGTGATGAAACGGCTGCAGCAATTATTAGAGAAAATGATAATGGAACAGCGGATATTTTGTCCAATATTGTCTCAAGTCAAATTGAAGAACATAAGAAATTTGGAGGCGTTGTACCTGAGTTAGCTGCAAGAGCCCATTTAGAAAATATAGAGTACATTATAGATACAGCTTTGAAAGAAAGTAAAATTGCTATTGAAGAAGTAGATGGTGTTGCAGCGACTGCTGGTCCTGGTTTAATAGTTTGTTTAACTGTTGGATTAAATATTGGAAAATCAATTGCAGCGTTTTCTAACAAACCTTTTGTAGGCGTTAACCATTTAGAAGGTCACGCATTAAGTCCGGGATTACAAGAAAAAACTGAGTTTCCATACTTACTTTTATTAATATCTGGAGGTCATACTCAGTTTCTCATAGTGAAAGATGTAAATGAATATGAACAATTAGGAACCACTATTGATGATGCATTGGGTGAAGCGTTTGATAAAACTGCGAGGATGTTAGATTTAGGTTATCCTGGTGGACCTAATGTTGAAAAATTTGCTAAACTAGGTGATAAAGAATTTTTTAAACTTCCAGAACCAATAATTAATCGCGCGGGATGCAATTTATCTTTTGCAGGTCTTAAGACTGCTGTTTTACGAGAGTCTAAAAAAATTAATGGAGAGGAAAAATTAAAATATAATTTGGCTGCTTCATTTCAAAATACTATTAATAAAATCCTTTATAAAAAAACTAAAGTTGCAGTAGAAATGTTTAGAAACAAGACTAAAAAAATAAATTTTCAATTAATAGTTGCCGGTGGTGTTGCAGCTAATAAGTCTATTAGATATACCTTGTCTAATTTATCACAAGAAATGAATTTTAAAGCTATTTATCCTGATTTAAAATTTTGTGGTGATAACGCAGCAATGATTGCTTGGGCTGGCATACAAAGATTCAAAAAAAACTTAATAGATGACTTAAATATATCGGCCAAATCAAGATGGCCGCTGGATGAAAATGCACCTTATATGAAAGGACCTGGATTAAAAATATAAGGTAAGTATAGGTAAAACCATAATTGATTTCAAAAAATTTTGATGTCGATAACAAAGAAATATATATACTATAGAAATATTTTTTACTTAAATTTAAAAATTAATATGAAGACTGAAAAAAATAAACTATTTTCAATGCCAATTAACGAAAAATTAACTTGTCTTTAGCATTAAAAAGAACAATTCCTTTTCTCTATACTTTTTTAAAAAAATTTGAGAAATATGTTCCTGCTTCTACACTTCTATGGGATAAAAAAAAATATTCTGTAAATTTACAAATTGTTTCATTGTTAAATTATTGGAAAGATTACCCCAGATTAAAAGAAGAATCTGACATTGTTTTTAATTTTTATAGTGGAGGAGACTTTATTGATGTTGGGGCTCATCATGGGTCTTATGCATTTCTTTTGGCGCCAAAAGCTAATAACAAAGATACTTTTGTTTTATGTGAGCCTGATCCTAATTATAAAAAAGATTTATTAAATAATTTAGGAGTTCTAAAAAAATTATTTAAACATATTAAGTTAGAGTTTATTTTTAACCCTATTGGAAGTGGTAACGTTGTAAATAAAAAACAAACAAAATATGGTCATCTAGTTTATTCTGAAGAAATTGAAAATTTTAATAATGAAGAAATTATTAAATCTTTTAAGATAGATTTCCTTGTGGAAAAATTTGGTCTTGATCCTAAATTTATTAAGATTGACGTTGAGGGGGCTGAGTATGAAATTTTGCAAGGAGCAAAAAATACTCTTAAAAATTATAATACTTTAATTATGTTAGAAAAACATCCAACTTTAATTCCAAAAAGTATCACTTTAGAATTAATAGATAAATTTTTATATGATTTAGGATATAAGAAAGAAAATATAATATTTCAAGATGATGTAGCTATTAATGAAATTTGGAAGAAATAACCTAATAACACTTATTGGTACTGAATTTGTAGCGCCTAACGTGGATCAGATTTATTATCTTTTTGTTTATTAATTAGTAAAATTACCTTGAGTTAGCTACTTAAATATATGCAAAATATACTAATTGAAAAAAAAATTATAACTACTATTTGATTAGTATGACTGATTTCTTTAACAAAACAGATTTATCAAGAAATGATGCAGAAAAAATTATTTCTGAAACACTAAATAACACTGACGATGGTGAACTTTATTTAGAAAATTCAAAGAGTGAGTCTATTGTATTGGATGATGAAAAAATTAAAAGCTCTACTTATAGTTCAGATTTAGGTTATGGCTTTAGAGCCGTAACAGGTGAGGTTGTTGCATATTCACATTCAAACGAAATTTCAAAAAATTCATTAAAACAATCAGCTGATAATTTAAGCTCAACTTTGAAATCGAAGAAAGGTGTTTATAATCATAAAATACCCAAAACAAATAAACAATTTTATAAAAATATTAATCCCATAGAAGAAAAATCACTTCAATCAAAATTAGAACTCTTAAAAGAAGTTAATAATTATACAAGAGCAAAAAGTGGAATTGTTCATCAAGTAACTGCGAGTTTTTCTGGAGAACATAAGTCTATAGAAATAATTAGATCAGGTGGTGAAGTACTGACAGATGTTAGGCCTTTAATTCGTTTTAATGTTTCTGTAATGCTCGAAAAAAATGGCAAAAAAGAAACCGGCGTTTACGGTATTGGTGGCAGACAGTCTTACGATGAATATCTTAAAGATGATAATTGGAAAAAAGTATGTGATGAGGCATTTAGAATTGCTTCAGTAAATTTAGATAGTAAGCCTGCACCCGCAGGAGAAATGAAAGTGGTTTTAGGACCAGGATGGCCTGCAATACTTATTCATGAAGCAATAGGTCATGGTTTAGAAGGAGATTTTAATAGAAAAAAAACATCCGCGTTTCATAATTTAATGGGTCAGAGAGTTGCAAGTGAAGGAGTTACAATTGTTGATGATGGGACTTTGCATAATAGAAGAGGAAGCTTAACAATTGATGATGAAGGAACCCCCACAGAGAAAACTATTTTAATTGAAAATGGTATATTAAAAAACTTTATGCAAGATCGTTTAAATGCAAGGTTAATGAATACTAGATCTACAGGAAGTGGGAGAAGAGAAAGTTACAAACATGTAGTTCTCCCTAGAATGAGAAATACAATGATGCTAAATGGAAAATACTCTCAAGAAGAAATGATTAAATCAGTCGATAAAGGAATATTTGCAGTAAGTTTTGGTGGCGGTCAGGTAGATATTACTTCAGGAAAGTTTGTATTTAATTGCACTGAGGCTTATGAAATCATAAATGGTAAAATAGGTGCTCCTATCAAGGGGGCAACATTAATTGGTGATGGCCCATCAATCTTAAAGGAAGTTTCATTGGTTGGAAATAACATGATGCTTGATCCTGGTATTGGAACTTGTGGAAAAGCAGGACAAGGTGTGCCAGTTGGAGTAGCCCAACCTTCGATCTTAATTGATAAAATGACTGTAGGTGGAACTCAATTATAAATCATATGGTCAAAGATCAAGATTATTTAAAAGAAAAAGCATCTTATTGTATTGATTTAGCAAAGAAATTAGGTGCAACAGATTCGACAGCAATAGTGAAACATTCCATTTCTGAAACAGTTAATTTTAGAAATAGAAAACTAGATGAGTCAGACAGATCAGATAGTCTGCGTGTTAGTTTAACAACTTATATAGGTAAGAAAAAATCTAGTATTTCATCATCAGATCTATCAGAGGATAATATTAAAACCCTAATAGAAAGATGTGTGGAAACAACTAAAATTACACCTGAGGATGAATTTAATTCTCTACCAGATAAAGATTTGCTAGCAACAAGAATTAAAGATTTAAATTTATATGATGATGATCACATTAAGAATGATAAAAAAATTGAATATTTAAAAGAAGTTGAAGAGGTTGCTCTTGAAAAGAAAGAGATTATTAATACAGAAACTGGTTTTTCAGAGTCTAAATCAAATTTTATATTAGCAAGCAGTGATGGTTTTTTAAATGGTTATAGGTCATCATTTTTCTCAGCATCTTGTGTTGCTGTTGCAAAAAATACTAATAATAAAATGGAAAGAGATTATGAATTTACAAGCACATGCCACTTACACGATATGCTTAGACCAAATAAAATTGGATCATTGGCAGCTAAAAAAACAATTCAAAAATTAAATCCTCAAAAAATAGAAAGTGAAAAAATAAGTATTATTTTTGATAGAAGGATTTCAAAAGGAATATTAAGTGTCTTAGCAAGCGCAATATCAGCCTCCTCTATAGCAAGAGGAACTTCGTTTTTAAAAGATAAAATAAATGAAGAAATATTTTCATCCTCAATAAATATTTATGACAAGCCTGATATAGTTAAAGGGTTAGGTTCAAGGAATTTTGATGATGAAGGAGTTAAAACTAAGGAATTAAAATTAGTAGATCAGGGTGTTTTAAAAAATTATCTGGTTGATACTTATTATGGAAAGAAATTGAACCTAAAATCAAACGGTAGAAGCGGAGGAACAAGTAATTTATATTTTGAAAAAGGATCTATCTCATACAAAAATCTTTTAAGGGTAAATCAAAGAACATTATATATAACTGAAACAATCGGTCATGGAAGTAACTTGGTTACTGGAGACTATTCTGTAGGTGCAACAGGGTTTATGTTGGAAAATGGAGTATTTAAATATCCTGTTAGTGAAATTACTATAGCTGGAAATTTTAATGATATGTTTAAAAATATAACTTTAGCAGATGATCTTGAGTTTAAATACTCAACGAATGCACCAACGATGTTAATAGAAGGCATGGTTGTTGCGGGAAAATGAAAAAACAGTATTGGTTAAGGAGTAAAAGAAGCAATCGGAAAAGCACAAAAATTATGTTTGGAGTATAAAGAAAGCAAAATTTCTTGAAGAAATTAAGCTCATTGCAATATCCTGTTATCAACAGCGTTAAACTCAAACCCAAAAAGTAATGTAAGATATTATAAAAAAGTTTATCATATAAATTATGGGAAAACATTGGTTAATGAAACCAACTCTCCATATGAAAGGGCCAGTTTTAAATTTATAATGTTCCAGATAAATTGGAAAATAAAATCTTTACTGTACAAGATCTTTAGTTATTTTGAATTATATCAATTATTATTTTTTGTACAAAAAAAAATTACAAAAAGATCAAGTGTTAAGTTTAAAGAAATTATTTTTTATTGGGATTACCACTTTAAATTTTTAAAAGAAAATAATTCTAAAACAATATTAGAAATCGGTGCAGGCAAAACTTTAGCTCAAAATATTTATTTAAGTTATAAATTTAATCAAAAATTAGAGCAAACGTTAATAGATGTATCGAATATGCTCGATTTAGATTTATTTAACCAATCCAATGATCAAATTTCGAAAATATTAAGAGTTAATAGATTGCCATTTGCAAAATCATCTTATGATTTAAAGAAAATTTATAATCTAAATTATTTGGCTCCAATGGATCTGAAGCAAATAAGAGAAAAAAAATTACAGTTTGATGCCTGTATTTCATCGACTACCCTGGAACACATACCTGAAGAAGAGCTTAAAGAAAATTTTGATCTATTAAAGAAAATAATTAAAATAAATGGGATTATATCTGCTTCTGTCGATTATTCTGATCACTATTCACATACCGATAAAAATATCAATAGTTTGAATTTTTTAAAGTTTAACAACAACGAATGGGGGAAATATAATTCATCGATGCTTTTTCAAAATAGACTTAGACATCAAGAATATAGAAAAATTTTTAAGTCGAAGGGATATAAAATTTTTGAAATTAAAGGTACTTATGGAAAAAGTCCTAATAGTGTTGCAAAAGAGTTTGATACTAATGATAAAGAAACATTTATGCTTTGGGGGCATTTCTTATTAAGATTATAAAAGAATGAAATATTGGTTAATGAAATCTGAGCCAGATGTCTGGTCTTTGGAACAACAAAAAAAAGCTGGCGCTAAAGGAGCTACTTGGGATGGTGTGAGAAATTATCAAGCTGCAAACAATTTAAAAGCTATGAAAGTTGGAGATCTTTGTTTTTTTTACCACTCTAACATCGGCAAAGAAATAGTAGGTATTGTTAAGGTAATCAAAGAAGCTTTTGTTGATAAAACTGACAAAAAGGAAAGGTTTGTTGCCGTTCAAGTTATGTTTCAAGAAGACCTAAAATACCCTGTAAGTCTCGAAAAAATTAAAAAAACTAAGACTATTTCTCACTTACCGCTTATTAAACAAAGTCGGTTGTCAGTTATGCCAATAGATTTAAAAAGCTGGAAAATTATTTATAAGATGGGTAAAATAAGTTCTAACT
>JAOHNF010000005.1 GCA_028103285.1 Candidatus Pelagibacter sp. | reverse complement strand
AATTTATCCCTTTATTTTGTATAGCAATTTCATAATTGTTAATTAAGTTGTCTACAGAAACATTTAAAGTATCAATTAATGGAGCTGGATAAAAACCAAATAAAATAATTAATAGCCCCAAAGTAAGTAACATTAATGTTTCTAAATTATTTATATCTTTTAAATTTTTAATTTCATCATTGTTAGTATTTCCAAATATAACTCTTTTAGTCAGCCAAAGCATGTATGCTGCGCCAAGAATAACTCCAAAAGTTGCTAGCATTGATACAAGGTAATTTTTTTGAAAAGCTCCAGCTAAAACTAAAAATTCTCCAAGAAATCCTGATGTGCCAGGAAGACCTAATCCAGCTAAGGCAAAAAGAATAAATAGAAATGAGTATTTTGGCAAATAATTTACTAATCCACCGTAAGTACTTATCATTCTTGAATGTAGTCTATCGTAAACCACACCTACACAAAGAAATAAAGCAGCTGATATTAATCCATGACTTATCATCTGAAAAATACTTCCTTCAATACCTTGTTTAGTAAAAGTAAAAATTCCCAGCGTAACAAAACCCATATGCGCTACAGATGAGTAAGCGATTAGTTTTTTCATATCCTCTTGCATTAATGCAACTAACGAAGTGTAAATAATTGCGATAATACTTAATGAGTAAATAAGAGGGGTAAAATACTCTGATGCTATTGGGAACATAGGTAAAGAGAATCTTAAAAATCCATAACCAGCCATTTTTAGAAGTACAGCTGCCAATATTACTGATCCTGCTGTTGGAGCTTCTACATGAGCGTCTGGTAACCAGGTATGAATTGGCCACATCGGCATCTTCACAGCAAAAGAACTAAAAAAAGCAAGCCATAGTAAATTCTGATATTCTTTTGGAATTTGAATTTTATATATTTCTGTAACATCGGTAGTTCCAGTTATCCAATAGATAGCGATAATAGCAACCAACATTAAAACAGAACCCAAAAGAGTAAAAAGAAAAAACTTAAAAGATGCATAGACTCTACGAGGACCGCCCCAAACACCTATTATTAAAAACATTGGAATTAGTCCCGCTTCAAAAAATAAATAAAAAACTACTAAATCTAAAGAACAGAAAACACCAATCATGAAAGTTTCTAAAATTAAAATTGCAATTAAAAACTCCTTTAACCTAACCTTGACACTGTTTATGCAAGAAATAATGCTAATAGGAGTGATTAAGGCTGTTAAAACTATAAAAAGTATTGAAATTCCATCAATGCCTAATTTAAACTTTATAAATTCATTAATCCAAGATTTTTCTTCTAAAAATTGAAAATCTGCTGATGAAGAGTCTAGAGAATACCAGACGAATAATGATAATGTAAAAGTAGCTAAACTACTAAAAAGAGAAATATAAACTGCACTATTATTATTTTTATTTCCTTTTGATAAAAAAATAAAAAAAGAACTCACCAAAGGTAAAAATATTAATGTTGATAAAATTGGGAAATTCATCTTAATTTAAAATTAAATAAGTTAGTAAAATTGTCAAACCTATAAGCATCGCAAAAGCATAGTCGTAAATAAATCCAGTTTGAAAAAGACTTGCTTTATCAGAAAGTTTTTTTATTAATTTAGAAATACCATCAGGACCAAATCTATCGATTATACCTTGATCACCTTGCTTCCAAAAAAATGATCCTATTTTTTTTGCAGGCTTTATAAAAAGATATTCATATAATTCATCTATAAACCATTTATTAAGTAAAAAATTATATAATGGAAAATTAGTTTTTTTAAATCCTTGTAAAATTTTTGTATTAGCAACATAGTAATAGAAAGAAATTGGGATAGAAACTACTACCAAAAATGGCGTTAACAATAAAAACCATGAGGGGACTGGATTATGTTTTATTTCATTAAGAAAAAATATTGATGTTTGCCAAAAATCATTACTATGATGTCCTATAAAAGTTTCTTTGAAAAAATATCCTGACAATATCGCACCAATACTTAGAAAGAATAAAGGAACCAACATTATAACTGGGGACTCATGAGTGTCATTAATTGAAACTTTTTTATTATTATAAGGGCCGTGGAAAGTTTTAAAAAATAATCTCCAGGAATATATTGAAGTAAGGAAAGCTGTAAAAATTCCAACGGTTGCGGCATAATTACCTAAAGATGAATTTCTTAAATATGCAAACTCAATTATTGCATCTTTAGAATAAAAGCCTGACAAAAAAGGAAACCCGGTCAACGCTAAAGTTCCTATCAACATAAAAACGTAAGTATAAGGAAGTTTTTTTCTGACCCCGCCCATATTTCTAATATCCTGTTCATCTTTAAATGCATGAATAACGGAACCTGATCCTAAAAATAATAAAGCTTTAAAAAATGCATGAGTAAATAAATGAAACATTGCTACATGATAGGCTCCAACACCGGCAGCAAAAAACATATAGCCTAATTGGCTACAAGTTGAATAAGCTACTATTTTTTTTATATCATTTTGAACTAAAGCAACTGAAGCAGCAAAAATCGCTGTAATCATTCCAACTATAGTAACTATATTTAAAACTGTTTGAGAATATTCAAATAATGGTGAACACCTTACAACTAAAAATACTCCTGCGGTTACCATTGTTGCAGCATGAATTAATGCTGAAACTGGTGTCGGGCCTTCCATGGCATCTGGCAACCAAGTATGAAGTAGAAATTGAGCTGACTTCCCCATGGCTCCAATAAATAAAAATAGACAAATTAGTGTAATTAAAGATGTTTCAATTCCAAAAAATATTAAATTTTTTTCTATAAATTGAGGTGCTAAATCAAAAACTTCATTAAAATTTATAGTTCCAAAATAAAAGAAGATAAGAAAAATACCAATTGCTAAACCAAAATCACCGACTCTATTTACAATAAATGCTTTGATTGCTGCGTTATTTGCAGACTCTTTTTGATACCAAAATCCAATTAACAAATACGAACAAAGACCTACCCCCTCCCAACCAAAAAATAATTGTAAAAAATTATCTGACACAACAAGAACCAACATTGAAAAAGTAAAAAGCGACAGGTAGGACATGAATCTAGGTTTATGTGGATCATTACTCATGTAACCTATTGAATAAATGTGAACCAATGCAGATACAAAAGTCACGACAACAAGCATTACTGAACTAAGTGGATCTATATTAATTGACCAATTAGCAACAAAATTACCTGAACTTATCCATTCAAATATTTTATAATTTCCATATGTGTTATTTTGAATTCCATTCCAAAATAAAACTACAGATAAAACAGCTGAAATACTAACCAACAAGCTAGTTAACATTTCTGAAAAATATTTTATTAATGATTTTCCTATATATCCGACAATTGATCCAACTAATGGAAGAAAAATGATAGCGTACTCCATTTATCCTTTCATTCCATGTATGTCTTCAACTCTAATGGAGCCTTTATTTCTATAATAAATAACAATGATTGCTAAACCTATTGCTGCCTCAGCAGCAGCTACAGTTAAAATCAACATTGTAAATATTTGGCCAACTATATTGCCAGAAAAAATTGAAAATGAAATTAGATTAATATTTACAGCAAGTAAAATTAACTCAATCGACATTAAAATAACAATCACATTTTTTCTATTTAAAAAAATACCTACGGTTCCTAAAAAAAATATAATAGCTCCTAATGATAAATAATGTCCTAATCCAATATCAATCATCTATTTTAACTCCTTTGTTTGACTCTACTTCTTTTAATTCAATTGAAGTTGCTGGATTTCTTGAAATTTGATTGAAATAACTTTGTCTTTTAACACCTTTTCTTTGTCTAAAAGTTAGAAGAATAGCCCCAATCATGGATAATAAAAGTATTACTCCTGCTAGCTGAAAATATAAAATATAATCTGTGTACATTACTAAACCTAATTGATGAGTATTAGTAATATGTGACACATCTAATGTGCTGCTAGACATAAGTTTATCTTTGTATTTCCATCCACCTACAACTACTAATAATTCTAAAAGAATTAAGACACTTACAATTAATCCAATTGGAATATGGGTTGATTTTTTTCCAATAAACCAAGATTGTTTTTGTTCAGCTACATTAAGCATCATTACAACAAATAAAAATAGAACAGCTACAGCGCCAACATAAACAATTAAAACAATCATTCCTAAAAATTCAGCACCCATCATAATAAATAGGCACCCAACAGAGATAAAATCTAAAATTAAAAAGAAAACTGAATTAACAGTATTTTTAGAAGTAATCACCATTAGTGATGAAAAAATTGCTATTATCGAAAAAAAATAAAAGAAAATAGAGTGGGCTAACATTTATCTATAAGGTTTATCTAGTTTAATATTTTTTGCTAAAACAGTTTCCCATCTATCTCCATTATCTAATAATTTTTTTTTATTGTAATAAAGTTCTTCTCTAGTTTCCGTTGAAAACTCAAAATTTGGTCCTTGGACAATAGCATCAACAGGACAAGACTCTTGGCAAAGTCCACAGTAAATGCATTTCAACATATCAATATCATACCTAGTAGTTTTTCTACTTCCATCATCCTTTTCCGCTGACTCAATTGTAATAGCCTGTGCTGGACAAACGGCTTCACAAAGCTTGCAAGCGATACATCTTTCTTCACCATTAGAGTATCTTCTTAGTGCATGCTCACCTCTCATACGAGGACTTATTGATCCTTTCTCAAAAGGATAATTAATTGTTTTAGATTTTCTAAATATTTCTTTAATCGCCATTATAAAACCTTTAACAAATTCTATAAGAAAAATAGTTTTAAAAATTCTACTTAAAGTCATTAGAAATTACCTTTTGGTAATTTATCAAAATAAAATAAAAAACTTGCTGTTAAAACTAGATATATTAAAGAAAAAGGTAATAAAATTTTCCAACCCAGTCTCATTAACTGATCATATCTGTACCTTGGTACAATTGCTTTAGTAATCGCGAATAATAAAAATAAAAATAAAATTTTTACGATCATCCAAATTGGTGCCGGAATTAAATTAATTGGGTAAATATCAATAATTGGTAACCAGCCCCCTAAGAATAAAATAGAACCAATTGCGCACATTAATAATATATTTGCATACTCACCAAGCCAAAACATAGCATACATCATTCCAGAATATTCTGTCTGGTACCCGGCAACTAATTCTGCTTCTGCTTCTGGTAAATCAAAAGGTGGTCTATTGGTTTCTGCCAGAGCAGAAATAAAAAAAATAACAAACATTGGAAAGAGAGGAATTACATACCATAATTCTTTTTGTGCCAAGACGATGTCTTTTAAGTTTAATGAGCCTACGCAAATAAGAACATTAATTATAATAATTCCAATAGATACTTCATATGAAACCATTTGAGCTGCAGACCTTATGGCTCCCAAAAAAGGATATTTTGAATTTGAGGCCCATCCACCCATAATTATTCCATAAACACCAAGAGATGAAATAGCAAATAAGTATAGTATACCAACGTTTATATCTGACAACACAAAATCCTCACTCATAGGAATGACTGCCCAAGCAACTAAAGCTAATGTCATAGTTACAATTGGAGCTAAAATAAAAACTGCTTTATTAGCGCTAGAAGGAATGATTATTTCTTTAAAAATATATTTTAGTGCGTCTGCTAATGTTTGAAGCAAACCAAAAGGACCTACTACATTTGGGCCTTTTCTTTTTTGAACCATTCCCCATACTCTTCTGTCTAACCAAACAATCATTGCTACAGATACCAAGACAGGAAGCAACACGAATAAAATTTTGTAAAATTCTTGGCCAATAATTTGCATATATTCAAACATTAATTATTAGTTCCATTTTTTTTATTATCATTTTTTATCTGTCTGCATTCACTCATTGTTTTTGACGATCGCGAAATAGAATTTGTATAATAATAATCAAGATCTTTTATTAGAACTTCTTCGCTTTCAAAATTTGTTTTGATATTTAAATCATGTACTTCAGATTGTTTGGGAAGTTCATTCATCTCAGTAAAATTTGGAATTAATTGTAAAACTTCTTTTCTTAATTGTTCAAAATTAGTTAAGTTATTCTTTGTACCTATTTTTTTAATAATACGATTAAAGATTTTCCAATCTTCTAAAGACTCACCTATAGGATAAGAGGCTTTTTTACATTCTTGAACTCTACCTTCTAAATTTTCATATAAACCATTTTGTTCTGTGTAAGTTGCACTTGGAAGAACAACATCAGCTATTTCCGCACCTCTATCCCCATGACTGCCTTGATAAACAATAAATTCATTATTTTTCTTAAAATTTATATTGTCAGAACCTAGTAAATATAAAAATTTAAATTTATTATTAGATAGCTTATCAAAAAATGAAAAATCATTTTCTTTTTCATTTGATAAAATTTTAAGATCTAACAAGCCAACAGTTGACGCATTTTGTATTAAAATATTTAATGCATTCCAATTTTTATTGATAA
Organism: Candidatus Pelagibacter sp.; assembly: GCA_028103285.1. The sequence continues at coordinate 39,201 of JAOHNF010000005.1, read as the reverse complement.
AATTATTTTTAATTAAAAATTTTTTTAATTCTTCAAATATATATTTTCCACTTTTCAACTCTAAAGCAGATTCACCTATTATAATAATCGGTTTTTTTGCAGATAGTAATTTTTGAGAAAAATTGTGTTCTTTATTAATTATTTTCTTAATATCGTCAGTTTTATTTCCAATGACCTCGTAATCATAAGTTAAATTTCCAGGATTACCTATTGAAAAAATAGGAACATTTTTTTGAGCAAATGTTTTTCTTATTCTCGCATTTAAAATTGTTGCTTCATGTCTTGGATTTGTGCCTATTAATAATATTAAATCTGATTCCTCAATACCAGTTATTGAAGAATTAAAAATGTAATTTATTTTTTCTGCTGGGTTAATATAAATTTTTTTTTCTCTAAACTCTAAATTATTACTTTTTAAAATCTTAAATAATTTTTTAAAAGCTAAAGCATTTTCCATATTAATTGTATCTCCAATATGCCCTGCTATTTCCTCAGGTTGAACTGATTGTATTTTGTCTACTAAAAGTTTAATTACCTCATCCCAATTCGATTTTTGTAATTTATTTTCTTTTTTTATATATGGAACGTCTAGTCTTTGTTTTAAAAGCCCATCACAAGAATATCTTGTTTTATCAGAAATCCATTCTTCATTAATCTCGTTGTTGAGTCTTGGTAATATTCTTTTTACTTCCCAATTATATGTATCAACTCTTATATTTGAACCTACAGCATCCATTACATCCACACTCTCTGTTTTTTTTAATTCCCATGGCCTTGCTTCAAAAGCGTAAGGTTTTGATGTCAATGCTCCGACAGGACACAAATCGATTACGTTAGCTGATAACTCTGACGCCATCGATTTTTCCAAATAGGTAGTGATTTCCATATTTTCACCTCGACCTATGGCTCCAATTTCGGGCACACCAGCAACTTCAGTAGCAAATCGAATACATCTTGTGCAATGGATGCATCTAGTCATTTGGGTTTTAATCAAAGGACCCATATATTTTTCCTTTACATCTCTTTTATTTTCTAAAAATCTAGATTTATCTACTCCATAATATAATGATTGATCTTGTAAATCACATTCACCACCCTGATCACAAACTGGACAGTCTAATGGGTGGTTAGCTAGTAAAAATTCCATAACACCTTTTCTCGCTTTTTCTACTAGTGGTGTATTTGTTTTAATATTCATTCCTTCTGTTGCTGGCATTGCGCAAGATGCAATAGGTTTAGGAGATCTTTCCATTTCTACCAAACACATTCTACAGTTTCCAGCTATGGAAAGTTTTTCATGATAACAAAATCTGGGTATTTCAACGTCTGCAAGTTCACAAGCTTGTAAAACTGTCATTCCTTTTTCAAACTCTATTTCTTTTCCATTTATTTTTATTTTAGGCATTTTTATTATCCAACAAATGTTGATCAACTAAATAAGGATTATTTAATTTTTTCTTTATTATGGGCTCATCTCTACATCGACTGTCAACTTCTTTTCTAAAATGTCTTAATAAACCTTGAACTGGCCAAGCTGACCCCTCACCAAAAGCGCAAATAGTATGACCTTCAATTTGTTTTGTAACATCTGACAATAAATCTACATCACTATAAGTTGCTTTTCTTTTTACTATTCTATCTAAAATTCTCCACATCCATCCAGATCCTTCACGGCATGGTGTACATTGACCACAGCTTTCGTGTTTATAAAATCTTGCTATTCTAGCCATGCACGCAACAATATCTTGGTCTTTATTTATAACCACAATCCCTGCTGTACCTAATCCACTTTTATTTTCAATCAGAGTGTCAAAATCCATCGTGATCGAGTCACATATTTTTTTTGGCAATAAAGGCATCGAAGAACCACCTGGAATAACTGCTTGAAGATTATCCCACCCTCCAATAACGCCTCCAGCATGTTTTTCAATTAAGTCTTTCAGTGGAATACCCATCTCTTCTTCAACATTACAGGGTGTATTAACATTGCCAGAGATACAAAATATTTTAGTTCCTGTATTTTTAGGTTTGCCAATTGAAGAAAACCATTTGCCACCTCTTCTCAAAATTGTTGGAACTACAGCTATAGTTTCAACGTTATTAACTATAGTTGGACATCCATACAAGCCGACTAATGCTGGGAAAGGAGGTTTTAATCTTGGTTGACCTTTATTTCCCTCAATACTTTCTAGTAAAGCTGTTTCTTCTCCACAAATATAAGCACCTGCTCCATAGTGTATGTGAATATCAAAATCCCAACCAGAACCGCAAGCATTTTTACCAAGATATTTTTTTGCATAAGCTTGCTCAATTGCTTCTTGTAATTTTTTACCCTCGTTAAAATATTCACCTCTAATATAAATATAACAAACATGAGCTTGAACTGCGTAACCGGCGATCAAACATCCTTCTATTAATTTTTGAGGTTCAAATCTTAAAATATCTCTATCTTTACAAGTTCCTGGCTCGGACTCGTCAGCGTTAATAACTAAATAATGTGGTCTAGATCCTACCTCTTTTGGAGCAAATGACCATTTAAGACCAGTTGAAAAACCTGCCCCTCCTCTTCCTCTAAGTTCAGAAATTTTTATTTCATTAATTATCCATTCACGACCTTTAGAAATTAAATCTTTAGTATTTTTCCAATCATCTCTTAGGATCGATTTATCTATCTCCCAACCTAATTCATTATAGAGATTTTTAAATATTTTATCCTCTTTTTTAAGCATGCTTTTCTCCATTCGTTCTAATAGATTTTTCTGGTGCAGTATTTTTTCTACCTCTATAAGAGCCTGGTTTTAATGGCTTGTTATTAATTAAAGACTCCAATATTTCTTTTGTACTTTTTTCATCAAGATCTTCATAATAATTATCATTTATTTGAAGCATAGGGGCGCTAACACAGGCTCCTAAACACTCTACTTCCATCCATGAGCAATTTCCTTTTTTTGAAATTTCATTTTCATTCTGTGAAATTTTTTGTTTACATAATTTTACAATTTTATCTGCTCCTCTTATTAAGCAAGGTGTTGTTGTACAAACTTGGATAAAATATTTTCCAACCGGTGTGAGATTATACATTGTATAAAAAGTAGCTACTTCATAAACAGAAATATAAGGCATAGATAAATAATTGGCTATGTACTTCATTGCAGCTAAGGGTATCCAATTTTCATTTTGTTTTTGAGCCAGATATAAAAGAGGCATTACAGCACTTTTTTTATTTTTTTTAGGATACCTTTTTAAAATTTCCTCAGCTTGCTTTAAATTTTCATTAGAAAATTTAAACTCTTCAGGTTGGTCATGGTGAACTTTTTTTACACTCATCTATCTACCTCTCCAAAAACTATATCCAGAGAACCTAAAACTGCCGGCACATCTGCTAACATGTGACCTCGAATTAAATAATCCATTGCTTGAAGATGTGAAAAGCCAGGTGCTCTTATTTTGCATCTATAAGGTTTGTTGCTTCCATCTGATATTAAATAAACACCAAACTCTCCTTTTGGTGCTTCAACAGCTGTATAAACGTCTCCCTTAGGAACTCTATATCCTTCAGTAAATAATTTAAAATGATGAATTAAAGCTTCCATTGAATTTTTAAGATCGTCTTTGTTTGGAGGAGTAATTTTATTATCAATAGATTTAACTGGGCCTTTAGGTAATTTTTCAATACACTGAAGAATAATTTTTACACTTTCTCTCATTTCTTCTATCCTGCAAAGATATCTATCGTAGCAATCACCATTTTTCCCAATTGGTATTTTAAAATCTAAATCTTTATAAATTTCATATGGTTGTGATTTTCTTAGATCCCAAGGCACTCCAGAGCCTCTTAACATTACACCTGAAAAACTATAATCTAGTGCGTCTTGTTTAGAGACAATGCCAATTTCTACATTACGTTGTTTAAAAATACGATTATCAGTTAATAAACCTTCTAGATCATCAATTATTTTTGGGAAAGATTTACAAAATTTTTCTATATCTTCCACAAGTTTTAAAGGTATATCTTTATGGACACCTCCTGTTCTAAAATAATTTGCATGCAGTCTTGAACCTGAAGCTCTCTCATAAAAAGTCATTATAGTTTCTCTCTCTTCAAAACCCCACAGTGTAGGCGTTAAAGCTCCAACATCTAATGCCTGGGTAGTAACATTTAAAATATGACTTAAAATTCTTCCTAATTCACAAAAAATTACTCGAATATATTTACCTCTAATTGGTACTTCAACATTTAATAATTTTTCAGCAGCTAAAGCAAAAGCGTGTTCCTGATTCATTGGTGCTACATAATCTAGTCTATCAAAATAAGGTAAAGCCTGGGTGTAGGTTTTTTGTTCTATAAGTTTTTCGGTACCTCTATGAAGTAAACCAATATGTGGGTCAGCTTTTTCAACAACTTCCCCGTCAAGTTCTAATATAAGTCTTAAAACACCGTGAGCTGCTGGATGCTGTGGACCAAAGTTTAAACTTAATGATTTAGTTTTTTTTGTCATCTTTTTCTAAATTTTTAATTTCTTTAATGTAATTTGTGCCTTCCCAAGGGCTCTCAAAATCAAAATTTCTATAATTTTGTTCAAGTTTTACTGGCTCGTAAATAACTTTTTTATCTTTTTCGCTATACCTAACTTCATTAAAACCAGTTAAAGGAAAATCTTTTCTTAACGGATGCCCTTTGAAACCGTAGTCAGTTAAAATTCTTCTAAGGTCAGGATGATTTTTAAATTTAATTCCATACATATCAAAAACTTCTCTTTCCATCCAATTAGCTGCGGGGAATATTTTTGTTAGAGAGTTTATAGAATGGTTTAGTTCAAATTTGATTAAAAGTTTAATTCTCGTATTGTGCTCATGAGATAAAAATAAATAAATTAGTTCAAATCTTTTTTCATCTTCAGGATAGTCTACACCAGCAATGTCCATTAATTGTCTAAATTTGCAATTTTCATTAGATTTTAAAAATTGAACTACGTCTATTAAATCATTTTCACCAATCTTTACTAAAAGTTCATCATGTTTAATTGAGGAGTTTTGAATCTTACTAGAAAGTTCAGAGTTAATTGACTTTTCAAGATTTTTTAAATTTTTTAGGATCATTATCTATCTTTGTAGAGTTCCTTCTCTTCTAATTTTTTTCTGAAGTTGTAAAATTCCATATAACAATGCTTCGGCTGAAGGTGGGCAACCAGGTACATAAATATCAACTGGAACAATTTTATCACAGCCTCTCACAACAGAATAGGAATAGTGGTAGTACCCTCCGCCATTCGCACAGCTTCCCATAGATATAACATACCTTGGTTCAGGCATTTGGTCATAAACTTTTCTAAGTGCTGGAGCCATTTTATTAGTTAATGTTCCCGCTACTATCATTACATCAGACTGTCGAGGGGAAGCTCTTGGTGCAGCACCAAATCTTTCAAGATCATATCTCGGCATTGAAGTTTGCATCATCTCTACTGCACAACATGCAAGTCCAAAAGTCATCCAATGTAAAGATCCTGTTCGTGCCCAGTTAATTAAATTGTTTGTAGAGGTAGTAATAAAACCATTTTCTGTAAAGTCTTTAGCAAGGTCTTTAAATTCTTCGGGTATTTCTTTTTGTCTATTTGAAATAGATTCTAATTTTATTCCCATTCTAATGCTCCTTTTTTCCATTCATAAATAAATCCAATTGTTAGCACCCCAATAAAGAATATCATTGACCAAAATCCAAGTGCACCTATTTCACCTAAAGAAATTGCCCACGGAAATAAGAAAGCAATTTCTAAATCAAATATAATAAAGAGTATTGCTACTAGATAAAATCTTACATCAAATTCCATTCTGGAGTCGTCAAATGGCTCAAAACCACATTCATAAGCTGATAACTTTTCTGGATCAGGATTAGATGGAGATGCTAATAAATTAGCAACAACAAAACCTATGCTTAAAAATAAGGCTATGAATAAAAAAATTAAAATTGATAAGTATTCAGATAAAAAGTTGTAAATCATTTTTTTTAATTAATATCTACTCTAATACACTTTGGTTTAGAGATTCTTATATTAACATAACTAATTTATAGCATTTAACCTTAAAGTGTACAGGACAGAAAGAAGCATTATTGTTGATCAATAAATGTTAACTTATATAAGTCTACTTGAAAATGATTATCAATTAGTGGCGGGAGTGAAGGGACTCGAACCCTCGACCTATCGCGTGACAGGCGATCGCTCTAACCAACTGAGCTACACCCCCACTAAATGGTGGGCGGTAAAGGACTCGAACCTATGACCCTCTCGGTGTAAACGAGATGCTCTACCAACTGAGCTAACCGCCCCATTAAATAAACCGAGATATACAATAAAAATTTTATAAAGTAAAAAAGTATTTAAATTCTAGTGTAATTTCGATAAATAGCTGTAATATTGGTTTATTATGATTTTAAGCTGTAATTCATGTGAAAAAAAATTTGTTGTGCCTGATCAAGCTATTAAGGCCGAAGGTAGGACGGTACAATGTGGGTCATGTGGAAATAAGTGGAAACAATTCCCAGTTAAGAATGAAATAAACAAATCTATTTCGTTAAATAAAACTAGAAATAAAAAAATATCAAGCTCACTGAAAATACCTAAAGTGAAGAAAAAGACAAACAAAAGAACAAGGGAAGTCAGTTTGTATTCGCCTGAATACCTGGCAAAAAAACACGGTATTAATCTTGATAACATAGTTACTAATAACAATAATAAATCTGATGAAAAAATTTCATTTGGATTTTATAATTCGTTAATTATATTCATAGTCGTAATAATTGCTTTTTCTAAAAGCTTACATTTTTTTCAAGAATTCATTATTCTAAAAATGCCATTTGCTGAATTTTATTTAAATTATTTTTTTGAAAGCATTAAAAATATTTTAGAGATAGGAAAGAATCTTGTTTCTAATCGCTAGACTCTAATTCTTTTATATTAATAAAATTATTAGATAATTCTGAATTATTTTTTTTTATATCATTAAAAAAATTCCACGCTAAAACTATAAGTGAATTATTTTTACTTTTGATTTGAGACTTGCTTTTAATTGGTATTTTAACACCAGGAATAAATTTATGATGCTTAAGTTTATTATCTTCAACAATAAAATCAATTTCTTTTGAAATACCAAAAAAATTTAAAGCAGTAGTTGCTTTAGCTGGAGCTCCATAACCTATTATTATTTTACTATTTGCTTTTAATTTTTTTATATTTTTAATAACATTATTTCGAATTTTATAAACTTTTGTTCCAAATTCTTGATAAGTTTTATATTTTTTTATTCCAAATTTTTCTTCATCTTTGAGCATGTTTTTCACACTAGACTCGATTTTTACTTTTTTATCTTTCTTTACGTATATTCTTAAAGAACCTCCATGAGTTTCAACTTTTTCAGATCTAAATATTTTAGCATCAAACTGATTAAAAAAAATAACTAGAGAAGTTAATGACCAATAATTATAGTGTTCATGATAAATATTATCAAAAGTTAAATCTTTTAAAGTATTCATTAAATATTGTACTTCAATAACTATTGTTCCCTTTTTTCCAAGTAGAATAAACATGCATTCAGCCATTTCTTTTAAGTTATCTGAATGAGCAAATACATTTGAAGCTAAAATTAAATCTGCATTTTTTTTAATTTTTTTAATATTTTTTTTTTCCAAAAAACCATTAAATGTTTTTATTTTTTTTTTGTTAGCAAGCTTTGCAAGATTTCTTGCGGGTTCTACTCCTAATACTTTTTTGAAACCTAAATCTAAAAATGGTTTAAGTGCAACACCATCATTACTGCCTATATCAATGATGTAAGATTTTTTTTTATTTAATTTTAATTCTTTAATATATTTTTTTGCGGCAACCAGAAAATGATCTCTAAATATTTTTGAAGTTGAGGATGTATATAAATAGTTTGTAAACATTTTTTTTGGATCTACAGAAACAGATAATTGGCAGTTATGACATTTATCACAGTAATTTACTTCTAGAGGATATAACTCGCATTTTTCATTTTCTTTTCTTAATAAGTTATTTGCAAGTGGCTGATAACCTAATGACACTACTCTTTTAAGATTAGTATTTCCGCATGATCGACAATCAAATTTATAATTTTCCAACAATAAATTTTTTTCTTTTTCATCAACAAATACGTGCCTAACGGTGTGAGTTATTCCATAATTTTCATGATCTCTCTCCCCTCTTACTAAATTTAAAAATGTTGTATCTTTTGTGAAAACCATTGTGTGAGCAACATTTGGTTTTATGATTGATAACTGTCCTGCATTTACTACTTGCGTAATTTTTGGTGCATTAGGATTAATAATGTCTTGAAATATTTCTATTATTTGTCCTTTAGTAAATAAACATTTTTGTTCCTGTTGCGGGTGATAATGGTTGGCTCTAATAGTTCCTTTTTTAGAATCTATCATGCCAATTAAATTGATTGGCTCTGTTAACTCGTGGTTACTTATTGTTCCTCTTTTATCAACAAATAAATTTTTACCATCTCTTACGTACTCTAAATCTTTTATTAAATCTTGTTTTGACCATTTCGTAATCATTTCTTTAATATTTTGATCAAGGTTATATAAAAATTCAAAACCTGTGCTTAATAGTTTTTTGTTTGATAAAGAAAATCCTAAGTTTGGCACCTCATCATTGGTTTCTTTTAATTTTATTTTTGGATTATGTTTCTTGCAAATTTCCGCTACTTCTTTGACTGTAAAAGTTTCTTTTGTCAAATTATAAGTTTCTGACTTAATTTCTTTTTTTTCTTCCATAAATTTAAAACATCTAGCTACATCTATTAATGGAACTAAACTTTTAATCTGCCTTCCTCCTGCAAATAATTTAAGTGTTCCATCCTGAGAAGCAATTTTAGAAAATAAATTAGGCATTATGTCTAATCTCATTGAATCTGTAGAGTATCCATAAACTGAACCTAATCTCAAAATTACGTAGTTTTTTCCAGATTGTTTTAATTGATTTTCGTTAATAGACTTTGATGAAGAGTAAGATAAAACTGGTTTCATATCTTCATCTTCTTTAATATCTGTACGAACTTCATTTATCCCCTCGTAAACAACATGAGTAGAGGGAAAAATAATTTTACATCTATCACTAACAGAATCTAAAATATTTTGTGTTCCTTTTTCTCCAACTTCTTTAATTTTTTCGTCTTGAGTTTTTGAGGCTTCATTTTTAGTTCTTGGAACCTCTGTGATTCCTGCTAAATGATGAATAACATCAGCGTCTCTACAATATTTTTTTACTAAATCTTTATCTAAAATGCTTCCTTGTATAAATTCCATATTCCAACTACGAATTTGATTAACTCTCTCAGATATAAATCTATTATCTATAACAACAATTTCATGATGCCAGCTTACACCTGAATATAGCTTACATAACTCAGTACCAATATATCCAAGACCTCCTGTAATTATGATTTTTTTTTTCATAGAATTTTTTTAATATTTACTTATATTATTTTTTATTATAACTCAATTAAGATGGATATATTTGACTGCTTCATGTATTTTGATGAAGATCTAATTTTAGATTTACGACTGAATATACTCAATAAGTATGTCAAAAAATTTGTTATAACTGAAAGTACCTATCTACATAGCGGTAGGAGAAAAAAATTAAATTTTGACCCTAAAAATTTTACAAAATTTAAGGACAAAATTGAGTATATTGTAGTCGATCAACCCCCTGCTGGAATTGAGTCAGTAAATCAAGACGATAGTTTAGAAATAAAAAATAAAAAAATTTTAGATAATTCTCTGAAAAGAGAAAATGGCCAGAGAAATATGCAAATCAAAGGCCTGAGTCAAGCACACGATAATGATTTAATTTTATCTAGTGATTTAGATGAAATACCAAATTTAGAAAATTTTTCATTTAAAAACAAAATAACTTTATTTGAGCAAGATGTGTATTACTATAAGTTTAATTTAATTCAGCCAGATTTTAAATGGATAGGAACACGCGCGTGCACAAAAAAAAAATTAAAAAATTTGCAATGGATAAGAAATTTAAAAGGAAGATCTTACCCTTTTTGGCGACTAGACACTTTTTTTTCAGAAAAAAAATATATGGGTATTGATATAATTAAAAAAGGTGGATGGCATTTTACCTCTATGAAAAAACCAAAAGATATTCATTATAAATTATCAAACTTTATGCATCATCTTGAATATGAATATAGTGGACTGAAAGAAGATGATATGGAAAGAATGGTTAAAGAAAAAAAAATACTTTACGATCACAGTGCTAAACAAGAAGATAAAAAATATACAGGAAATCAAAGTTTAAAAAAAGTTGGTATATCACTTCTACCTGAGTATTTATTAAATAACCTTGAAAAATATAAGGATTGGTTAGATTAATTTTAGTGAGTGCTTAGTTCTTTTTTTTCTTTGTCTTTTTTTGCAATTTGATCAACATCAACCCACTCTATTCTTTTTAATGGTTTTAATAATGCTACTTTTAAAACCTGATCTACATTTTTTACAGGTATTATTTCCATTGCGTCGATAATAGCTTTTGGTACTTCTACTAAATCTTTTTTATTTTCAATAGGAATTATAACTTTCTTAATTCCCGCTCTATGTGCAGCCAATAATTTTTCTTTTAATCCTCCAATCGGTAATACAAGGCCCCTTAAAGTTATTTCACCTGTCATTGCAACATCTTTGCTAACTGGTATTTCTGTAATTGCTGAAATTATAGAAGTAACCATTCCTACACCTGCTGAAGGACCGTCTTTAGGAGTCGCACCTTCTGGTACATGAATATGAAAATCTTTTTTATCAAAAATTGGAGGTATAATTCCATATTCTAAACTCTTAGATCTTATATAAGATTTTGCAGCTTTCACGGACTCTTGCATTACGTCTCCTAATTTTCCCGTAATTTGCATTTTTCCTTTTCCCGGCATTACAACAGATTCTATTTTTAATATTTCACCGCCAACCTCAGTCCAAGCTAGTCCGGTCACAACGCCTACTCTACTTTCTTCTTCAATTTCTCCATGATTGAATTTTTCAACTCCCAATAGTTCTTTTAAATCTTTCTCATTAATATGATTATTAACTTTTTCTTTATTATCAATTTTTTTTACTAATTTTCTTGCAACTTTAGATATTTCTCTTTCAAGATTTCGCACACCGGATTCCCTTGTGTAATTATTAATAATTTTCCTATTAATATTTTCATCAATAGTCCATTCTTCTTTTTTAAGACCATTATTTTTACTTTGATTTGGTATTAAATATTTTTGAGAAATATTAACTTTTTCATCTTCTGTATAACCAGACAACCTAATTACTTCCATTCTATCTAATAATGGTGGTAAAATATTTAATGTGTTAGCTGTTGTTACAAACATCACATCAGATAAATCATAGTCTACTTCCAAATAATGATCATTGAATTCTTTATTTTGTTCTGGGTCTAATGCCTCTAATAAAGCAGAGGATGGGTCTCCCCTGTAATCATTGCCTACCTTGTCTATTTCATCTAATAAAAAAAGTGGATTCTTTGTTCCTGCTTTTTTCATCATTTGGATTATTTTTCCTGGTAAAGAACCTATATAAGTTCTTCTATGACCCCTAATTTCAGCCTCATCTCTTATTCCGCCTAGAGAAATTCTTATAAACTTTCTATTTGTTGCTTTAGCAATGGATTTACCTAGAGATGTCTTTCCTACACCAGGCGGCCCTACTAGACACAAAATTGGTCCTTTCATTTTTTGAATTCTTTTTTGAACAGCTAAAAATTCAATTATTCTCTCTTTAACTTTTTCTAATCCATAATGATCTTCATCTAAAATTTTTTGAGCACTATTTAGATCAGTATTTATCGATGACTTGTTTGACCACGGTAGCTCTGTCATCCAGTCTAAATAGTTTCTTACTACTGTAGCCTCTGCAGACATAGGGCTCATTGATTTAAGTTTTTTTAATTCAGATAAACATTTTTCTTTTGCAAGTTTAGGCATTTTAGCATCTGCTATAGCTTTAGATAGCGATGATAGCTCATCTTTACCTTCATCTATTTCTCCAAGCTCTTTTTGAATTGCTTTTAATTGTTCGTTTAAATAATATTCACGTTGAGTTTTCTCCATTTGATTTTTAACTCTGCCTCTTATTTTCTTTTCAACTGAGAGAACGCTTGTCTCTTTTTCAATCAATAAATGTATTTTTTCTAGTCTTTTTTTGACATCTATAATTTCAAGTAATTCTTGTTTTTCAAAAATTTGAATATTCAAATTAGATGAAATATTATTTGCTATCTGAGAAGGGTCTTTTATATTTTTTAAACTGCTAGAAATATCACTTAAATCTTTTTTGTTTAATACTTGCAATTTTTCAAATTTTTTTACTAACCCCAAAGCTAAATAATCAAGATCTTTTGAGGTATTTTGATCATCAACAATTTCAACCTCACAAGTTAAATAACTTTTACTATTTTCATTATGTTTTAAAATTTTAATTCTTTTTTCACCTTCAACTAACACTTTGACAGTGCCATCTGGAAGTTTTAATAATTGTAAAACTTTACTTAAGCATCCATACTGAAAAAGATCTTTGCTGCTTGGATCGTCAATTTCTGAATTTTTTTGAGTTACTAAAACAATGGACTTGTCAGATTTCATTACTTCTTGTAGAGCTTTAATTGATTTTTCTCTTCCAACAAATAATGGAACTACCATTGATGGAAAAATGACTATGTCTCTTAAAGGTAGTAAAGGTTTTAAATATGTAGCTTTCATTACTCAATAATATGGCAATTAATTCGCTAATTTCAAGAAAGTAATTTTAATTATGCTACTGATGTTGATGTTTTTTTGCCATATGTGACAATGGGTTCGGAAGTGCCTTTAACAGAAGCTTTATCTACCGTTACTTTGATTACATTTTCCATATCTGGCAATTCAAACATTGTCTTTAATAGTATGTTTTCAAGAATAGACCTTAAGCCTCTTGCTCCTGTTTTTTTAAAAACAGCTTTTTTGGCTATCTCAGAGATTGCTTCTTCTTTAAATTCCAATTCTGCTTCTTCAAATTCAAATAGTCTTTGATATTGTTTTATAAGGGAATTTTTAGGCTCTTTTAAAATTTTAACTAGTGATTTTTCATCTAAATCATCCAGAGTAGCGATAATTGGCATTCTTCCAATAAATTCTGGAATTAAACCATATTTAATCAAATCCTCGGGTTCTAGCATTTTCATAATCTCAGAGAGTGGTTGTTCTTTATAATTTTTTACTTTTGCTCCAAATCCAATAGAGCTTCCTTTACCTCTGCTATCAATTAATTTATCAAGGCCTGCAAAAGCACCGCCGCATATAAATAAAATATTTGTCGTATCAACTTGTAAAAATTCTTGCTGAGGATGTTTTCTACCACCTTGTGGGGGGACACTAGCGACTGTACCTTCCATAATTTTTAATAAAGCTTGTTGCACTCCTTCTCCAGAAACATCTCTAGTAATTGAAGGATTTTCTGATTTTCTACTAATTTTATCTACTTCATCTATATATACGATTCCTCTTTGAGCTTTTTCAACATTATAGTCTGCTGCTTGTAATAATTTTAAAATGATATTTTCTACATCTTCACCTACATAACCAGCTTCAGTTAAAGTTGTTGCGTCAGCCATTGTAAAAGGGACATCTAGAATTCTAGCTAAAGTTTGAGCTAATAAAGTTTTTCCACATCCAGTTGGACCAACTAATAAGATATTTGATTTTGAAAGCTCAATATCTTTATTATTTTTTGTTTCGTGATTAAGTCTCTTATAGTGATTGTGAACTGCAACAGATAAAATTTCTTTTGCAAATTTTTGACCAATTACATAATCATCTAACACGTTACAAATCTCTTTTGGAGATGGAACTCCATCTTGATGTTTTACTAAAGAACTTTTGTTTTCTTCCTTAATAATATCCATACAAAGCTCAACACATTCGTCACAAATAAAGACTGTTGGACCAGCTATAAGTTTTCTAACCTCATGCTGGCTTTTTCCACAAAAGGAACAATATAAAATATTTTTGTTATTTTTTTCTGTCATAACGAATCAATAGTATTAATATAAATTGCTAGTATTCTCTAATCAAGTTGAAGTTGTGTAAATTGCTATATCTTGTGTTTTATTTTCTTTTTTCCACAACAGTGTCTATAAGGCCAAATTTTTTTGCTTCTTCTGCTGTCATAAAATTATCTCTCTCTAAAGCTTCTGAAATCTCATTAACTGGTTTACCAGTATGTTTAGAGTAGATTTTATTAAGTCGCTCTTTTAGTGATACAATTTCCTTTGCATGGATTTCTATATCAGTGGCTTGACCTTGAAAACCTGCTGATGGTTGATGAACCATAATTCGTGAGTTAGGTAATGAATATCTTTTACCTTTTTCACCAGCTGCTAGTAAAAATGAACCCATAGATGAAGCCTGGCCAATACATAGTGTAGATACAGGTGAATTAATGTATTGCATTGTATCGTAAATACCTAATCCTGCAGTAACCAGCCCACCTGGACTATTAATATAAAAACTAATTTCTTTATTAGGATTTTCTGACTCTAAAAATAATAGCTGTGCTGTAACTAAAGAAGCAACTCCATCGTTAACAGGACCAACTAGAAAAACTATTCTTTCTTTTAGTAGCCTTGAATAAATATCGTATGCTCTTTCACCTTTGCTTGTTTGTTCAACAACCATAGGAATTAAACTATTCATTTTTTCATCAAGTTCACGACTCATTAGTAAATTTATACAACTATTGGTTACTTTTTACTAATTTTTTTTGATTTAGATTTATTCTTATTGAGAGATTTTGTTTTAGAAGTCTTAGTGTTATCTAAATTTGGTTTATTAAATTCAGAAATAATTTTTTCAGCTTCTTTAGAGTCAATTTCTTTAATAGTTAGTTTAATTTTTGATTTAATCAATTCAATAATTTTTTCTTCATAAATTGAACCTTTTAAACTTTGAGATGCATTTGGATTTTTTTGATAATACTCAAGAACCATTTTTTCTTGCCCTTGCATACCTTTTATTTGTTTTTGTATTTCAGCTTTTACTTCTTCATCTGATACCTTGAGATTATTTTTTTCACCATACTCGTTTAAGAGTAATCCTAATTTAATTCTGGATTTAGCTAATTTTTCATTATTTAATTTATTTTTATCTATATCTTCTGGTTTAAGATTTTTTGTCATTATAGAAATTTCTTGATCAATTAAATTTTGAGGTAAATCAACTTGATGATTTTTCTCTATTTGATCTAAAATTTCTTTCTTTACAATTGAATTTAGTGCCTGTGAATACTGACTTGAAATTTGTTTTTCTATTAAAGATTTTAAATCTTTAATATCTTTGGCTCCCATCATTTTTGCAAAATTATCATCAATTTTATTTTCTTTTGATTTTTTTAAATTTAAAATCTTACATTCAAATTTTGTTTTTTTATTTGCTAATTCTTTTTTAGGATGATTTGCTGGTAAAACTGCGTCAACTATTTTTGTTTCATCTTTTTTTACTCCAACTAATTGTTGATCAAAACCTTTTAAAAAAAGATCTTTACCTAACTCAAGTTGAACTCCTTTACCCTCGCTTCCCTCAAATTTATTGCCATCAACTGTAGCTGAATAATCAAATATAACTTGATTTCCTATAATGGCTTTTTCATTTACATCTTTATCTTCAAATTGTTTATTTTGTTCTGATATTTCTTTTATTTTTTCATCGATAACTTTGTCTTCAATTTTAACTTTAAAACCTGTAGCTTTAAATTTTTCAAAACTTTTTAATGTCACGCTTGGCAAGCAATCAATCTGTAACTCATAATTTAAATCTTTTCCTTCGCCAAATTGTTTGAGATCTATTTTTGGTTGACCTGCTACTTTTAATTTTTTTTCATCAATTGCTTTAGACGAAGAATCTCTTAAAATTTTATCTACTACTTCACCATAGATAGATTTGCCAAATTGACTTTTAATTACAGCAGGAGGTACTTTTCCTGGTCTAAAACCTTTTAAAGCTACTTCTTTTTGTAATTCATTAAGTTTTTCATCCATTTTTACTTGTATGGTTTTTTTATCAACTACTACTGATAAAATTGTTCTAAGACCTTTTTTAGACTTAACTTCTATTTTCATAATTTTCTTGGTGGGCAAGAAGAGACTCGAACTCTTAAGCCTTGCGGCACTGGTTTCTAAGACCAGCGCGTATACCAATTCCGCCACTTGCCCATTTAATAATTGTTGTTTTATATATCAATTTAATTTTTTGTTAAATGATAAAGTCTTAAGTAAATTAACAAATAAATTACTAATAAAGAGAAAAACCAATACCTGCTGATAACTGGATCTTTTGCAAAATATAAAACTGGTAAAACAACTATAAAATATACAAAATTGATGGCAATAGAATTTATGTAATTACCTTTATCTTTTCCAAAAATTAAAGAGATCTTTTTATAAATAATCATATGAAGATGTTTGCTATCTGGTTGTACTGGTGATTTTTGCTGAGCGACTTTTCTTAAAAAAGAAAAGAATACCTCGAAAAAAAGATAAAATAGAAGAGTACAGAAAAAAAATGATGAATAATTTGGATTAATATTATTAGTTATTATTGTATTAAGAGCTACTAAAGAACCCATTACATATGATCCGCTGTCACCTAAAAATATTTTTGCGTTAGGGAAATTGAACAAAAGAAAAGATAACAATATAATTATTTGAGCAATTAAAACTATCGAAAATTCGTTATTACCATTAGAAATATTTATATAAAGCAGGAATGAATTGATAATTAATAAATTAATAGTTAGAAGACCATTAAATCCATCAATTAAATTTGCTCCATTAATTATAAATAGAAAACACAACAAAACAAAAATAGATGAAAGAATATCAATTTTTAAGAAATTTATTAAAAATGGTATGTCAATATTAGTAATTTTTAAATGCACAAGGTGAATTGAAAAAAAAAGAAAAATGATCATTAATAATAATCTTTTAGATGGACTTACTTTAATTTTAATGTCGTCTAAAAAGCCAATCAAAAACATCAAGTTGCTTATAAAAATATATTCATATAAAATTTCAGAATAAAGTAGAAAATAGATTATGTAAAAAATATTTAAGGAAATTATTCCTGCTATTCCTCCACTTCTAGAAATTGCATGTTGATGAAAAGCTTGGGGTTTAGAAAAATCTTTGTCTAATAGAGCTCCATTTTTTATTTTATGAGAATATTTACTTATCATTAAAAATAGAAAAAATGTTATTAGCGTAAAAATTGACAAAAAACTAAACTCTATTGATTTTAATTCCATTAATTAACTTTAACTTTATTATTTTTTTTAAATATATAAATTCCAACAAGTATTACAACTAAGGAAATTATAACTCTCCATGTTATAACTTCATCCATCAAAAAGTATCCGAAAATAATTCCAAAAATGGGAATTAAATAAGCTACTTGTGTCTGAAATACTAGTCCATTGACCGTTAAAATTCTGAAACGAATTAACCAAGCTAGCCCGGTTGCAATAACACCTAGGTATAAAAGTGATAATGTTGATTGCAATGTTGGGCTAGAATTCCATGGTGCCTCAAATAATAAAGAAAATGGTAGTAAAAAAATTACTGACCATAAAGTAGTTGATGTTGTGACATTTTCATTTACTCTATTTTTTAGTTTGATGGTTAAAAGTCCGCCGATACAATAAAATGTTGAACCCAGAATTGTTATAAGTGCATAGATATAATTATCACTATTTATAATAACTCTATCAAAAAATAATAAAACAATTCCGCTAAAGCCAATTAAAACGCCTAAAGATTTTAGATAAGATAATTTTTCATTCTTTGTAAATAAATGTGCGAGTATAGATCCGCTTAAAGGTGTTGTGCTCATTAGAATAGCTGCCAAATAACTATTTATTTTTGCCGTTCCAATAGCTATTAACACAAATGGAATAGCTATATTGCAAAGCCCTATCAAAGCATACCAATTCCAATTTTTACCAAAAGCCTCGATCTTTATCTTTTTAAATTTACATAATAAAAATAATGGTATGCTTGCAAATATCACTCTTACCAACGCTAACGTAAAAGGTTCGTAAGAATAAGTCGCAATTTTAATATTAAAAAAAGCCGAACCCCAAATAACTGAAAGTAATAACAAAAGAGACATATCTTTAGTACTAGCTTCCCTCATTTCAAGCATTAATTGTATTTATGTGGATTATGCATAGCTGGTATTTACATTTAAATATACTTAAAGAAAAGTTCATTATATACGTTCCTAACAGAATTAATTATAAAATATTTAAGGAGACAACTAAATGAGTTCCAAGGACATACTTAAGCTAATTAAGGATAAGCAAATTGAATTTGTTGATTTAAGGTTCACCGATCCAAAAGGTAAACTTCAACATCTGACTATGGATTCTACTGTTGTTGATGAAGAAATGCTTGATAAAGGTGTCTTTTTTGATGGATCTTCTATAGCTGGTTGGAAAGCAATTAATGAATCTGACATGATTTTAAAGCCAGATTTAGAAAGACCAATTATTGATCCGTTTAATTCTCACACGACGCTTAATGTTTTTTGTGATATTTTGGATGCTGTTAAAAAAAATCCTTATCAAAGAGATCCTAGAGGAACAGCGAAAAAAGCTGAAGCTTATTTAAAAAAAACTGGAATTGGTGACAAATCTTACTTTGGTCCAGAGCCAGAATTTTTTGTATTCGATGATGTTAGATTTAAAAATGATATGAACGAAACAAGTTTTATGATCGATAGCTCTGAAGGCCCTTACAATAATGGTAAAAAATATGAAAACGGTAATATGGGGCATAGACCTGGCATTAAAGGTGGATATTTTCCAGTTCCTCCTATTGATAGCGCTCAAGATATGAGAGGAGAATATTTAAGAGCTTTAAAAGATATGGGAGTCAAAGTAGAAAAGCACCATCACGAAGTTGCGCCAAGTCAGCATGAACTTGGGATGTACTTTGGAACTTTGACTGACATGGCTGATAACGTTCAGTTATATAAATATGCCGTGCAAATGGTTACTCACTCGTTTGGTAAAACTGCTACGTTCATGCCTAAACCTGTAAAAGGTGATAACGGATCTGGTATGCACTGCCATCAATCAATTTGGAAAGGCAATACTCCCATATTTATGGGTAAGGAGTATGCTGGTTTATCAAAAGAGGCTCTTTATTATATTGGTGGTATTTTAAAACACGCAAAAGCAATTAATGCATTTTCTAATGCAACAACTAATAGTTATAAACGTTTGATTCCAGGTTTTGAAGCTCCAGTAATTTTAGCTTACTCAGCTAGAAACAGATCAGCTTCTTGCAGAATACCAATTATTATGAATCCAAAAGGTGCGAGATGTGAAATAAGATTCCCAGATGCAGCAGGAAATCCTTATTTAACTTTTGCTTCAATGCTAATGGCGGGCATTGATGGTATTAAGAATAAAATTGATCCGGGTAAATCTTTTGATGATGATTTATATTCCCTATCAGAAGATCAAGTAAAAAAGCTTCCTACAGTTTGCGGCTCTTTAAGAGAAGCTATGCAAAATCTAGATGAAGATAGAAAATTTCTAACTGAAGATAGTGTATTCACTGACGATCAAATTGATGCCTATATTGAATTAAAGTTTCAAGAGATTTATAAATTTGAACACACGCCTCATCCCATTGAATTTGAGATGTATTACAGTGATTAAACTTTAAAAGACTCTCCACATCCACATCGTTCTGTTTCATTTGGATTTTTGAAAACAAATTGAGAAGAAAACTTTTCTTTTTTATAATCCATTTCGGTTCCTAGTAAATACATTATAGCTTTTGGGTCTATCAGAACTTTTACTCCCTTATCTTCAATTATTTCCTCATTAGGTTTAATATCCTTTGCGTATTCCATAATATAAGACATACCTGCACAGCCCCCGGATTGAACACCAACTCTTACTCCAATAGTTGTATCTTCAGCTTTAGACATAATATCTTTAATTCTCTCAGCTGCATTTTGGCTTAATTTTATTACTTGTTCACTCATAAATTTAATTCTAATTTAGCTTCTTCTGACATCTTATCCTTAGTCCAAGGAGGGTCCCAAACTAAGTTTAAATTAACATCATCAACGCCATCTAGTTTTAATATATTATCTTTAACCATTTTTGGCAAACTTTCAGCAACAGGGCAATTTGGTGAGGTTAAAGTCATGTCAATATTCACTTTTTTTGCCTCTTTAATCTCAATTTTATAAATTAAACCTAATTCATAAATATTGACCGGTATTTCAGGATCATAAATTTTTTTAATCTCAGATACTATTTGCTCTTTTAATTCGTTCATTTTTTTTCTACTGCTGATAATAAAGTGTGCCAAGCCATTGTTGCACATTTAACTCTCATTGGGAATTCTTGTACACCTGATAATGAAGTAATTGTAGTAACTTGATCCTCTGTAAGACTATTAAGGGTTATTTTGGTTTTATTTTTAATCATATTTAAAAAATCTTCACTTATTTTTTTAATAAATGATAAATCTTTACCTTTTGTTAACTCTGTTAGAATAGACACAGATGCTAAAGATATTGCACAGCCTTCTCCCTCGAAGCTTAAATCTTCAATCAATTTTTCATTATTTAGTTTAAGATATATATGCACTTTATCACCACATAATGGATTATGTGCTTTTGCATCATTAGTGTATCCCTCACACTTTCCTTTATTTCTAGGATTTTTACCATGATCTAAAATTATTTCTTGATATAGTTCTTTTAGTTCCATCTAACCTTTAAATACTTTCTGACATTTTTTAATAGCTTCGGATAATATGTCTATATCATTTTTATCGTTATAAACTCCTATCGAAGCTCTTGCTGTTGCTGATAAACCTAATTTTTCATGCAAAATTTGACAGCAATGGTGGCCGGCTCTTATTGCTACACCGTCATCATCTAAAATTGTTGCTATATCGTGGGGATGAATATCCTTTATTGTAAAACATAATACAGAACCTCTGTTTTTAGGGTTTCCAATAATATTAATAGAATTATTTTTTCTTAATGTTTCTAAACCATACTCTAAAACTTCATTTTCATGTGAAGCAATATTTTTTATGCCTAATTTTTCAATAAAATTTATAGACTCAGCAAATGAAACTACCTCAGCAGTTTGCATTGTCCCCGGTTCAAACTTAGCAGGAGATTCTGCAAAAGTTATTTCATTTTTTTTAACTTCGTTAATCATTCCTCCTCCGCCTTGATAAGGAGGTAAGTCGTCTAGCCATTTTTTTTTAGCATAAAGAATTCCCAAGCCATTTGGGCCATACATTTTATGACAAGACACAGCATAAAAATCACAACCTATGTTTTGCATATCTAAATGTGAGTGCGGAGCCCCTTGAGTTCCATCTATTAATACTGGAATATTTTTTTCTTTTGCTAGATCCACAATTTGTTTGATTGGCAACACTGCTCCAGTCACATTAGAGATATGTGTAATTGCAATAATTTTAGTTTTATTAGAAATAAGTTTTTTAATTTCATCAATCTCAACATCACCATTTTTATTAACTGGTGCAAATTTAATTACTGCTCCTTTTTCTGATCTTATAAAATGCCATGGAACATAATTAGAATGATGCTCTAATTCAGTAATTATTATTTCATCACCTTTATCAATGTGTTTTTTTCCATATGTTGAAGCGACTAAATTAATTGCTTCGGTTGCACCTTTTGTAAAAATTATTTCTTCGCGGTGAGCTGCATTTATATATTTTTTTACTAAATCTCGTGTAGATTCAAATCTATTTGTAGCCTTAACTGCAAGAGAATGAACACTTCTTCCAACATTTGAATATTCCGTTTCGTAAAAATTAGAAATTCTATCAATTACCACCTTTGGTTTTTGTGAGGAGTTAGCGCTATCTAGGTAAACTAGAGGTTTGCCATTAATCTTTTGAGTAAAGATTGGAAATTCTTTTTTTATATTTTTAATATCCATTAATTTGATTTTCTAATTTTTTTAATAAAAACTTTTTAAGTTTTGTATCATCTAGTTTTTCCAAAACCTCATTTAAAAAACCATTTATAAGCATTTTAATTGCTTCTTGTGCTGGTATTCCTCTTGATTTCAAATAGTGAATAGAATCAAAATCTATACTTCCAGAAGTGGATCCATGAGAGCATTTTACATCATCAGCATATATTTCTAATTCAGGTTTCGCGTCAAATTCTGATTTATCATTTAAAATCAATGCTTTACTCAACTGATAAGCATCAGTCTTTTGAGCTATACTTTTAACAAAAATTTTTCCCTGGTAAATACCTTTGCTTTGATCGTTTAATACGTTCTTCACTTTTTGGTAACTTTGGCAATTTGGTGCATTATGATTTATACGAGTTTTAATTTCTTGATGTTCTAAGCCTAATAAATTTAAAGCTGAAAAAATACTACTTCTACTATTTTCTTCGTTATGATTTATTTCAATATCTAACTTATTAAATTTTAAACCTGAAGAAAGTAGATAATTATCACAACAAGATCCCTTTTCTAATGCACTCTTAATATATCTGTAAAAATAACCATTACATCTAGAATTATTAATGAAAATATTTATTAAAGATGCATTTTTTTTAATTTTAACATTATCTATCGTATTCGTCATAAAATTATCATTTGAGTTATCATCAGTATAATTAATTAAAGTTAGTTCAGACTCATCATTTAAAATTATTGAGTTTTTATTGTTAATTATAGATTCTTTCAAATTTTTAGAAAAATAATTATAAATAATTAAAGGTTTTAGAAATTTATAATTTTTAGAAACTTCTAATGTAAATCCACCTGTTGCTAACGCATTATTAAGTAAAGTTAGTGAACTTTGTTTATCAATCTTTATTTCATTTTTGTAATTGTAGTCTTTTACAGAAATTTTATCTTTATCTTCGTAATCAAAGTTATTAGAAATAAGTTTACCGTCTACTAAGAGTATGAAATTATGTTCAAATTCTTTTACTGCTTTTATTTTTTTATCTTCTGATATAAGGTTTTTATTTACAATATTGTTAAAATTTTTTCCTAAAATAGAATTTAGATCTGTAAATTTCCAATCTTCATTTTTTTTATTTGGAAATCCATTTTGATAAAAAAGATCTAGATTTTTTTTTCTTATATTTTTTTCTTCTAAAGAAAGATCTTTTATATTTTCAATTTTAAAATCGTAAAATTGTGTCATTTTAAGATAAATTTGAATAACCTGTTTTTTCTAACTCAATTCCGAGATCTGCATTACCTGTTTTGATTATTTTGCCTTTAGACAATACGTGGATGAAATCTGGTTTAATGTAATCTAAAAGTCTTTGATAATGTGTTATAATTAGAAAAGCATTATCTTTACTCTTGTAAGAATTTACACCATCCGCAACTATTCTTAGTGCATCGATATCCAAACCTGAGTCTGTTTCATCTAGTATTGATAACTTGGGCTGCAATAATTTCATTTGTAAAATTTCATTTTTCTTCTTTTCACCGCCTGAAAAACCAACATTTAGTTGACGTGATAAAAACTTTTCATCAATTCCTAACTCTGCGGCTTTTGCTTTTATTAATTTTAAAAAGGTTAGAGTGTCTAATTCTTTTTCACCATTAGCTTTTCTAACTGAATTTAATGACGTCTTTAAAAAAATATTTGTGTTAACACCTGGAATTTCTAAAGGGTATTGAAATGCTAAAAATATACCTTTTTGTGCTCTTTCTTCCGTAGAAAGTTCACTGAGATTCTCGCCATTAAAATTAATATCTCCTTTGATATCGTAACCATTTTTTCCTGATAAAACATTTGCTAGAGTGCTTTTGCCTGAACCATTTGGTCCCATTATCGCGTGGACTTCCCCCGGCTTAATATTAAGGTTAAGATCTTTTAAAATTTTTTTATTGTCGATTGAAGCTTCTAAATTTTTGATATTTAACACTATCCTACACTTCCTTCTAAACTGATTGCTACAAGTTTTTGGGCCTCAACTGCAAATTCCATGGGCAATTGTTGCAATACCTCTTTACAAAATCCATTTACAATTAAACTCACAGCTTCTTCTTGATCTAAACCTCTTTGATTGCAGTAATAAAGCTGTTCTTCATTTATTTTTGTGGTGGTGGCCTCATGTTCAATTGTTGATGTCGAATTACTGTTTTTTATGTAAGGAACTGTATGTGCACCACATTTGTTTCCCATAAGTAGTGAGTCACATTGAGTGTAATTTCTTGAGTTACTGGCTTTGTTTTTAATGTCAACAAGTCCTCTATACATGTTATCTGCGTTTCCTGCTGAAATTCCTTTTGAAATTATTTTACTTTTTGTATTTTTTCCAAGATGAATCATTTTAGTCCCAGTATCAGCTTTTTGAAAATTATTAGTAATAGCTATGGAATAAAACTCTCCTACTGAATTATCTCCTTGTAAAATACAGCTTGGATATTTCCATGTAATTGCTGATCCGGTTTCTACTTGTGTCCATGAAATTTTTGAATTTTTTCCTCTGCAAGCACCTCTTTTAGTGACAAAATTATAAATACCACCCACACCCTTCTCATCTCCTGGGTACCAGTTTTGAACTGTTGAATATTTAATCTCTGCATCATCTAAAGCTATCAGCTCAACATTAGCAGCATGAAGTTGGTTCTCATCTCTCATAGGTGCAGTGCACCCTTCTAAATAACTTACGTAACTTCCTTTGTCTGCAATTATTAAAGTTCTTTCAAATTGTCCAGTTTCGGTAGCGTTTATTCTAAAGTAAGTAGACAGTTCCATTGGACATCTAGTATTTGGCGGTATGTAAACAAACGAACCATCGGTAAAAACAGCAGAGTTTAAAGTCGCAAAATAATGATCGCTCAGAGGTATGACAGAGCCAAGATATTTCTTAACTAATTCTGGGTGTTTTTGAATTGCTTCTGATATAGAGCAAAATATAATTCCTTTTTTTGTTAATTCGCTTTTAAAAGTTGTTGCTACAGAAACAGAATCAAATACAGCATCAACTGCAATTCCATTTAATCTTTTTTGCTCAACTAGAGGAATACCAAGTTTTTTATACGTTTCTAAAATCTTTGGATCAATCTCATCTAGGTTTTGAGGCTTATCTGATGCACTTTTTGGTGCCGAATAATAATATAAATCTTGATAATTTATTTTTGGATATTTCGGTTTCTGCCAATTTGGTTCTTTTAAAACTTTTAACCTATTATAAGCTTTAAGCCTCCAATCCAGCATCCACTTTGGCTCTTTTTTTATATTAGAAATAAACTTAATAGTATCCTCATTTAAACCCTTTGGAGATCTTATGCTCTCTATATCTGTAGTGAAACCATATTTATATTCTTGATTATTTTTAAGATCTTCAGTTTTCATTTTTTAATTATTTGTATTTCTTTTAACTAAATCTTGCAGTTTAACTTTTTCAAAAAAATTATTTATATGTTGATCAAGTTGATCCCATAGATTGTGAGTAATACATTTTGAGGTTTTGTTATTGCATCCTTTTTTAGATTCTTTCTTACAATTCAATGTCTTAACTTCTTCATTTACTGCAGAAATAATATTGGAAATCTTAATTTCATTAGCTGCTTTTTCTAAAATATATCCTCCCTTGGAGCCTCTGGTGCTTTTAACTAAGTTATTATCTTTTAGTTTAATAAATATTTGCTCCAAATAGGCTAATGAAATATTTTGTCTTAAAGAAATATCCGTCAAACTTGTTGGTCCATTGTCTTTATATAAAGCTAGATCCGCCATAGCCATGACTGCATACCTGCCTTTTGAAGTTAGTTTCATAAATTAATGCTGTAATATATTATTTTTTGGATAATTCCTACTGATTTAGTCGGAATTAAAAAAAAATATTTGTCGCATGAAAACATGTTATAAGTCATTACTTTTTTTTAAAAATAATAATCATTATCAAGTATGAAACCGAAAAGTTTAGAAATTTTTATTCCAGGACCGGCGGGGAGACTCGAAGCTAAATACTATAAAAATCCTAAATTTGGGTCTCCAGTTGCTATCGTTTTACATCCGCATCCTCAGTATGGAGGAACAATGAATAATAGGATAGCTCAGCTCATGTACAATATTTTTTTAGAAAATGGCTTTTCAGTTATTAAAGTAAATTTTAGAGGTGTTGGGAAAAGTGATGGTGTATTTGATAATGGCCAAGGTGAGCTATCTGATGCTGCAGCTGCCTTAGACTGGATTGAAAGACAAAATTTGGATTATAGTCAATGTTGGGTCTCAGGTTTTTCTTTTGGTTCTTTAATTTGTATGCAATTAATTATGAGAAGGCCTGAAGTAAACAATTTTATAGCAATATCTCCTCAACCTAATGTATATGATTTTTCTTTTTTAGCTCCCTGTCCAACTCCTGGACAAGTTATATATAGTGAAAATGATGAGCTGGTAACTAATGAAAGTATTCTTGAATTAGATAATAGAATTAAAAATCAAAAAGGTGTTGAGGTTATTTTTTCGAAGATTAAAAATTCAAATCATTTTTTTAAAGATAAAGAAAAAGAGTTAACAGCAGAAATAGAAAGATATTTAAAGGAAAAAACTGCTTTAATTTAGTTTTCACTTAATTCCCCTCCAGAACAAGGCTTTAAGCATCCAGTTGTGTTTGGAAAAGTTATTGGAAGTTTTAATATTGATCTTATTGCTAAGAATGCAAAAGCTTGTGATTCGATGAAATCTCCATTCATATTATATTCATCAATAAGTTTAAAATTAATAATTTTTGGAATATTTTTACTTATTTTTTTTAACAAAACTTTATTATTTCTTCCTCCACCGCAAATTAGTATTTCTTTTACATTGCTATTAAATTCTAACAAGTAAGATGATATTTCTTCTCCAATTATGTTTGCTGTAAATTGTGTTAATGTTGTTGCTCCATCTTCAAGAGATAAACCTCTTGCAAAAGAAATATCAAAATCACTAATGTCAAAAGATAGTTTTCCTTTATTATTTCTGTGAGAATATAACTCTTCCGCCTGTTCAAGAATTAGTTTGTTCTTATTTCCTTTAGCTGCTAATTGTCCATTCTTATCAAATTTTTTATTAGAGTTTTTTCTTACCCAGGCATCGATCAAGCAATTTCCTGGGCCAATATCTTTACTAAATAATTCAATTGATCCAATTGGTTTTTTTACAATAGTAATATTTGAAATTCCTCCAATATTAAGAAAGCACACTGGTAGAAAAAAATTTTTTTGTGTTGCAATTAATTGATGGAATATTGGTGCCAATGGTGCTCCCTCACCACCATTAATGATATCATTTTTTCTAAAATTAAAAATTATTTTTTTTTTTGTTAATTGACTTAATAGTTGTCCATTACCTAATTGTTTTGAAATCTTTTCCTGAGAATTATGATAGATTGTTTGACCGTGAAAACCTACTATAAAATCTTCATTATTAAATTCTAATTCTTTTATAATTCTTGCATGAAATAATGTTATTTTTTTCTCTAATTCAAATAATTCTTTTGATAGTATTTGCAGATCATTAATATGAAAAATTTTTTCTTTAAGAGAATGGATTTCTTTATAAATATTTGTGTCATATTCAAAATACTTGTCTTTAATGACTTTAATTTGATCGATTCCATTTGAGTAAATTATGGAGGCATCAACTCCATCACCAGAAGTTCCGCTCATTAGACCTAAAGAAGTATATTTTTTTTGCATATTTTTATTTATTTATAACAATTTTTGTATAATAGTGTTCAAAACAAATTGTGCTATGAAAAATAAATTTTTACAAGAAATGCAATCTCGTGGATATCTTAATCAATGCACTAATTTAGATAGACTTAACGAAATATCTAATAAAAAAACAATTTCAGCGTATATAGGTTTCGATTGTACCGCAAACAGTCTTCATGTTGGTAGTCTGCTTCAAATAATGATTTTAAAACTAATGCAAAAACATGGACACCGTCCAATAGTTCTTTTAGGTGGTGGTACAACCTTAATAGGTGATCCTTCCGGTAAAGACACTACAAGGAAAATTTTAAAACAAAAAGAAATTGATAAAAACATTCAAAGTATTAAAAAAGTTTTTAATATAATATTAGGTGGGTCTAATAAAAATACAAAACCTATATTCGTAGATAATGCAGATTGGCTCACAAAGTTAAACTACATTCAATTTCTTAGAGATGTAGGAAGTCATTTTACAATAAATAAAATGCTTACTTTTGATAGTGTAAAACTAAGATTAGATAGAGAACAATCTCTTAGTTACATGGAATTTAATTATATGATTTTACAAGCTTATGACTTTTATCAATTGTTCAAAACAAAAAATTGTGTTCTACAAATCGGTGGCTCAGATCAATGGGGCAATATAATTAATGGCGTAGAATTAATTCGCAGAATGTTTCAAAAGGAGGCATTCGGCTTAACATCCCCGTTAATCACATTAGCTTCTGGTGCAAAAATGGGAAAAACTGAAAAAGGCGCTATATGGCTAAATAAAGATTTATTTTCACCTTATAGTTATTGGCAGTTTTGGAGGAATACAGATGACCGTGACGTAAAAAGATTTTTAAACTTTTTTACTGAAATTGACCCAAGTGAAATAGATAATATTTGTAATACAGAAAAAAATATTAATAATATTAAGATAATATTAGCAAATGAAGCTACAAAAATACTTCATGGAGAAAAAGAATCATTAAAGGCGGCACAGACAGCTAAAGAAACTTTTGAGGATGGAGGATTAGGTTCAGGTCTTCCTGAAATAAAAATAAAAAAAAATGAAATAAAAAATGGAATTAACTTATTAGATTTTTTATCTAAAAATAATATAATGAAATCAAAAAGTGAAGCAAGAAGAGCGATTGCTAATAAAGGTTTAAAAATAAATAACGTTTTAGTTGTCGATGAAAATAAAATAATACACCAAATTGAATTCAAAGAAAAAGTGCTAAAAATTTCCTACGGGAAAAAAAAACACTATCTAATTAAAATTATTTAGATTTTTTATTTTTTTCAATCATCTTTTGAATAAACCTTGGTGTTAAGGTTCTTATGGGGTTTATACTTGTTTTTATTTTTCCTGTCGGGCCTTTCATTTTAAAACTAACTCCAAATAATCCCTCTCCTACTTCTTTAGGAATTATAATGTCCCCTATTACAGGTATTTTAGAAATTAACTTATTAAAGTTTTTTGCAGGAACAATTGTTCCTTTTAGACTAGTTACTTCTGATGTTTGGTATCCTTCCATCAAAACAGAAACGCTAGGACCTAAAGCAAGTATTTCGTTTAATTTTAATAAATCTTTATTTTTTTCCATTTTAATTTCTAAAATATCAAAAGATAAACCTTCACCTTCAGCTAAGTCAGCTAAGCCCCCTAAATCGGCTAAAGAAAGCAACCTAACCACCCCAGGAGCATTTATTAAATTGAAATTCTCAATTTTTAAATTTGAATTAGATTGGTCTCCGTCAATTATTGAGGAATATAATAGTTTACCTCCTGTTAGGCCTTTAAAAAAATTGTACTCAGTTAAAAGAGGTCTTGTTAAATCTGAATAGATTTCCAAATATTTTTTTTGACTTTTTTTATCTTTTTTCATTGTGATATCTAAATAATTATTTCCTCCAAAATCTCCTTTTGAAGAAATTTTTGTAAATTTACCTTTTTCAATTCTTCCAATTAATTTAAAATTTGTAAGATTTTCTGACAAAGGTGCTATTATTTTTTTTAAATCAATCTCAATATTTTTGCTAAAATTTAAAAAATTATTTTTAATTGATTTTTTATTTAAAAATTGAGGTAAATTAATCGCATCAAGTTGCGTGCCTTTTACTAAAATATTTTTTCCAAACAAAATCATAAAATCATTATTAAGTTTTCCATTTTTATGAGTTTTTATTAAAATTTTCTTTAATGATACAAAATTAAATTTATTTAGCTTTATTTCGTTAAAAAATATTTTATTATTTCTTTCGCTAATTTTAATTTCATTTATTTTAATTTTTTCCTTTTGCTTTTCTAAACTTAAAAAAACTTTAGCTACAGTATTTTTACGTTTTTTATAATTAATTAATTTTAATTCTAAAGTTTCATTGTAATCTGCATTAAGCCTTAATTTTAATAAATCTTTATCGATAGTATTGTCTAAATTAAATGGTAAATTGTTTCCTTTATTTAATGAATAATTTCCTGAAATAGTAGTAGTGTTTTTTTTAGAATTGAAACTTGATTTAATTTCTGTATTATTTAAAGATAACTCTTCAATTACTTTATCCGAAAAAATATTTTTTAAAGGTTTTTTAAAATTAAAATCTGCTTTTATTATCTTGCCATTATTTTTATAATTATATTTTTTAACTTTGTAAGTTTCATCAAAACTTATAGAGAAACTATTATTCAATTTTACATCTAAATCAGTTATATTTTTCACATACTTGAAATTTTTTACTAAATTAAGATAGTTTATATATTTCTTATTATATTTAATATTGGTTGTAAAATTTGATTCTAATAAAATTTTCGGAGTCATTTTTAATTTGACATCACCATCTAGTATTTTTATGGGTCCTGAGTTACCATAAATATTTTTTATTAAAACATCAGATTTATCAGCAAAAAAACTAAAGCTCCCTTCCTGTAAAATAATATTACTTACGATTTTTGTTTTTAAATTGGAAACCGATCCTCGTGCGATAAAATTATCTAATACATTATTGTTATTTAAATAAATTTCTAATTCTATATTTAATTTACCTTGATCTATTTTATTGTTAATAAAACTAGTTAAATTAGATGGTTTTAACAGAATCGAAATTTGTTTTAATTGTTTAATATCTAGTTCATTTAAATCTAAATTAATTTTTTTTATTTCAGGGTCCGATTTTATGAGTGAAATAAAATCAATATAAGCTTTAATATTTTTAGTGGGTAAAACAATTTTTTTAAAATATATTTGAGAATTAGCTGTCTCAAGAAATAAACTTATTTCTTTAATATCTAGTTTAAACTTAATTGTAGTTAGCTCTAAGCTGATGTTGCTATTAACTTTATTAATATTTTTTGAAATAAGGTCATTAAATCTATTTGTTTCTATTCCAATTGTAGATAAAATTCCTATTAATGTTATTAAGGTAAGAAACAATAATAAAATTAAATTAGTTATGATTTTCATTATCTACTTTTTAAACCTTCTTCAATAAACTGATCAATATTGCCATCTAAGACACTTGAAGGATTGGTATTTTCAGTTTTATTTCTTAAATCTTTGACTAGTTGATAGGGTTGAAGAACATAAGATCTTATTTGGTGACCCCAACCTATATCTGTTTTATTGCTTAATTTTTTTTGATTTTCTGCTTCTCTTTTTTGCATTTCATGCTCATATAACCTTGCTTTTAACATTTTATAACAAGTCTCTTTATTTTTATGCTGAGATCTCTCATTTTGACATTGGACTACAATCTTGCTAGGTAAATGCGTTATTCTTACAGCGCTATCAGTCGTATTAACGTGCTGGCCACCTGCTCCACTTGACCTATAAGTATCGATCCTTAAATCTTTTTCATCTATTTTTACATTTATATCTTCTTCTACTGCTGGATAAACCCAAACACTAGCGAAACTCGTATGACGTCTTGCGCCACTGTCAAATGGAGATATTCTTACAAGCCTATGTACTCCTGACTCCGCTCTCATTAAGCCATATAGATAGTTGCCATCAACTTTAATAGTGGAAGATTTTATACCTGCTTCTTCCCCTTTATGTTCATTTATTATTTCATATTTATATTTTTTTTTGTCAAACCATTTCATATACATTCTTCTAAGCATGTCTGCCCAGTCTTGGCTTTCTGTACCCCCAGCACCTGCATGAATTTCAAGATATATATTATAATCATCGTTTTCTCCTGATAGAAAACAATTCACCTCATTTTTTTTTATGTCTTTTAAAATTACTTCAACTTTTAAATTACAATCATTAATAGTATCATCATCATTTTCTATACTCGCAAATTGTAAAAACGCTTTTATTAAATGAGCTTTTTTCCTTACTTAAACTAACACTGTTAGCAAAAATCCTTGGATTATTTTTAGTATTAGATTTAAAATTTTGACTATTAAGGTAAGATTTTATGTCTGTTCCCAAAACCTCTTTTTTTTTGGTATCAATATAAACTTGTGAAAATTCATAAATATTTTTAATTTTGTCTTCAACTTTAACTAAACCAATTGACTTAAAAATATTTTCTTCTGATAAATATTCAAAATTTTCTAAACTAATTTTATTTCCATCTTGATCTTTTATAATTGAATTTGTATTTGAATTAATAATTTTCTTACTACTATCAACAGTTATATCCGATCCTTCTAAAAAATAATTTTCAGAGGTTGTAACAGTTGTGAATCCTGTAGTTCTTAAAATTTTATCTTTCTCAAAATATTCTGCATAATCAGCTTTTATTACATTATTATTATTATCATAAACTGTTATGTTGTTTTTAATTAGCAAGTATCCTGTTTCTTTATTGTACTTTACATAATCGCTCTTGATTGTTTTTTCTTTACTTTTTATCACTACATCATTTTCAAAAACAGAAGTAACTTTATCTTTATCAAAAGAAATATTTTTTGCTTGAATTAATATATTTTCTGCACTTACTTTTGTTAAAAGAAAAATGGAGCAAAATAGGATTATTAAAATTTTATTTTTCATTTATTTGAATTACTCCAATCAAAGTAAAAAAACTTAAAGCTAAAATTGGAGACCATATACCCAAAATTAACGGTATTCTGTCTGTTTGCCCTAAAGCTATTGATAAATCTTTAAAATAATAAATTAGAACACTAATAAGCAAACCTATTATAATAAACTTGAGATTATCAGATTTCTTAAGTGTATGCATTGTGAGAATAGAAGCTAATGCAGTCATTAAAAATAAAAAAAATGGCATTACAAGCATCATGTGTAAGCTTTGTTTTAAAAAATTATAATTATAGCCATTATTTATTAAATCATCAAAATTAATTATAAGCTCAACAAATGACATAGTGTCAGAATTATTGAATAGACTAATAATTTTGTTATAATTATAATTAGAATTTATCATGAATGTATCTTTAATTTTTTTTATAAAAACACCATTTTCTTCTACAAATAAAAATACATCTTTTAACTCCCACTCATTAGAGCTTATATTGGCCTTTTTAGCCATTATTTTTGTTTCTAATTCATAATTTTTATTAAATTGAAAGATTGTTACATCTATTAGAAATTTTCCTTCAGGTTTTCTTGCTGTTATTATTCTTTCTTTATTATTAATATTTTCTTTAATCCATAGTCCATTTTTATTAAATGTTACTAAATGATCAATATTACGAGCGTATTGAGATTTTGTTTTTTCGTAATACTTTACCATTGAAGAAGTCAGGGGGTTAATAGCAAATAAAATCAACCACCCAAGTAAAAAGGAAGTTGAGGCAAGAATAAAAAAAATTTTAATATTTGAATATCCGCAAACTTTTAAAATTAAGAGATCTTTGTTATTTCTGATTTTTACCATAAATAGCATACTTGATAAAAAAATTATAAATGGAAGTAATTTTATAATTATGCTCGGAACAAAAATTGCAGTAAGAATTAATGGAGTAATAATGTTCACATCACTATACTTAAAGAATTCTATTTCTTCAAATAAATTTAATATTACACCAAAACTATAGATGATTAAAACAACCATTAAAAAGGTTTTAAGAAAGTTTTTTAAAAGATAATTTAAAATAACATTATTCATTGAAATTTTACCTCTTTTGAAAATTTAAAAAATAAAAAACAATAAAATATTACAAACAGCAAAAAGGGTAATAAACTGTAGAAAATTCTTATTAAAGAATTAATACCTGTATAGCGTAAAACTAATTCTGAAAAGATTATTAAAGCAAGACTATAAACGAAGACAGAAACTTTATTATAATATATTTTGTTATCTTTGATTAAGAGAAATGAACAAATTAAAGCTATAACTGGAATGTATAATGGTAAAATCATACGTCTTACTAAGACAGGAATAATTTCTTTTCCTGCGTCCTTTTTACAAACTTCAGATTTTAAAAAATTTGACGAAAAACATTTTAAAAGTTTTGTAGTAGAGGTCTCTTGAATTTTTGTTTTTTTTATCGTTGTTGTTACAAGTTGACTCAAATTCACTTTAAGTTGATCAAATTTTATAATCTCTGTTTCTTCACCATTATTTTTAGATGAAATAATTTGTCCATTTAATAAAAATAAATTTCTTTTATCTATAATTCCTTTTTTTGCAATTATAGTAGTGTTAGAAATATTTGAAGAGTCAGGTGATAAATTATCCAAATTATTACCAGAGTCATACAAAAAAATATTCTTTACTTCTTTATTTATTTTATTTTCAGCAATGAATGTAAATCCCTTAAATGTATCAGTAAATTGCTGGGATCTTATAGTGGGTAAAAAGGAATTTAATTGATCGTTGCTCAATAGCTGCCTTGATTTATTAAGAGCATATGGAGTTAAAAATACTGCAAATATTATATAAAAAATTATAACAGCAAAAGATGAATACATAAATAAATTGATAATCTTTATTTTTTTAACTCCTGTTGTCCACAAAATTAAAAATTCACTATCATTTAAATGCTTTATTAAAAATACAAGTATTGCCACTAGATAAGCTAGTGGAATAAATTTTGGAGCTATACCAAATAAATTTAAAAACGAATATTGAAAATAAATACTAACTGGATACCCATTTTCTACTATGAGCTCTAAAAAATTAACAGCCCTGACCGTTAAAGCTATAAGAGATAAGCCAAGAACTATTATCAAAAAAGTCTTAAATATTTCGATAAAAAAGTTTTGATAAATTTTGTTTAGAAGCATTATAATTTGAAATACATCAATAATGCATCTTTAGTTAAAACTCAACCTATGATAGTACACTATGATAAACTTTCCATTGAAATCTTGCATATTTGATCATATATAACTTCCAACTCTACATTTAGTAAAAATTTAAAATTTATGTCTATTAAAATTAATTATACAAAAAATACAGCTAGTAAACTTTCATCAAATCTCGTTTTATTTGCTGACGAAAAATTTAATAATAGTACTTTTAAAAAATATATCACCAAAACTGAATTTTCTTACATATATGATTTGTTGAAAACTAGTGATTTGAAAAAAAATATGTTTGTTTTTGAAGTAAATTCAAAAAAAAAAATAGTTTTGATTTCTATCAAAAAAGACTTAAAAAGCTTTGATATAGAAAATTTAGGCTCTGAATTTTACGGACGCATAAACTATGGAAAAAATAGTGAGTACTATATAAATTCAGATAGTATAATTGGTAAACAAGAAAATTTTTTAAGTCATTTTCTTCATGGACTAAAATTAAAATCTTATGAGTTCAACAAATACAAAACAAAAAAAGAAAAAAGGCTTATCTCAATAAATGTGTTGGGAAATAAAAATAAACCTTCAGCTCAAAATCAACTAAAATTTAAAGCTTTAGAAGAAGGAACTTTTTATGCAAGAGATTTAGTATCAGAGCCAGGTAATATTTTACATCCAGATGAATATGCTAAAAGATTAAATTCACTGAGAAAAGATGGTTTAAAAGTTAATATTTATGATGAAAAAAAATTAAAAAAATTAGGGATGAACGCTTTACTTGGTGTGGGGATGGGAAGTATTAGAGGATCTTATCTTGTAACAATGGAATGGAATGGAGTAAAAAATAACTCTAAACCTTTAGCTTTTGTTGGGAAAGGAGTTACATTTGATACAGGTGGTTATTCACTAAAACCAGCCAAATTTATGGAAGACATGACTTACGATATGGCAGGCTCTGCTGCAGTAGTTGGTTTAATGAAAAACTTAGCATTAAGAAAAGCAAAAATTAATGCTGTTGGTGTTGTAGGGCTTGTAGAAAATATGGTAAGTGGAGAAGCTCAAAGACCTGGGGATATTGTCAAATCTTATAGCGGTAAAACTATAGAAGTTTTAAATACAGATGCAGAAGGCCGTTTAGTTTTAGCTGATGCGTTAACTTTTACTGAAAAAAAATTTAAGCCAAAATTTATAGTTGATTTAGCAACCTTAACAGGTGCCATCATAGTTTCACTAGGTTCGGAATATGCGGGTCTTTTTTCTAATGATGACCAACTATCTAAACAAATTTTGAATGCGGGTGAAAAAGTGGAAGAAAAATTATGGAGAATGCCTCTTCATAAAAATTATGATAAGCTTATGAATTCTAAAAATGCTGATATGCAAAACATAAATTATGTTGGTGGAGCAGGGTCAACAACAGCGGCTCAATTTTTGCAAAGATTTATTTTAAATAAAACTCCTTGGGCGCACCTAGATATTGCTGGTATGGCATTTTCAAAATATGGTGGAGCCTTAAATTCAGGAGGAGCAACTGGCTTTGGGGTAAGATTATTAAACAAATTAATAGAGGAAAACTATGAATAATGAGCAAACACTTTCAATAATTAAACCAGATGCTGTCGAAAGAAACCTGGTAGAAGATATAAAAAATATTTTTATAAAAAATAATTTAAATGTTAAGGAGAGCAAAAAAATTCACATAACCAAAGATGAGGCTGCAGAGTTTTATAAAGTTCATCAATCAAAACCATTTTATAACGATCTATGCGCATATTTATCATCAGGACCAATAGTTGTGATGATCTTAGAAGGTGAAAATGCAGTATTAGGTAACAGGAAACTGATGGGAGCAACAAACCCTAAAGATGCAGAGGAAAGCACAATAAGAAAATTATACGGTATTTCAATTGATAAAAACTCTGTACATGGCTCAGACTCTATAGAGAATGCAAAACAAGAGATTGAATTTTTCTTTAAAAGTTAATTATTTCTAAATATTTTAATTATAGCCTCAGGAAAAGCTAAATATTCCAATTGTTGGGTTTTATTTTTAAGAGTTAATACGCTATCATTTGAATTAATATAAAAACTTCTTTGAGTTATTATTTGCCCACTATCCAAATTTTCATTCACGTAATGCACAGTACATCCTGTTTTTATTTCATTATTCTGTAGCACTTGTTTAAATGTATCCAGCCCTTTGAATTTTGGCAGTAAAGAAGGATGAATATTAATAATATTTTTCCCAAATTGTTTAATAAACTTTTTTGAAATAATTTTCATATATCCGGCAAGACATATTAAAGATATCTTATTGTTTCTTAAGATTTGAATAAGTTGATTTTCATAATTTTTTAATTTTGTATTTATAACTGCGTAAGGAATTGAATTATTTTTTGCGTACATTATCCCACGAGCATATTTATTATCAGTAATTATTAATTTTATATTAATTGGAAAATTACTATCTCTCGATCTTAATATTAAATTTTTAAGATTTGATCCTTGACCTGATATAAAAACACAAGTTTTAATTTTTACCATTTTAAAG
Organism: Candidatus Pelagibacter sp.; assembly: GCA_028103285.1. The sequence goes on along the minus strand of JAOHNF010000005.1, from coordinate 1,610 downwards.
TTTTAAATAAATTTAATTTTTTTTTTGTGTTTGAGATGAAGCCTATTTCGTAAGGCATAAATTGTTTTGAAAATTCTTTTTTAATTTTTTTAATATTTTTTTTTGACACGATAAGACAGAATCCAACTCCGCAATTAAATGTTCTTATCATTTCTTGATCTGAAATATTTTTACTTTTTAACCATTTAAATATCTTTGTTGTTTTAATTTTAGAAAGATCTATATTTAGAGTTAAATTATTTGGTACTGATCTTAATAAATTTTCAATTAAACCACCACCAGTTATATGCGCTGACGCATTAATAAGATTTTTTTGTATTAACCGGATAATTTCTTTGGAGTAAATTTTTGTTGGTTTTAATATTTCTTTTCGCAAATTATTTGGAATTCTATTATTTTTTAAAATTGATCTTACCAAAGAATAACCATTGGAATGTATTCCGCTTGAAGGAATAGCTAAAATGACATCATCATTATTTACATTTTTTTTACTTAGAATTTTTTTTTTAGATACTATGCCTACACTAAATCCAGCTAGATCAAATTTATCCTTTGAGTATATTCCGGGCATCTCAGCAGTCTCGCCACCAATCAGCTTACATTGAGATAATTTACAGCCTTTAAAAATTCCTTTTAAGATTTCTTTTGTTTTTTTTAAATTAAGCTTTCCCACAGCAATATAATCTAAAAAAAATAATGGCTTAGCACCTTGTACAATTAAATCATTTACACACATTGCTACCAAATCAATTCCTATTGTATCGAATTTGCTAAATTTGTTAGCTAGGTCAATTTTTGTACCAACCCCATCTGTGCAAGAAACAATTACTGGATCTTTAATTTTAATTTTACTAATGTCGAATAAAGATCCAAAACCACCAATTCTCTCACTATCAAAAGAATTTTTCCTTTTTTTGACATCTTTTTTGGATAAATTAGAAATATGTTTAACTAACTTATTCGCTAATGAAATATTTACACCACTTTTTTTATAACTATTTTTAATTTTTTTCATTTATAAATGATATTTAACACTTAATGAAATTTTACAAATTAATATTAATTATTTTAGTTGTTTTTTTGAAAACTGGAAATGTTTTATCAAATACCAACATATTTGATGTTAATAATATTGAGATTAAAAAAAAGGTAAAAAGTACCAACGAAGATTTGGCCAATCAAGCTATTAAAAAAGGGTTTAAAGAGCTCAAAGATAAAATTTTATTAAAAGAAGATACAATAAAATTACAAGATTTAAAATTTTCAGAAATTAAACAATTAGTTACATATTATCAAGTTTCCAATAAAAAGGATGATAGGAATAGTGTAAAAAAAATAAGTTATAATATATCTTTTGATAAAGATAAAATACATAACCTATTCTACAAAAGAAATATTTCTTATTCAGAAATCACAAATAAAGAATTATTTATTTTGCCAATTTTAAAGAGAAATAATAAAATTTTTATTTATAATCAAAATTTTTTTTACGATGAATGGAACAAGATTAATAATACTGATTTGTTAGAGTTTATTCTTCCATTAGAAAATATTGAAGTTATTGAAAATATAAATATTAATAAAAATAAACTACTGAACTTAGAATTGAG
>JAOHNF010000044.1 GCA_028103285.1 Candidatus Pelagibacter sp. | reverse complement strand
AGAAAAGATCAGCTCTTAAAATTTTTCCAGTATTTAAAAAAGTTGATACCTGTGCTGCTGAGTTTAAATCTTTTACACCTTACATGTATTCGACCTATCAAAGAAATTTTGGAATTAATACTGAATGTGAATCTGATCCTTCCAGTAGAAAAAAAATTATAATCTTAGGTGGTGGTCCTAATAGAATTGGTCAAGGAATAGAGTTTGATTATTGCTGCTGTCAAGCTAGCTTTGCATTAAAAGAGGCGGGCTATGAAACTATTATGATTAATTGTAATCCTGAGACTGTTTCTACAGATTATGATACTAGTGATAGACTGTACTTCGAGCCTCTTAAAGAAGAGTATGTTTTTAACATTATCAAAAAAGAGAAAACAAAAGGAAACTTAATTGGCGTTATTGCTCAATTTGGAGGTCAAACACCCATTAGACTTTCAAAGTTTTTACATGACAATAAACTGCCAATTCTAGGAACACAGTATAGTTCTATTGATCTTGCAGAAGATAGAGATAGATTTAGAAATCTTTTAAATAAACTTAAACTAAAACAAGCCAATAGTGGAATAGCAAAAACTTTTCCTCAAGCAATTAAAATAGCAAAAAAAATAGGACTACCAGTTATGGTGAGGCCATCCTACGTTCTTGGAGGTAGGGCAATGGAAATAGTGCATGAAAAAAAACAACTTAAAAATTTTGTTCAAGAAGCTTTTAAAGCTGCTGAAAAAAATCCTATTTTAATCGATAAATTTATTGATCACGCTATGGAAGTAGATGTAGATGCAATTTCTGATGGTAAAGAAGTTTTTGTTGCGGGAATTATGCAGCACATTGAAGAGGCTGGTATTCACTCAGGAGACTCGGCTTGTAGCTTGCCCCCTGTTTCGATTAAACCCCATTTAATTAAAGAAATAGAAAATCAAACAAAAAAATTGGCTTTAGCATTGAAAATAAAAGGATTTATGAATATTCAATTTGCAATTAAAAAAGATGAAATATTTGTAATTGAAGTAAACCCTAGAGCAAGTAGAACGGTGCCTTTTGTTTCAAAGGCAAAAAATCTACCATTAGCTAAAATTGCATCTAGAGTAATGGCTGGAGAAAAACTTAGTAAGTTTAATTTAAAAAGTAAAACTAAAAAAATGTTTGCAGTTAAAGAAGCTGTTTTTCCTTTTAACAAATTTCCTAATAGCGACTTGTTGTTAGGGCCTGAGATGAAGTCTACTGGTGAAGTTATGGGTTTTGATGAGGATTTTGGTATGGCATTTGCTAAAAGTCAAATTGCAGCATCAAACTCGCTACCTACTAAAGGGCTTGCTTTTATTTCTTTAAAAAACAGCCACAAAGATGAGGGTGTTCAGTTAGCTAAAGAACTATCAAAACTAAATTTTAAACTTTGTGGAACTGGTGGAACTGCTGATTATATAAATAAACATGGTATTAGTTGCAAAAAAATTAACAAAGTTAATCAGGGATCACCTCACATAGTAGATGTTCTTAATGCAAAAAAAATAGCTTTAGTTATTAATACTGGCGGTGGTAATAGTGAGAAACAATTAAATGATGCTAAAGCGTTGAGAAGAGCTACTCTAGTTAACAAAGTTCCTTACTGTACAAACATGTCAACGGCTGAAGTTTGTATTAAAGGTATTAGATCTTTAAAAACAAAAAAAATGACTGTAACTTCACTTCAGGATATTTAAATTAAAAAATATTAATTTACTTCACTTTCCAATCAGTTGAAAAAGTCACATAATTAACTTGGATACATCTTCGCTCTTTTTTAATTTCTTTTTTTTCCATCCCATGCCAGGAGTTTGGGCTACTTGTAAAGAAATATCCGTAATTATGTTTATAGGGAACTGTTTTGACTTTAGTTAAATTTTTATCATAAAAGTCTGTTCCTAAATTAATAAAAATAATCGAAGACATTAATTTCTCTTTAATATCGCAATGAGGCTTAAGCCAAAAACCTTCTCTGTCACAGATAACTTCTAATCTTACATAAGAATTACTTAA
>JAOHNF010000043.1 GCA_028103285.1 Candidatus Pelagibacter sp. | reverse complement strand
GTAACCCTAAAGGAACGCTCCAGCAACCAAATATTTGAGCTCTTAATGCATCTTCCTCTGAAAGTGTTAATCCTGTTGCAAAAGAATTTTTTTTATTGCTTTGAGTTATCTTTTCTTTTTTTTTTTGTTCTACGGCCTCCTCTTCTTTAGCTTTATCAATCAAAGCTGCGATTTGATTTGTATCTACGATTTCTTTTTTCTCAAATTCTGAAGATTGTCTAATCTCCGGTTTTATTTCTTTTGGATTTTGTTTTTTTTTAACTATTTTTTTTTCTTCTTTTTTTTCATTTGGTAAAGGTATTCTGTCTGGTTTTTCCTTGGCTTTAGCTGATGGTGGTGCCTGTTCTGAAACTAACCTTTCTTTTCGTTCTTTTTTCTTTTTTTCTTCAATTATTTTTCTTGCCTTAGGAGCGTAAGGAATATTAGTTTTATCAGAAATTTGAATAAGCTCTACCGAAACTATTGGAGGTAAATCTATTGGTTCTCTAAGCATAAAAGGCAAGCTTAAAATTGTTAACAAAATCATTATTGTATGAAATGTTAAAGAGTATATTAAGCTTCTTGTCATAATCCATTCTTAATTTTTATATGGCTCAGAAATTAAAGCAACTTTTGAAAATCCTGCTCCAGATAATGTTCCCATGACTTCTAGCACTCTTCCATAGTTAATGTTTTTATCACCCCTAACATAAATTCTTGTATCAGTTCTGTTTTTTGCAATAGCTAATAATTTTGGTATCATTTTTTGATAATTAACTTGATGTTCTTGAATGTATATCTCACCTTTAGCATTTATACTTATCGTTAAGGGTTCTTGATCATCTGGCAAAGAGTCTGCTGCTGACTCTGGCAGATCCACTTGAACACCAACAGTTAATAATGGAGCCGTTACCATAAAAATAATTAATAAAACCAACATAACGTCGACGAATGGTGTTACATTTATTTCACTCATTGGTTCATTTCTTGAGCGATTAAATTTAAAAGCCATTATTAAATTATTGATAAAAATCTTTTAGAAAAATTTTCTATTTTTGAAAAATAATTTTGAGAGTCACTGTTGAACTTATTATAAGCTACTACAGCTGGTATTGCAGCTAATAATCCTAATGCTGTTGCAAACAATGCTTCAGCTATTCCTGGGGCGACTATTGCAAGACTTGTATTTCTTGAAATTGCTATGGATTGAAATGAGTTCATAATTCCCCATACAGTTCCAAATAAACCAATAAATGGTGCAGTTGATCCAACAGTAGCAAGAAACGTAAAATTTTTTTCTACTTTTTTCATCTCGTTATCCGTAGAAATTTCTAAAATTCTGCTTACTCTTGCAGTTTGAATAGAGGATGACTGTCTTTTCGTCTTTAACAGCTCTGCCATAGCAGATTTAAAAATTAAAACTGCTGGATCTTTAGAATTAATAGGAAGACTGCTATTAAAACTTTCTGCAGATTTTGCTTTCCAAAATTTTTTTTCAAAGTCCTCGATTGAATGATTGATTTTTTTAAATAATTTAAATTTATCGAAAATTAACGCCCATGAAACAATTAGTAAAATAATTACAAATTTTACAACAAAATCAGCTCTTATAAATAGTTTCCATAAAGAAAAATCTGTGGCGCCACCTAATCCTACCACTTGAGCTGCTATATCTTGTTCCATTAAGACTGATTACTTTTAGATTGTGTCATGAATTTGGCGTTATTTATCAAATATGGATTAATTTAAGTATTAATTATTGTCTACTATTCTTGTCTCACTGTGAAATCTAGCAATCAAAATGGCATCAGATTTATTGACATCTTTTTTTTTTGCTAATTTATTAGATAGTGTTGGGTACATTTCTATCGCTTTTGTTCTACTTGAGTCTTTTGATGAATTAATTAATTCAAAGTGTTTTTTCCATTTAGATGGTCTAACAAAAAAAATAGGTAATTCTAAAGCGGCACAAACTCCTTTAATTGCTCCAAAGGTTTGACCGAAGTTAAACATGCTTGTAACACCTTGCCCCGGCATTGCATTAACTTGTTCGACGACGACAACGACTTCTTCATTAAATTTTATATTTTCTTTTATTAAAACAACAAGCTGGGCACTATTTAATTGTCTTTTATTTTTTTTTCCCTCCGGCATTACAGGCATATCAAATATATTTAAAACTTTATTATTTTCTAAGACC
>JAOHNF010000042.1 GCA_028103285.1 Candidatus Pelagibacter sp. | reverse complement strand
TAAAAAACTTGTTGAAAGAATAAATATAACAGGTAACAATATTACTGCCGAAAATGTAATTCGAGGTGAACTTATTTTAGATGAAGGAGACCCTTTTATAAATTTAAATCTAGAAAAATCTATTGCAAAAATTAAAGCAAGAAATCTTTTCAAAGAAGTTGACTATAAAGTAGTTAATGGAAGTAAAGATAATCTTAAAGTTATAAATATTAATGTTGAAGAAAAAGCTACAGGAGAAATAAGCGCTGGTGCAGGCATAGGAACTACTGGAAGTAGTATCGGCTTTGATATAAAAGAAAATAACTGGTTGGGACAAGGTAAAAATGTTGGCTTTTCTATACAAGCAAGCCAAGAGTCTTTGAAAGGACGGTTAAACTATTCTGACCCTAACTATGATTTTCTTGGAAATTCATTAAATTATTATTTTTCAAGCGAAAGAAACGACAAACCAGACCAAGGTTTTGAAAATTCAATAATATCAGCAGGTGTGGGAACCTCATTTGAACAATATAAAGATGTTTCTGTTAATTTAGGTTTATCATCAAGCATCGATAATTTAAAAACTACTGACACTGCTAGTGCATCATTAAAGAAACAAGAAGGAACTTTTTCTGAATTAGCGGCTAACTATGGTTTCTCAATAGACAAAAGAGATAGAGCTTTTGCCCCAACCGACGGTTCAATATTATCTTTTAGACAAAGTTTACCTATATATGCAGATAAATCTTTTATAGAAAATACTCTTACGACAAGCATTTATCGTCCTTTTGGTGAAAATGTTGTTGGAGCAACTAAAATGTATTTATCCTCAGTAAATGGTCTTGCAGACGATGACGTAAGATTGAGTAAAAGAAAATTTTTGTCTTCTAGAAGGCTTAGAGGTTTCGAGCAAGGAAAAGTTGGACCTATAGATGGTCTTGATCATATCGGGGGAAATTTTGCAGCAGCCTTAAATTTTGAGACTACTTTACCTAATTTATTGCCAGAAAACTTAAATACAGATTTGGGATTTTTTTTAGATGTTGGAAATGTTTGGGGAGTAGATTATGATAAAGCAATCGATGATAGTAATAAAGTAAGATCATCAACAGGAATGAATGTTAACTGGGTGTCACCAATTGGACCAATGTCATTTGTTTTTTCACAAAATTTAACAAAAGCTTCTACTGATAAAACCGAGAGTTTTAGTTTTAATTTAGGAACCACTTTTTAAATATGATCTTAAAAAAAATAACAATCATTGGAATATTATTTTTTCTAAGTCAGACAATGCTAATTGCCGATACTGCACATTTTTTAGATTTTAAACTAATCTTGAATACAAGTGATGCAGGTAAAAAAGCCCAACAATCTTTTAAAACTTTAACTAAAATAGTCTAATAAATTTAAATGTCTTTTAATTGTAGGTTTGCGCCCTCTCCTACTGGGCCTCTTCATATAGGTGGTGTAAGAACAGCTTTGTTTAATTGGTTATTAGCTAAAAAAAATAAGGGTAAATATTTCTTAAGAATAGAAGATACAGACAAAAAAAGATCAAAAGATGAGTTTAAAACTCAGATTATTTCATCATTATCTTGGCTTGGTATTGAACATGATGATGATGAATATATTCAGTCTAAAAATATTAATAAACACATTGCTATTGCTGATGAGTTAATAAAGAAGGGTTTAGCTTACGAATGCTATTGCTCTGAAGAAGAAATTAATGAACAAAAGGAAAAATGTAAGAAACAAGGCATGCCTTATGTTTATAACAGAAAGTGGAGAGATGTTGAAGATCTTCAAATTCCAAAGGGTGTTAAACCTGTCATAAGGTTTAAAAGTAAAATTTCAGGAAATACGATTATAAGAGATTTAGTTCAAGGGGAAAGAAACATTTCTAATTCAACAATTGAAGATTTTGTTATTTTAAGAAAAGATAAATCTCCTACATATCAATTATCAGCAACTGTAGATGATCATGAAATGAATATTACTCACGTAATTAGAGGAGATGATCACATGATTAATTCATTCAAACAAAAGCAAATATATGATGCAATGGGCTGGGAAGTTCCAAACTTTGCACATATTCCTTTAATTCATAGTGAACAAGGAAAAAAATTATCGAAAAGAGATAACGCCTCTACTTTAGAAGATTATGTAAAAATAGGTATTATATCCGATGCTTTAAGAATTTATCTCTTAAGATTAGGATGGTCTTATAAAGATAAAGAAATATTTACAAAACAAGAAAGTATAGATTTATTTGA
>JAOHNF010000041.1 GCA_028103285.1 Candidatus Pelagibacter sp. | reverse complement strand
TAAATTTTATTATTTTTTTTTTAGACATAATTGCAATAGCGGGTATATGCTTAAATACACCGCCTAAATTTTGAGACATTGGTTGCTTATTTAATTTATAATTAATGGGTTTATTTTTTCCCCATAAAAAATCTTTAACTATTTCAAATGTATTTAAACCATCGTATCTAGAAAAATTTAGTTTCTCATATATATTAACAGCTTTTTGTAAAGTTTTATGTTCTAGTAGTGGAGAAGTGTTCATTAAATAACATATGTGGTCCTCTTTAATCTGCTTGACTAAATAGGGTGCTAAATCGCTTATTGTACATTTTCCTAAATATTTTTTAGGTCTTTCAATTAATATTAGGCCTCTTTTTAAAGCATACCTATTAAGTTCAGGAATATCAGATGAAAAATAAATATTTTTAAATTTTTTTATTTTTAAAGCTTGATCTATTTTAATAATAGATAAGTTCGATGAGTCAAACTTTCTCGTAGCTTTATTCTTTACTCTTTTTGAATCTTTTCTAGTAGCAATAAGACCGCAAATGTCCATTAAATATCCACCCTATAGACTATTTATTAATTATAATATATTAACTTTATAGTTGACTGTTCAACTATTGAACTATAAATGCTCATATATACATATGTCAACAAAAAAACTTTAGTATGCTTGGTTTTTTAAGATTGGTTTAGTTTTTAATGTACTGGAAAACAATTGAAAATATTAAAATAACAGACCTACAAAAATGTTTATTTAGGCTTAAAAAAAAATATATTGTAAGCCCTTGGATAGAAGACATTGTAAATAAGAATAAAAGTAAAAAATATAAGAAAAATAAAATTCTTCATCTATATAGAATAAGCGTTAAATCATTAGGTTTTAAAAAACCTACAAAACTTAAAAAAATTTACACAAAACTTAGATCTAAAGGTTTTTCTCCAGTTCCAATGGAATATGCTATTTATACAAGATTAATATATGACGAGCAGCCTACAGGTGAGTGGTTGAGAATAGCAGTCCCTTTTTCTTCCATGATTGATAGTGATGGTGTTCCTCACCTTCCAAAACTTGGCAAGGGACTGGGCAAATTTTTTATAGAAACATATTGGTCATATCCGGATGCAATTTTTCATCCTCACAATGATTTTATTGTCAAAAAATGATTTTTGACAAAATAAAAGTTGGGGGAATATCGCTTAATAACAAAATTGTTGTTTCTGCGATGTGTCAATATTCAGCTAAAAATGGTTGCCCTACTGAATGGCATTATTCTCATTTAGGTAATTTAGCAGCATCAGGGGCAGGTATGTTAACTATTGAAAGTACAGCAGTAAATTTGAGCGGAAGAATAACGCATGCTGATTTATGTCTTAAAACAAAAAAACAATTTTTAGAGATGAAAAAATTATTCTTATTTTTAAAAAAAATATCTAATATTCCAATTTGTTTACAAATAGCCCATGCAGGAAGAAAAGGTTCATCTCATATACCTTGGGTAAAAAAAAATACAGCTTTAAAAAAAAAAGAATCAAGTTGGAAAACATTTTCTGCCTCTAAGATTAAAAAAGATGAAGGATGGCCAATCCCTGAAGAATTATCTCAAAAACAAATTAAAAATATAGTTAAAGATTTTTCTCATACAATAAAACTGGCTAAATTAATTGGTTTTGAGTCCATTGAAATACACATGGCACACGGGTACTTGTTGCATCAATTTTTATCACCAGTTTCTAATAAAAGAAATGATATTTTTGGTGGGAATTTTGAAAATAGAATAAGATTTCCTAAATTAATTTTAGAAAGTGCAAAAAAAATTTGGCCTAAAAATAGAATTTTAGGAACTAGAATAACTGCGTCTGATCATTTACCTGGAGGAATTGATATTAAAGAAGCAATTAAATTTGTTAAACAAATAAAAAAGATTGGTTTTAATTATGTTTGTGTTTCATCTGGTGGAATATTGACCAAAACAAACTTAAGTCCTAACAAGAAAGCTTTTAGATTGAAAATGGCTGAGAGAATTAAAAAGGAAACTAAAATACTTGTGAGAGCCTCAGGAAATTTCAATCACCCAGAGCTTTTGAAGAAAATAATAGGAAAAAAAATCGATTTTGTTGCTTTGGGTAGACCTTTTTTAAATAATCCAAGATGGATCTTTAATAACTTTAAAATTGGAAACATCCCAAAACAAATATCTAGGGGTTTTAAAAGGTGACAATTAAGAAGTTTTTTTATGCGACAAAAATATTAATAAATCTTCTTTATTCAAAAAAAATATACTTAATTAATTCTCCTCAAAATTATATAAGTCTTATCGAGTATCTGAATGAAAAAAATATTGATGATAAAAAGAT
>JAOHNF010000040.1 GCA_028103285.1 Candidatus Pelagibacter sp. | reverse complement strand
GCAATAATAGAAAAGTGTAGTATTGATGGGATATCTAAATATTTATTAGATCAAGATAAAGGTAAAGGCTTTCCTGATTTAACAACTAGATAATATATTTATTATGAAAAAACTTAATATTGCGATTATTGGATTAGGTAACATTGGTTCATATTTATTTAAATATTTAAATGAAAATAAAAGAATATTAACTGAAAAAAATAATTGCATGCCTGTAATTACTTTTGTATCAGCCAAGAATAAAAAAAAAAATAGAAAAATAAAAGTAAAAAAAAAACAATGGCTTAACAATTATCTTGATGCTACTAAAGTTAAAGATATAGATCTTATAGTTGAATTAATTGGTGGTTCAGAAGGTCCTGCCAAAAAATTAGTTTTTAATGCATTAAAGAATAAAAAACATGTAGTTACTGCAAATAAAGCATTAATTTCTAAATACGGAGATCAACTAGCTAAAATTGCTGAAAAAAATAAAGTTAATTTAGAATTTGAAGCCGCTGTGTGTGGAGGTGTTCCAATTATAAGATCTTTAAAAGAAGGTTTAATAGCCAATAAAATTTCTAAAATTTATGGAATATTTAATGGCACATCAAATTATATTTTATCAACTATGGATAAAGAAAATAAAAGTTTTAGCGAAGTTTTAAATAATGCAAAAAAATTAGGATATGCTGAAAGCAATCCCTCAGCTGATATAAATGGTGATGATGTAGCTGCAAAGCTAAAAATTCTTTCTTCTTTATGCTTTAATTCATTTTTAAATCATAATATCTACGTTGAAGGAATTAAAGATATAGATAAAACTGATATAGAAAATGCTAATAAACTAGGATATAAAATTAAGTTGTTAGGGTACGCAGAATTAATAAATAATAAAATTTATCAAAGAGTTCATCCAACTTTAATTAAAAATAGCTCATATGTTGCTAGTATAGATGGAGTTTTAAATGCGGTTATTATTGACGGTAATCCAGTAGGACAAAGCATTATTCAAGGTGAGGGCGCTGGACCCTTAGCTACCACATCGGCTTTGGTCTCTGATATATCTTCAATTTTAAGAGGAAATATTAAATTTCCTTTTTCTTTGTCTGAAAAAGAAAGAAAAAAATTAAAATTTGATAATATTTCTAATAGACAATTTTCAGCATATATACGTATTGAAGTCTTAGATAAGCCAGGAATTTTATCAAAAATTACTAATATTTTTTCGAAAAATAAGGTTTCAATCAAAAGACTCGTGCAAAATCCAAACAAAGAAAAAAAAACATCTTCTATTGTAATAACAACTCACAATTCAAAGGATAGAAACTTGAATAAAATTATTAAAGAAATTAGTAAAAAAAATTATATGAAGAAAATGCCAAAATTAATTCGTATTGATGAATAATAATGAGAATTGATTCAAAATATTTAAATTTATTTATAAGAGCAACAGAAATGGCGGCTATAGGTGCATCAAAATTTATTGGGAAGAAAGATAAAATTGCTGCTGACAAAGGAGCCGTTGATCCGATGAGAAAAGAATTAAATAAGATCAATATGGAAGGTACAGTTGTTATCGGTGAAGGTGAAATGGATGAAGCCCCGATGCTTTACATAGGGGAGAAGCTTGGCACATTAAATGGACCAAAGTTTGATATCGCTGTTGATCCCTTAGAAGGAACCAAATTTACTGCAAATAATCAACCAAATGCTTTTTCTGTCTTAGCAATAGCTAATAAAGGGGACTTACTATCTGCACCCGATACTTACATGGAAAAAATTGCTATCGGATCAAACTTACCAAAGAATTTGTTAGACCTCGACAATACTGTTGAAAAGAATTTCACATTACTTGCGGAAGCAAAAAAGAAAAAAATTTCTGAATTACAAGCATGTGTTCTTAAGAGGGATAGACATAATCATATAGTTAAAGCATTAACAAAAATGGATGTTAAAATAAATTACATTACGGATGGTGATATAGCAGGAGCTTTAACAGTAATTGGAAATAACCCAAAAAATGATATTTATTATAGTACAGGAGGAGGACCAGAAGGTGTGATTGTAGCGGCAGCTCTATCTTGCTATGGCGGTCAATTTCAGGGTAGATTAATTCTAGAGGATGAAGAAAAAATCAGAGCAAAAAAACTTGGAATTAATGACTTTGAAAAAAAATATAATATCGATGAAATAATTAAAGGTGATGTAATTTTTTGTGCAACTGGTGTTACATCTGGTGATTTAGCTAGCGGTGTTGAAGATCTTGGAAATGAATATAAAGTTACGACATTTGCTCTTCATAAAAGTACAAAGATTATAAAAACAATCTCTAATATTTATAATAAATGAATACACTATCTGTTAGTGGTAAAAATTGGATCTTAAAAGAATTTATTCAAAAAGATATTTCATATC
>JAOHNF010000004.1 GCA_028103285.1 Candidatus Pelagibacter sp. | reverse complement strand
AGGTGTATTGGGAAATGAGGACTCAACAAAAGAGGAGAGCTTTGAAAATTATCTTTTAGAATACCCTCAATATACAAAACCTAAAGATTGGGAGGGTAAAAGTCCACCAGACATACTGTTTTCAGGAGATCATGCTAAAATTAAGGGGTGGCGTTTATCTCAATCTGAGGCTATAACACGTCGCCAGAGACCAGATCTCTGGAAAAAATATTTAGTAAAAAAAAATGAAAAACATTGAAGACATAAATAAAGCAGCAGTTCAAAAAATAATTGCAAACAAGAAAATTACTGATTTTTCTCCAGGAGACACAATTAAGGTTGGTGTAAAAATCGTAGAAGGCAAAAGAGAAAGAATTCAATATTTTGAGGGTGTTTGTATTGCTAAAAAAAATAGAGATCTTAACTCTTCCTTTACGGTTAGAAAAATTTCCTTCGGAGAGGGCGTAGAAAGAACATTTGCTTTATACAGTCCTAATGTAGATTCTATTAAAGTTATTAGATCTGGAAAAGTAAGAAGAGCTAAACTTTATTATCTAAGAGATAGAAAAGGCAAGTCTGCAAGAATAGCCGAAAAAATTAAGAAAAAAATTGGTGTAGATGTATCTGTTAAAACATCAGAACCAAAAGAAAAGGTAGTTGAAGCAGCAAAGGAAGAAACTTTAAAAGTTAAAGACGAAGAATTAACTAACGAAAAAAAATAAAATTTTTTAATGTCAAAAACTCTATATGATAAGATATGGAAAAACCATCTTGTCCATGAACAGGATGATGGAACTTGTTTAATTTATGTTGATCGCCACTTAGTACATGAAGTAACTAGTCCACAAGCATTTGAAGGTTTAAGACTTCAAAAAAGAAAAGTAAGAAGACCAGAGTTGACCTTAGCTGTGCCCGATCATAACGTCCCAACTACTGATAGATCAAAAGGTATCGATGATGAAGAATCTAAAATTCAAGTAGATACATTGAGAAATAACTGTAAAGAATTTGGTGTAGAACTTTTTGATGTTAACGACAAAAGGCAGGGCATTGTTCATATAATTGGACCCGAGCAAGGATTTACTCAACCCGGTACGGTGATTGTTTGTGGAGATAGTCATACTGCTACACACGGTGCGTTTGGTGCTCTTGCATTTGGTATAGGAACATCTGAAGTCGAACATGTTTTAGCCACTCAAACACTTATTCAAAAAAAATCTAAGAATTTAAGAATTAATGTTAATGGGAAATTACCCACAGGTGTGACTGCTAAAGACGTAATTTTAAAGATCATAGGAACTATTGGTACAGCGGGAGGAACAGGTTATGTAATTGAATTTGCTGGAGATGTAATTAGAAATTTAAGCATCGAAGAAAGAATGACAGTTTGCAACATGACTATAGAAGCTGGAGCTAGAGCAGGATTAATTGCTCCGGATGAAAAAACTTTTGAATATTTTAAAAATAAACCCATGTCTCCAAAAGGAGAGACTTGGCATAAAGCATTAGCCTATTGGAAAACATTATATTCAGATGATGACTGTAAATTTGATAAAGAAATTAATATTAATGCTAAGGAAATTGAACCACTAGTAACCTGGGGAACCTCACCACAAGATGTTGTACCTATAACAAGTGTAGTTCCGGATCCGAGCAAAGAATCTAATGAAGACAGAAAAGCTGCAATGGAAAGATCTCTTGATTACATGGGTTTAAAGGCAAATACTAAAATATCAGATATTAAAATAGACAAAGTATTTATTGGCAGCTGTACTAACGGCAGAATTGAGGACTTAAGAAATGCAGCGAAACTTCTTAAAGGAAAAAAAGTAGCTGCAAATGTTGATGCAATGGTTGTTCCAGGATCAGGTTTAGTGAAGGCTCAGGCAGAGGAAGAAGGTTTAGATAAAATTTTTAAAGAAGCTGGATTTGAATGGCGTGAGCCAGGTTGTTCTATGTGTCTTGCGATGAATGCAGATAAACTTAAGCCAAAAGAGAGATGTGCATCAACATCCAATAGAAACTTTGAAGGCAGACAAGGTAGAGGCGGTAGAACTCATTTAGTAAGTCCTGGTATGGCGATCGCAGCTGCTGTTAGTGGTCATTTAGCCGATGTAAGGGAAATTAAATAATGGAAAAATTTACAAAACTAAAAAGTATACCTTCGTATTTACCGCTACAGAATATTGATACAGATATGATAATTCCAAAACAGTTTTTAAAAACAATCAAAAGAACTGGATTAGGTAAAAGTTTGTTTTATGAAATGAGATATGACGAACAAGACAATTTGATAGATGATTTTACATTGAACAAAGAACCTTACAATAAGTCAAAAATTTTATTAGCTGGAAAAAACTTTGGATGTGGCTCTTCAAGAGAACATGCTCCTTGGGCTTTGTCTGACTTTGGCATTAAATGTGTTATTAGTCCCAGCTTTGCAGATATATTTTACAACAACTGTTTTAAGAACGGGATTTTGCCTATAAAAATAGATGAACAAATAGTGCTTGAGTTAGCTGAATACTCTAAAAGAAAAGAAGAAATTGATATTAATTTAGAAAATCAAGAAATCAAATATGGTAATAAAACTGCTAAATTTGATCTCGATGCATTTAAAAAGAAATGTTTAACTGAAGGCCTGGATGACATTAGTTTATCAATGGGAAAAGCAAGTCATATCAAAAATTTTGAGAAAAAAATTGGGTTAGAAAAACCATGGTTGATGAAAAATGATTAAAGTAAAAAATAGAAAAATATTATTATTACCTGGAGATGGTATAGGCCCAGAAGTTGTAAGAGAAGTAAGGAAAATTATAGAATGGTTTAATAAAAATAAATCTTTGGATTTTAAGATCGAAGAAGGTTTAGTTGGTGGAGCTTCATATGAAAAGCATAAAAATCCAATAACGGATGAAGTTTTTTATAAAGCACTTGAAAGTGAGGCTGTCATTTTAGGAGCTGTAGGTGGACCTAAATATGACAATCTTGAATTTTCGAAAAGACCCGAAAGAGCTCTGTTAAAATTAAGAAAAGAGTTAAAACTTTTTGCAAACTTGCGACCCGCGATTTGTTTTAAGCAATTAGTAGATGCATCTTCATTGAAACCAGAGATTATTTCTGGCCTAGATATAATGATTGTTCGAGAGCTTACAGGCGGAATTTATTTTGGAGAACCTAGAGGAATAGAACCAATTGAAAATAATGAAAGAAAAGGAGTAAATACCCATACTTACACTACGAGTGAAATACAAAGAGTAGCAATAGTTGCTTTTGACTTGGCAAAAAAAAGAAAAAACAAAGTCACTTCATGCGATAAATCAAATGTGATGGAAGCAGGTGTTTTATGGAGGGAAGAAGTTCAAGCTCTTAAAGACAAGGAGTACCAAAAAATAGAATTAAGTCATATGCTTGCAGATAATTGTGCAATGCAACTTTTAAGAGATCCAAAACAGTTTGATGTTATTGTAACTGATAATTTATTTGGAGATATTCTTTCAGATGAGGCAGCAATGTTAACAGGATCATTGGGATTGCTTCCTTCTGCATCTTTAGGTGCTAAAGATAAAAATGGTAAAATTAGATCTATGTATGAGCCTGTTCATGGTTCTGCTCCTGACATAGCGGGAAAAAATATAGCAAATCCTATAGCAACAATTTTAAGCTTATCTATGGCTTTAAAATACTCTCTTGATTTAGACAAAGAAGCTGAACAACTAGAACAAGCAGTTCAAAGTGTTCTAGATGATGATTTAAGAACAAAAGATATCATGTCTAAAAACATGAAAGAGATTTCCACTTCAGATATGGGTGATGCAATTATAGCAAAATTGAAATAAAGTAGTTTTAATATGAATTTTGCAATAATTGGTGCATCAGGAAACGTAGGAAGAAAAACTATTGAAATTTTAGAAAAATCTAAAATATCATTTAAAGAACTATTTTTAGTTGCTTCTGCAAAAAGCGCGGGAAAAAAAGTTAAATTCCGAGAAAAAGAAATAGAAATAGAAAATTTAGAAAATTATGATTTCTCAAAAGCTCAAATTACTATTTTTGCTGCAGGTAGTGATGTTGCAAAAAAATGGGCTTCAAAAGCAGCAAAAAAAACTATTGTGATTGATAATTCTAGTTTTTTTAGAATGCAAAAAAATATTCCTCTAGTTGTTCCAGAAGTTAATTCGGATGCTCTAAATAAACATGAAAATATTATAGCAAATCCAAATTGTTCAACAATGCAAATGGTTCTAGTCCTTAAGCCTTTGCATGATGAATATAAAATTAAAAGAGTAGTTGTGTCCACATACCAAGCTGTATCAGGTGCAGGCAAAGCAGCTATGGATGAATTATTTGACCAAACAAAAAACTTTTTAGATAAAAAAAATATTGTTTCTAAAAATTTTACAAAACAAATTGCTTTTAACTTAATTCCACATATCGATGTTTTTGATAAAGATGGTTATACAAAAGAAGAATTAAAAATGACAAATGAAACAAAAAAAATACTAGATAAGAATATAGATGTTACAGCCACATGCGTTAGAGTTCCGGTAAGAACAGGGCACTCAGAATCGATTAACATCGAGTTTGAAAAATCATATGATTTAGAAAATATTACTAAAATTTTAAATAAAGCTCCAGGATGTAAAGTTATAGATGAGAGAAAAGATGGAGGGTATATAACTCCGCTTGAAGCCGAGAATGATTATACAACATATATTTCTAGAATAAGAAAAGATAACTCTAATCTAAAAGCAATTAATATTTGGGTAGTTTCAGATAATTTATTAAAAGGCGCAGCATTGAATACGGTTCAAATAGCAGAGTGTTTAATGAAAAAATTTAACAATAGTTTATAATATAAATATGCAATATAAAAATAATCCACTTAGCCCTCATCTACAAATTTATAGATGGAACATTTCTTCATTACTATCTATCGCACATCGAATAGTTGGAGTAATAAATATTTTAGCCATTACTGCAGTCTGTATTTGGAGCCTATTATTATTACTAGGTTCAGAAAGCTACCATCCAATAAATTTTTTTTTAAATACTTTCCTTGGAAAATTTTTAGCGGTGAGTCTCTGCTGGACTTTTAGTTTTCATATATTAAATGAGCTACGACATCTAATATGGGATCTCGGATACGGTTTTGATTTAAAGGTCTCAAAGATTACTGGAGTATTTGCTTTAATTGGCTCTTTTGTATTTGCAATTTTATTTTATTTTATAGGGAAAAACATTTTTTAATTATGCACACATCAACAAAAAAATGGCTATTCACTAAAATCAGTTCATTAATTCTTTTGCCATTAATGGTCTGGTTCATAATAAATTTTGTATCTATTTATGATGAGAATTATTCTGAAGTAGCTATTTTTTTCACTCAGCAATCTTCGAAGATTATATTTTCAATTTTTATTGTTTTTGCGTTTTTTTTCTCTACATTGACAATAAGTGAGATTTTTGAGGACTATATACAGGATGAAAAAAACAAAAATGTCGCAAATAAACTACTAAATATATTTGCTACAACAATACCCTTGATAACTATTTTAGGAATATTTAATTTAACATTATGAACGCTTATAAAATAATAGATCATGAATATGACGTAGTTGTTCTTGGAGCAGGTGGTTCTGGATTAAGAGCTGCTGTAGGTTTATCAGAAGCAGGTTTGAAAACTGCTTGTATTTCAAAAGTATTTCCAACAAGAAGCCACACATCTGCTGCTCAAGGAGGAATCTCTGCTGCTTTGGGAAATATGGGAGAGGATGATTGGAGGTGGCATATGTACGATACAGTTAAAGGATCGGATTGGCTTGGCGATCAAGACGCCATTGAATATTTATGTAAAGAGGCACCAAGAGCTGTTGTCGAACTTGAAAGGTATGGAGTTCCATTTAGTAGAACTGATGATGGAAAAATTTACCAAAGACCTTTTGGAGGAATGACAAAAAATTATGGAAATGGAACTGCACAAAGAACTTGTGCTGCAGCTGATAGGACAGGTCATGCAATTTTACACACTTTATATGGACAAGCATTAAAGCATAACACAGAATTTTTTATTGAATACTTTGCATTAGATTTAATTATGAAAAATGGTGAGTGTAAAGGTCTTATTGCTTGGAATTTAACCGATGGAACAATTCACAGATTTAGATCACATATCACGATTATAGCCACAGGTGGTTATGGTAAAGTTTATCAATCAGCAACATCAGCCCATACTTGCACGGGTGATGGCAATGCTATGGTTTTAAGAGCTGGCTTGCCATTACAAGACATGGAATTTGTTCAGTTTCATCCAACAGGAATTTATGGGGTTGGATGTTTAATTACTGAAGGAGCAAGAGGTGAAGGTGGATTTCTTGTTAATGGTAAAGGTGAGAGATTTATGGAGAGATACGCTCCTAACGCAAAAGATTTAGCATCAAGAGATGTCGTAAGCCGTTCAATGGAAATGGAAATTATTGAAGGACGTGGTGTTGGTAAAGATAAAGATCATATAAATTTACATTTAGACCATTTAGATAAAGAAGTTTTAGATGAAAGATTACCCGGGATAACAGAAGCAGCTAAGACATTTGCAAATGTAGATATAAATAAACAACCAATCCCAGTTGTGCCTACTGTTCATTATAATATGGGAGGCATACCAACAAATTATAAAGCAGAAGTTTTAACATTAAATGGATCTGAAAAAACAGTGCCAGGGTTAATGGCGATAGGAGAAGCTGCTTGTGTATCTGTTCATGGGGCAAATAGATTAGGATCTAATTCTTTAATCGATCTTGTAGTTTTTGGAAGAGCAGCGGCGAAAAGAGCAGCAGAGCTAGTGAAACCTGGAACTCCACATGAAGAAGTTTCAACATCAGCGACCGATAAATGTTTGGATAGATTTGATAAAATTAGAAACTCAAATGGTTCTACAATGACATCAGAATTAAGGTTGAAAATGCAAAAAACAATGCAATCAAAATGTGCGGTTTTTAGAACTGAAAAAACATTACAAGAAGGTGTTGATCAGATCAGGAAGCCTTATGAAGGTATGAGTGATATTTCAGTAAAGGATAAATCACTATTATTCAATACAGATCTAGTCGAAACTCTAGAATTTGATAACTTAATACGTCAAGCTCTTACAACAATGGATTCTGCGTACAATAGAAAAGAAAGCAGAGGTGCTCACGCAAGAGAAGACTTTAGTAAAAGAGATGATAAAAATTTTATGAAACATACTTTAGCTTGGCAAAATGACAACAAAGTAGAAATTAAATATAGAGATGTTCACTCTAGAACACTGACTAATGATGTTCAGTATTTTCCTCCAAAAGAAAGAGTATACTAGGTAATGGTTCAATTTAACCTACCTCAAAATTCTAAGATTGAAGTGGGCAAGCATTATAAAGATATAACTAATTCTAATAATTTAAAAAAAGTAAACGTATATAGATGGGATCCATCCACAGGCCATAATCCGAGAGTCGATACATTTGAAGTCGATATGGGTAACTGCGGTCCAAAAGTTTTAGATATATTATTTAAAATTAAAAATGAAATTGATCCATCGTTAACCTTTAGAAGATCATGTGCTCATGGAGTTTGCGGTTCATGTGCAATGAATATTGACGGCGTAAATACTTTAGCTTGTATAAAATCTCATACAGATATTAATGGAGATTTAAATGTTTATCCTCTCCCTCACCTTAAAGTCATTAAAGATTTAATTGGAGATTTAACAACTCTTTACAAACAGTATGAATCTATAAAACCATGGCTTGAGACAGTGCAAACTGGAGAAGAAAAAAAGGAACTAAATCAATCACAAAAAGATAGAGAAAAATTAGACGGATATTATGAATGTATTCTATGCGCTTGTTGCTCCACATCTTGTCCAAGTTACTGGTGGAATGGAGAAAAGTATTTGGGACCAGCAGTATTATTGCAAGCCTACAGGTGGATCAATGACAGTAGAGATGGTGATAAAAAAGAAAGATTAAAAAAAGTTGCTGACGAATTAAAATTATATAGATGCCATACTATTATGAATTGCACTAATTCTTGTCCAAAAGGATTAAATCCCGCAAAAGCCATTGGATCTATTAAAAAAATGCTTGCAACAAGTTAAAACCTTATTTATTCAATTACATCATGAAAACTATTCAACACTTTGTTAACGGAAAGTCTTTCAGTGGCGAGTCAAAAAGAACTGGAAAAATTTTTAATCCAGCTACAGGTGAGCAAGAAGCAGAGGTAAAACTAGCTACAACAAAAGATATTAATGAAGCAGTTACAAATGCAAAAAAAGCATTTGATTCATGGGCTAACACTCCTCCACTTCAAAGAGCTAGAGTAATGTTCAAATTTAAAGAATTAATTGAAAAAAATTCAGATGAACTTACTAAAATAATAGTAGCTGAACACGGAAAAGTTTATGAAGATGCCAAAGGGTCATTAACAAGAGGTTTAGAAGTAGTAGAATATGCATGTGGTATACCTCAAATGTTAAAAGGTGAATTTACCGAAAATGTAGGAACAAACATTGATAGCTGGTCTATAAGACAGCCACTTGGAGTTTGCGCAGGCATTACTCCTTTTAATTTTCCAGCTATGGTTCCTATGTGGATGTTTCCAATGGCAATTGCGTGTGGAAATACATTTGTTTTAAAGCCTTCTGAAAAGGATCCTTCCTGCTCTATGCGACTAGCAGAACTTTTAAAAGAAGCGGGTCTGCCAGAAGGTGTATTTAACGTTGTTAACGGTGACAAGGAAGCAGTTGATGCATTAATTAATAATAAAGACGTAGTTGCAATGAGCTTTGTTGGATCAACACCTATTGCAAAATACATTTATGAAAACTGTGCTAAAAATGAAAAAAGAGTTCAAGCATTAGGAGGAGCTAAGAATCATTGTGTTGTAATGCCTGATTGTGATTTAGATCAAGCAGTTAACGGTTTAATGGGCGCTGCGTATGGTTCAGCAGGAGAAAGATGCATGGCTCAATCAGTAGCAGTAGCAGTCGGGAATATTGGTGATAAATTAGTAAGTAGTTTAGCAAAAAAAGTTGAAGCTTTAAAAGTTGGTCCAGGAATGGATAAAAAATCTGAGATGGGACCACTTGTTACAAAAGAACATTTAACAAAAGTTAAAAATTATGTAGATATTGGGGAAAAAGAAGGAGCTAAGTTAATTGTAGACGGAAGAAATTTAAAATTACAGGGCTACGAAAATGGGTATTATATCGGAGGTTGTTTATTTGATCATGTAACTAAAGATATGAAAATTTATAAAGAAGAAATTTTTGGACCAGTTTTATCTGTTGTAAGAGCAAAAAATTTTGATGAAGCTTTAAAGTTAGTTAATGATCACGAGTTTGGTAACGGTGCGAGTATATTTACAAGAGACGGAGACTCAGGAAGAACATTTTCTAGTAAAGCTAAGATAGGTATGATTGGTATCAATATCTCAATTCCAGTTCCAATGGCCTTCCATAGTTTTGGTGGTTGGAAAAGATCCCTATTTGGAGATCAACACATGCATGGTCCAGAGGGAGTTAGATTTTATACTAAATTAAAAACAATGACATCAAGATGGCCTTCAGGTTCAAGATCTGATCCAGAGTTCGTGATGCCAACAATGAAATAATAAGGGGATATATGAGAAAAAAAATTACTTTAATAGGAGCGGGTCAAATAGGGGGAACATTAGCTCATCTGATTGCGTTAAAAGAATTAGGAGATGTAGTCTTATTTGATGTAGCAGTAGGTATAGCTAAAGGAAAGGCATTAGATATTGCTCAATCCTCACCTGTAGATGGTTTTAATATTAATCTTTCTGGAACAGATAACTATGACGATACAAAAAATTCAGATGTTATAATAATTACCGCAGGTGTACCAAGAAAACCTGGTATGACAAGAGACGATTTGCTTGGAATTAATCTTAAAATAATAAAACAAGTTGCAGAAGGAATCAAAAAAACATCACCCGATGCCTTTGTAATATGTATTACTAACCCTTTAGATGTAATAGTGATGGCATTACAAAGATATTCTGGTTTACCTAAAAATAAGATTGTAGGTATGGCAGGTATTCTAGACTCATCAAGATTTATTTATTTCTTAGCGCAAGAATTAAAAGTACCTGTAAACAAAATAAAATCTTTTGTTCTAGGCGGTCACGGAGACAGCATGGTTGCAATGTTAGGCTCCACAGAAGTAGATGGTAAAAAAATTAATGATTTAATTAATGATGGAAAAATTTCTAAAGAGCGTTTGAATGAAATAATAGATAGGACAAAAAAAGGTGGAGCAGAAATAGTTAAATATTTAGAGAAAGGATCAGCTTTTTATGCGCCAGCAGCATCTGGTGTTGAAATGGCAGAAAGTTATCTTAAAGATTTTAAAAAACAGTTACCATGCGCAGTATATTTAAATGGAGAATATGGTGCAAAAGAAATATATGCTGGGGTACCTGTTGTTATTGGCTCAAGCGGTGTAGAAAAAGTAATCGAACTAAAATTATCCGATGAAGAAAAAACCAATTTTGAAAATTCTATTAAAGCTGTAAAAGATTTATTTGAAGCAGCAAAAAAAATTGATCCTGATCTTAAATAAAATATAAGAATTTAACAAAAAATAATTAATGAAATTTAATTTATGTATAAAATATCAAATTAATAAAATTAAATGATCCTATATTTTAATACCTTTAATTATTGACAATCTATCTTTTTTTTTTTGAGACCAATGATACCAATATCGCAAGAACAATAAATATTATTGATGCATTACTAGTAGTAAAAAAACTACCAGATGTTCTAAATGGAAAAAATTCAAAAAAGAAAATTAAAAAAAAAGGCATGACTTTACTGTCTAGATTTTTAAGATTAAACTGAAATGAAGTGCTTTCTTTAAGTAAGATTTTACGTAACAACATAAATATAAAAAATAAAATTATGCTTAAACCAACTATTCCTAAGTCAGTTAAAATTTCAAAATAATAATTGTGGGGGTGATTATTACACCCACCATCTTGAATTCTATACGATTTTAAGCCCCCTCCAAAAATAGGATTATTTTTCCAAATAATTTTAAAACAATGAAACTCTAAAACATAAGGTTTCCGAGCTGTTACCATTGACTCTTGAGCAAGATCTTTTATAGAAAGAGAAATTATAAGATTTTTCCCATGGTGATAAAAATTAGTTAAATGGTGTTTATAAGTTTCACTCGATTTTATAGATAAAAGAAAAAATAAAAAAACAGCAACTAGTGTTGTTAAAAGGTATTTTCTTTTTTTTTTATCTACAAATAGAAAAATTAAAAAAGATAAAATAAAAAGAATAAGAGGCATTCTATTTCCACTAATAGTTATTCCACCTGTAAAAAATATAAAAATAATAAATAGAATCGGAATTTTATAAAAAAAATTTTTTTTTTGTGCAAAAGGAAGAAAAAAGAAAAATAAAGCAAATTTTTGCATATAACCACCCGCTATAAGTTCAGCTCCAAATACTCCAGAATAATGTCTTGGTGAGATAGACACAATTCCAAAAATATCTTTTTCAAAGAAAAATTGAAAAAAAATATCAAAACAAACGAAAGCAGCACAGGTAGCACAAATAAAAGAAAACCAATCCAGCCTTAGAATTTTTTGATTCATTAAAAATCTTAATGTTAGATATAAAAAAAAATATCTAAAATAAAAAAAGGTTTTATTGATAATATATTTTGAATAAATTTCATTATTTAAGTAGCTTTCAAAAAAATTTATTATAAGGGTTAAGAGAGTGTAGAGAAAAAAAATTAATATAATCTTATCAAAAAAATTTATTTTAAATTTTATTACTTTTTTATAATAAAAAATAAAAGTAAAAACACAAATCAAAATAATATTTATATTAGTAAAAAGATTTCCCAATATTAGTGACAGAGGAAACATGAGAAATAATATATTAGTTATGATTAGGTTGGAGTTCTTGATGTTTTTCATAATATTATTTACCATAATTTATTTAATTATTTGTAGTTATCAATAGATAAGTAATGAATCTCAAGCTGTTATCCTGTATAAATTATTTTTTTTACGTACCCGTAGTTCAACTGGATAGAATACCTGATTACGAATCAGGGGGTTACAGGTTCAACTCCTGTCGGGTACAAAAAATATTTTAAAGCATTTATAGCAAAAAAATTAGCTATGAAAACTTCAAAATAAGGTCATTTTAATTATTTTAGTTGTTTTTTTTAATTCACTAAAATAAAGAAAAGAAAAGTTAGACAACTTTATAAAAAAATGCTTTTGCTAAATTATTTATTAAGAACCTATTAATATTAAAAAATGCTCTTTAAAGAAAAATTTAATTTAAAAAATTATTTACTAATATGTTTACTAGGCTTATTTTCTTTTTGTATAAACTATTATTATGGATTTATTGGCGTAATGCCAATGGACAATTTTGTACTGTACAATGGTGGTTACAGAGTTCTAAATGGATATATACCTTTTTCAGATTACTGGTTAGTTACAGGACCTTTGCTAGATTATCTAAACGCATTTTTTTTTTTAGTTAACGGCGTATCATGGAAAAGCTACATAATACATTCATCGTTATTTAATTTAATAATATCTATAGCAACTTATAATTTACTTGTTAATTTAAGATTAAAAAGAACATATTCCTTTTTTTATTCTATTTTATTTTCAATTTTATTTTATCCAGTCGTAGGTACGCCATTTGTAGATCATCACTCTACATTTTTTCTAATAATTGCGTTTTATTTTTTTATTTTGGGTATAAATAAAAAAAAACAGTATTATTTTATTTTAATACCATTTTTGTTTTGTTTGTCATTTTTATCAAAACAGACGCCAGCAGCTTATGGATTAATTTCAATAAGTCCTTTAATTCTAGCTTATTTTTTATTTAATCAAAAACAAATAAAAAACACACTATTACCTCTGATATACGGAACAGTTATTTCAATATTATTTTTATTTTTGTTTTTATTTTTTACAAAGATAAATTTTTTAAATTTTTACGATCAATATATTTTATATGCAAAAAATATTGGAGATTACAGATTTTCTA
Organism: Candidatus Pelagibacter sp.; assembly: GCA_028103285.1. The sequence goes on along the minus strand of JAOHNF010000004.1, from coordinate 38,246 downwards.
ATTACGATTTTAATTTGATTAATGTAATTATTAAATATAAATTTGTTAGTATTTTAGTGTTATTCCTAGCGACTATTTTAATCAAATTATGTAAAAACAAAAACAAAAATATTGAAGCAATTTTTACTATTGTAACTATAATAACATTAAGTTGTTTATTAATATTTCATCAATTTTATACTTTAAATCAAAATTATATATTTTTTTTGATACCCTTACTCACAGGAATTGTTCACATTTTTTATAAAGAAATTTTTGCAAATAAGTTTTTTTTATTTATCTTTATTTTTCTTTGTATTTACTCAACTACAAAATACCACATAAGATTTAACGAACATAGAAAGTTTAATGAATTAGAGAAAGTAGATTTAAGCAAAGCAATTGATGCAGAAATATTATCCAAAGATTTAAAAGGCTTAAAATGGATAACAGCAGGGCATCAAAACAACCCTAAAAAAGAAATTAATAACTTGTTGAAAGTTATGGAGGTCCTTTCAAAAGACAAGTCTAATAAAGCTTTAATCACTGATTATCAATTTTTAGCACCTTCGTTAAAAATTTATGATTTTTCCCCTAATCAATGGCATCATCCATCAGTAAGTTTCCCTTTAGAAAATCAACAGTATTATCAAAAATACAAATACTTTTTCATTGAAAACTTAAAAAAAAATAATATTGATTTTATTTATGAGACTACCAACAGTGATAAATCTATAATAGAACTTATAATTAATAAAAAGTGTCTGTCAAAACAAAGAATCACTGAAATATTAATTAAATTTGAAATTGTAAAAAACTGTAAAGAGTTTAAATGAAACTAATAAAATTTTTTGCCATCCTTTTTTTTGATATTATTGATAAGTTTATTCACCAAAAAAAAATACTTTTTAGCCTAAGAAAAAAAATAATAGAAATCGACTACTTTATAGATGTAGGAGCGCATAAGGGAACATATACAGATTTAATTATAAAAAATTTTAGAGTCAAAAAAGCTTTAATGTTTGAACCACAAAAATATATTTTTAAAAAAATAAAAAACAAATACAAACATATTAAATTTATTAAAATTTTTAATTGTGCTATTTCTAGTGAAAATAAATTACAAAAAATTTATATTAACAATCATGACCTAACTTCCTCGCTAACAAAACTTGATGAGACAAATCCCTATCTCAAGCGCAAAGCTAAATTATTTGTTTCTAATAAAAATAAGAGCTTAATAAAAGAAACATATAATATAAAAACTGTAAGATTAAATGATGTTATAAAAAAAAATCGTATAAAAAAAATAAATCTACTTAAAATAGACACAGAGGGCCACGAACTTGAAGTATTACTTGGGCTCAATAAATCAATTAAACATACGCACTTTATTTTGATAGAATTCCACAGGGACAAAATTTATTTTAATTATAATCCAAGAAAAATACACAATTACTTGATTAAAAATAACTTTGTATTAGAAGATACTTTCAGATTTCCTTTTACATATTGGGAAGATAGATTGTATAAAAATAAAAAATTTAAATGAATATACACGAACATCAAGCAAAGAAAATTTTAAAAGATTATGGAGCACCAGTCTCAAATGGTGTTGTTATTTTGTCCATAGAAGAGTTACCTGAAAAAATTAAAAAATTAAATTCTAAAGAATATGTTTTAAAAGCACAAATACACGCTGGCGGTAGAGGTAAAGCAGGAGGAGTAAAATTAATTAAAACTATCAATGAATTAGAAAAAGAGGCAACAAAGATGATGGGTAAAGTATTGGTTACTCATCAAACTGGCCCCCAAGGAAAAGAAGTTAAAAGATTATATGTTGAGGAGGCATCAGATATCTCCAAAGAATTTTATTTATCATGTCTGATTGACAGAGAGACGTCCAAAATTGCTTTTATTAGCAGTACAGAAGGTGGCATGGATATAGAAAAAATAGCCTCAGAAACACCTGAAAAAATTATTACTAATAAAATAGAAATAAAAGATGAGGGACCAAGTCACAATGAAATAGAAAGTATTATTTCAATATTTAAGTTTGATAACACACAGAAAGAAACTGCAATTAAATTAATTAAATCTCTTTATAAAATAACTATGGAAAAAGATGCAAGTTTAATTGAAATAAACCCTCTTATTATAACTAAGGATAATAAAATTGTATGTCTAGATGCGAAAATGAATTTTGATGATAATGCTATTTTTAGAAGACCTGAAATATTAAAATTAAGAGATTTAAACGAAGAAGACCCAACTGAGATTGAAGCAAGCAAACATGATTTAGCTTACATTAAGCTTAATGGATCAATAGGATGTATGGTTAATGGTGCAGGGTTGGCGATGGCAACCATGGACATAATTAAGCTTTATGGAAAAGAGCCTGCAAATTTTTTAGATGTAGGAGGAGGGGCATCAAAGGAAAAAGTTGCAGCTGCATTTAAATTGATATTATCTGATAAGAACGTAAAAGGAATTTTAATAAATATTTTTGGAGGTATAATGAGATGTGATGTTCTTGCACAAGGTGTTGTTGAAGCAGCTAAAGAGGTAAATTTATCAGTTCCATTAATTGTCAGATTAGCGGGAACAAATTTTAAAGAGGGAAAAGAAATACTAGATAAGTCTAACTTAAAAATATTGTCAGCTTCTGACTTAAACGATGCAGCTAAAAAAGTAGTTGAGGCTATTAAATAAATGTCTGTCCTTGTAAACAAAGGCACAAAAGTAATTTGCCAAGGTTTTACCGGCACTCATGGAACTTTTCATTCAGAACAAGCCTTAAAATACGGAACACAGTTAGTTGGAGGAGTTACACCTAAAAAAGGAGGCCAAGCACATTTAGGCTTACCAGTTTTTAATACTGTACAAGAAGCTAAAGATCGAACTTCTGCTACCGCAACAATGATTTATGTTCCTCCTAAATTTGCTGGAGCCGCAATTATTGAAGCTATAGAAGCAAAAATAAAGTTGATAGTTTGCATTACCGAAGGAATACCAGTTCTTGATATGCTTAAAGTAAAACAAATTTTAAATAATAGTACATCTAGATTAATTGGACCTAACTGCCCAGGTATTATAACACCAGAAGAGTGTAAGATTGGTATTATGCCTGGAAATATTCATAAAAAAGGCACTGTAGGTATAGTTTCTAGATCAGGCACATTAACCTATGAAGCTGTGGCTCAAACATCAGCTAACGGAATGGGTCAGTCCACATGTATAGGAATTGGTGGAGATCCTATAAATGGTACAAATTTTATTGACTGCTTAGAACTTTTTTTAAAAGATAATGATACAAAATCTATAGTAATGATCGGCGAAATTGGTGGCTCAGCCGAAGAAGAGGCTGCAGAATTTTTAAAAAAAGAAAAGATTAAAAAACCCATGGTTGGCTTTATTGCAGGCTTAACAGCTCCACCAGGGAGAAGAATGGGGCATGCGGGGGCTATAATTTCAGGCGGAAAAGGAGGAGCGGCAGATAAAATAGAAATAATGAAATCTGCAGGAATTACCATATCTAAATCACCGGCTGATATAGGTAAAACTTTATTTCAAAAACTTAATGGTTGATTTCCATTAATTTATGCTAAAATAAATTTTTTTATGCCTTCATCTGATAACAATATAACATACAAAAAAACCTCCTTTTTAGCAGGTTCTAATTCAGAATTTATTAATGAATTTTATGCAGATTATATTTCTGACCCAAGCTCGCTACCAGAAAGTTGGAAATTTTTTTTTGATGGATTAAGTGATAATGAAAAACTTATTTATGATGACATCAAAGGTCCAAGCTGGTCTCCAGGAAAAAAATTTAGAAAAATAAAATTCATAGAAGATACCAAGGTAGAAGAGGAAAAAAATATTAATATAAATTCAGATACAATAAAGCAAGCATCCCAAGACTCGGTGCGAGCTATTATGTTGATAAGAGCTTATAGAATAAGGGGAAATTTAATAGCTAATTTAGACCCGCTTTCAATTCAAGAAAAAGAGGAACATCCAGAATTGAAACCAGAGTCATATGGTTTTGAAAAAAAAGATTATGATAGAAAAATATTTTTAGATGGAGTGCTTGGATTACAATATGCAGACTTAAATCAAATTATAAAAATTCTTAAAAAAACTTATTCTTCTAACATTGGATATGAATTTATGCATATGGGAGATCCAGAAGAAAAATCTTGGATTAGGGATAGAATAGAAGGATTAGAAAAAAATATTTACTTTACTGAGAATGGAAAAAAAGCAATTCTAAACAAAATTATTCAAGCAGAAGGTTTTGAAAAATATCTTCATGTAAAGTTTGTTGGAACAAAAAGATTCGGTTTAGATGGTGGAGAAGCATTAATCCCAGCATTAGAACAAATAATTAAAAAAGGTGGAAATTTAGGTGCTAAAGAAATTAAAATAGGTATGCCGCATCGAGGTAGATTAAATGTTCTAGCTAATGTAATGGGCAAACCTTTTAAAGCAATTTTTAGTGAGTTTTTCGGCAAAACTGTTAGTTCTAAAAAAGATTTTGAAGGAGATGTAAAATATCATTTGGGAGCATCCTCGAATAGAGAGTTCGATGGAAACTCTGTTCATATAAGTTTGACAGACAACCCCTCTCACCTGGAAGCAGTAAATCCAGTTGTCTTAGGACAAGTGAGAGCAAAACAATTTTTTCACAAAGATAAAAAAAGAAAAAAAGTTATTCCTGTTTTAATGCATGGGGATGCAGCATTCGCCGGGCAAGGTATTGTTGCAGAATGTTTTGCTATGTCAGGTCTACCAGGACATAATATAGGAGGAACAATTCATATTATTGTTAATAATCAAATAGGATTTACTACTGCCCCAAGGTTTGCGAGATCATCTCCTTATCCTTCCGATGTTGCTAAAATTGCACAAGCACCTATCTTTCACGTCAATGGCGATGACCCAGAGGCTGTTGTACACTGTGCAAAAATTGCAACGGAGTATAGACAAAAATTTAATAGAGACGTGGTGATCGATATAGTTTGCTATAGAAGATTTGGTCATAACGAAGGGGATGAACCTTCGTTTACACAGCCAATAATGTACAAAAAAATTAAAATGCACCCATCTACGCTCTCAATTTATGGAAAAAAATTAAGTCAAGAAGGATTAGTAACAGAAACTGAATTACAAAAAGAAAAAATAAATTTTAAGACTTTTTTAGAGAAAGAATTCGAGTCATCAAAAAATTATAAATCAGAATTAAAATGGTTTGATGGTGCATGGTCTAGATTTAAACCAGGTTTAGGAAAAGATAAAAGAGGAGCCAGTGGTGTAGATAAAAAATTAATAATGGATATAGGGAAAAAAATTTCAAAAATACCTAATAATTTTAATGTTCATAAAACATTAAAAAAAATATTTGATTTAAGACTTAAAGCTGTAGAAAAAGGTGAAGCAATTGACTGGTCTACTGCAGAAAATTTAGCTTTTGGAACTTTGCTAACAGAAGGTTTTTCTGTCAGGCTATCTGGACAAGACTCTGGTAGAGGCACCTTTAGTCAAAGACATGCCGTTTTAAGAAATCAAGATAGCCATGAAAGGTATATTCCTTTGAATAATATTTCTAAAGGTCAAAAGAATTTTGAGATAATAGATAGTTTACTCTCTGAATTTGCAGTTTTAGGTTTCGAGTTTGGGTACTCTTTATCTGAACCAGAGACATTAGTTTTATGGGAAGCTCAATTTGGAGACTTTGCAAATGGAGCGCAAGTTATTATTGATCAATTTATTACCTCTGGAGAGTCCAAGTGGGGAAGAGCCAGTGGTTTAGTTATGCTGCTTCCTCATGGTTATGAAGGTCAAGGCCCAGAACACTCATCTGCAAGGCTAGAGAGATTCTTACAATTATGTGCAGGAGAAAATATTCAAGTTGTTAACTGCACGACACCATCAAACTATTTTCATGTTTTAAGACGTCAAATGCATAGAGAATTTAGAAAACCACTAATTATTATGACACCTAAATCTTTACTAAGACATAAAAAATGTGTTTCAAGTATTTCAGAGTTTTCAAAAAAAAGAACATTTCATAGAATTTTAGAAGACGATGCTTACTCTAAGGTAAACAATTTACTAGAACTTAAAAAAAATGACGATAAAATTAATAAAGTAGTGATGTGCTCAGGTAAGATTTATTATGACTTAATTGAAGCCAGAGAAAAGTATAAAAATGATAAAGTTACTTTTATTAGAATAGAGCAACTTTATCCTTTCCCCGTTAAAACTCTGGCAACAATATTAAAAAGATACACAAAAGCTAAGTTTATTTGGTGCCAAGAAGAACCAAAAAATATGGGTGCGTGGAATACTGTTAGAAACTATATAGATAGAACTTTGGAAATTGTAAATTTTGGTGATAAATTTGTTAAATATGTGGGTAGAAAAGCAGCTTCTTCTACTGCGACTGGAAATCTAAACAAACATCTTGCACAACAAAAAGAAATATTAGAAAAGATACTTAAAGATTAAATGGTAGAAAAAATAACAGTTCCTACTTTAGGTGAGTCAGTTACAGAAGCTACAGTTTCAAAATGGCTTAAAACCCAAGGTGAAAAAGTTTCAACTGATGAACCTCTTGTAGAATTAGAAACAGATAAAGTAAACGTCGAGGTTCCTTCCCCTACTAATGGGGTTCTAAGAAGTGTTGTTGTTAAAGAAGGTGAAACTGTAAATGTGGGGTCTTTACTAGGAACCATAGATGACTCACTAAACAACACAGATAGTTCTGCCGAAGAAATAAATAATTATGCCCCTCCAAACAAAGAAAAAGAACAAAATAAATTAAAAGTTTTTGAAGAAAAAAAAATTTCCAAATCAGAACAAATAAAACCAAAAAAAGTTGAAAAGAAGGAGTCCAAACTTTATTTAGAGGAAGAAGAACCTCTAATACTAGAACAAGTTCATGAGGAAAAAATATTTAAAAAAAAAGAGAAACAAATTTCACCTGCAGCAAGAAAAATGGCTAGTGAAACTAAAGTTGATTTAAGTACTGTTAAAGGATCAGGAAAAAATGGCGTGATTTTAAAAGAGGACATTATGAGTTTAATGGGTTCTAAACCTGCTGCGGCAGAGAGAAAAACAAAATATGGTCCAGAGGAAAGAGTTAAGATGACCAGGCTGAGACTCACAATCGCAAAGAGATTAAAAGAAGCTCAAGAAAACGCTGCAATGCTCACAACTTTTAATGAAGTTGATATGAGCGAGGTAATGGCAATGAGAAATCAACATAAAGAGGACTTTCAAAATAATTATGGGGTGAAACTTGGCTTTATGTCATTTTTTGTAAAAGCATGTGTTATAGGTTTAAAAAACTACCCAGCGGTTAATGCAGAAATTCAAGGTGAAGAAATTGTTTATAAAAATTATTACAATATAAGTATTGCTGTTGGAACTGATAGAGGGTTGGTTGTTCCTGTGCTTAGAGAAACAGACGAAATGTCTTTTGCTGATATAGAGAAGAATATTAGTGAACTTGGACAAAAAGCAAGAGATGGTAAAATTACCATTGAGGATTTGCAAGGAGGAACTTTTACAATTACTAATGGTGGGATTTATGGATCAATGTTGTCGACGCCAATACTAAACCCTCCTCAGTCAGCAGTTTTAGGCATGCACAATATTGTACAAAGACCAGTTGTTGTAGATGGCAAAATAGAGGTAAGACCAGTAATGTATTTAGCTTTATCTTATGATCATAGAATAATTGATGGAAAAGAAGCTGTTTCTTTTTTGAAAATATTAAAAGAGTCACTAGAACAGCCCCAAAGACTTTTCCTAAATATTTAATTATGGAAGATAATTTTGATTTAGTTGTAATTGGCGGTGGACCCGGAGGTTATGTTTGTGCAATAAGAGCCGCTCAACTTGGTCTTAAAACAGCATGTGTTGAGTCAAGAGGAGCTTTAGGAGGAACATGTCTTAATGTAGGCTGTATACCTTCAAAAAGTTTATTAAATCTCTCAGAAAATTATAATAAGGCAAAAAAAGACTTTAGTAATCAAGGTATAGAAATCTCTGACATTAAATTAAATATAAATAAAATGATGTCAAATAAAGAAAAATCAGTTCAAGTTTTGACTAAAGGTGTTGAATTCCTGTTTAAAAAAAATAAGGTTACATATCTCAAAGGCAAAGGAGTTATTTTTTCAAAAAATGATATTGTTGTATATGGAAGCAACAATAAAAAAACTAATATTAAAGCAAAAAATATCGTTATTGCTACAGGTTCTTCACCAACTTCATTGCCCGGAATAGAGATAGACGAAAAAAATATTGTATCCTCCACTGGAGCTTTATCTTTCTCTGAAGTTCCCAAAGATTTAATTGTCATTGGTGGCGGCTACATAGGACTCGAGATGGGATCCGTGTGGTCAAGATTGGGGTCAAACGTTACTGTAGTTGAATACTTAGATTTTATAACTCCTGGGATGGATAAAGAAGTTTCAAATGAATTCCAAAAAATTTTAACTAAACAAGGAATACAATTTAAACTTAATAATAAAGTAACGGCAGTTACAAATATCAGCGGTAAAGTTGTTGTCGATTATAAAAATAACACAACAAAAGTAAGGGAGAGAAAAGAATGTGATAAAGTATTAGTATCAGTTGGTAGAAAACCATACACAGAGGGACTTAACTTATCAAAAATTGGAATTAAAAAAGATGATAAAGGAAGAATTGAAGTTAATGAAAAATTACAAACATCTTTAAAAAATATTTATGCAATAGGAGATGTCATCAAAGGTCCGATGTTAGCACATAAAGCTGAAGAAGAAGGTATCGCAGTAGCAGAAATAATAGCTGGTCAAGCAGGACACGTAAATTATGATGTAATTCCAGGAGTTGTTTATACATCTCCTGAAGTAGCAACAGTCGGAAAAACTGAAGAGCAATTAAAAGATGAAAATATATCTTATAAAGTAGGAAAATTTCCTTTTTTAGCAAACTCGAGAGCAAAGGTTAATAATGAGACTGATGGCTTCGTAAAAATGTTAGCAGATAGCAAGACAGATAAAATTCTAGGAGTGCATATTATTGGACCCCATTGTGGAGACATGATCGCAGAGATGGCTTTAGCTATGGAGTTTGGAGCAAGTGCTGAAGATATAGCTAGAACTTGTCACGCACATCCCACACATACTGAAGCAATAAAAGAAGCGGCATTAGCTGTTGATAAAAGACCAATTCATTTTTAAATAAAATAAATTCATTTACTATTAATCCATGAAAGCACAAGTCTTGTTGCCTAAAATATTTAATTTTTCGTTCACTTATAATTCAAACAATATTCCACTTAAAATAGGAGACCTAGTAGAGGTACCTTTTGGAAAAAATAAGGAAATAGGGGTTATTTGGAGAAATAAAATTACAGAAATTAAGAATATAAAGATCAAAAAAATAGAAAAAAAAATTGAAAATTATTCAATAGATCAAAATTTAATTGACTTCGTTGAATGGTTTTCAATATACAACATGGTCCCACTCGGATTAGCATTAAAGATGACCATTGGCAGTAAAGATAATTTCACAAAAAAAATTGACCCAAGTTTTAATAAAACTAAAAAGCAAACAAAGAAATATAAACTTAATAATGAGCAAAAAAAAGCATTTGAATATTTAGATTTAGTTAATAATAAATTTGATGTATCAGTGCTTCAAGGAACAACAGGCTCAGGTAAGACTTTAGTTTATTTTGAGAGAGTAAAAAAAATTATTAATAAAAATAAGCAAGCATTGGTTTTGTTACCAGAGATTTTTTTGACAAATGAATTTAAATCTAGGTTCGAAGATTTTTTTGGTTATGAGCCAGCAATATGGCATTCAAAAATAACACCAAAAAATAAGAGAATAATATGGAAAGGAATAATAGAAAATAAAATAAAATTAGTTGTAGGCGCTAGATCTGCTTTGCTTTTACCATTTAAAAAATTAGGTGTTATCGTTGTTGATGAAGAACATGATTCTTCGTATAAACAAGATGAAGGTGTAATCTATAATGCTAGAGATATGGCTATCTCAAGAGCGTCTTTTGAAAAAATTCCAATTCATCTAGTCACCTCTATCCCATCAATAGAAACTTATAACAATATTCAAAATAAAAAATTTAGACACACAAGGATTATAAAAAGATTTAATGACTATCCACTACCTAAAACGAAAATTGTAAATTTAAATATTAGCAAAATTAAAGACAAGTTTATTTCAAGTGAAACTATCAATTATGTAAACGAATTTTTAAATAGAAAGGAACAAGTATTATTTTTTATTAATAGAAGAGGTTATGCTCCATATTTAATTTGTAAAAAATGTGGATTTAAACAAATTTGCACTAATTGTTCCATGTACCTTACTTTTCATAAAAAAATAAATAAAGCTGTTTGTCATCATTGCTATTTAGAAAAAAAAGTAAAAAATATATGTAAAGAAGGTGGTGATTGTGATTTTATTATGTACGGCCCTGGAGTTGAGAAAATATTTGAGGAAGTTAAAAATATTTTTCCAAATAACGAAGTAGAGATTTTTTCTAGCGATTATATGCAAAAGAAAAAACAAATTAATACATTATTTAAAAAAATTAATAATAATGAAGTAGATATTTTAATTGGCACTCAAATGATATCTAAAGGTTTTAATTTTCCAAAACTAAATTGCGTTGTTGTGGTTGATGCTGATTTTTCAGGAAGAGGTTATGATTTAAGAACAACTGAAAAAAATATTCAATTATATCACCAGCTAAGTGGAAGAGCTGGTAGATTTAGCTCGAAGTCTCTAATAGTTTATCAAACCTTAACGCCCGAAGATTCAACTCTAAATGAATTAATTAAAAATAAATCAGAGGAATTATTAAAAATAGAATTAAGTACTAGAAAAAAGAATAATTTGCCACCATTTGTACGATTGATAGCAATAATAATTTCTTCAAATGAATATGATTTAAGCATTAAAGGAGCAAGAGAAATAAAAACACAATTAAAAAAAATTAATGATATTGAAGTTTTGGGACCGGTGGACTCACCTTTCCTTAAAATTAAAAAAAAATTCAGAGCCAGGTTATTGTTAAGATTCAGTAGTGGAATTCTAGTTCAAAAAAAAATAAAAAAACTTCTAGATTCTTTAAAAATATCGTCTAAAATTAAACTTATAGTTGATGTTGACCCAGTAAACTTTAGTTAATCATCTATTTGGTAACTTGATCAACATATTTTCTTATGATACGAAACGCTCATATTTTCAGTAATTTCGTAAAATAAAACATGAACACAAATAAATCTTTCTCAATAGAAACATCAGAAAGATACTCGCGTGCGCTTTTTGCAGTTAGTAAAGAGGCGGATGAATTAGAAAAAACTGAAGTAGATATAAAAATTTTTCAATCTCTTCATGATAATAGTTTGGAGCTAAAAAACTTTATAGAGAATCCAACTAATACTATTGAAGTTCAAAACAAGATATTAAGTTTATTGTCAGAAAAACTTAGTTTTTCAAAGAATTTAAAAAACTTTTTTTTATTATTGATAAAAAAAAGAAGAATATTTTTTGTTAAAAAAATTATAGATAGCTTTTTAAGACTATGTTCAAAAAAAAGAGGTGAGATTAAAGCTTCGTTAATTTCATCAAAAGAATTAACTTCAGCTGAGTTGGAAAGTATTAGTAAAGAATTATCATTGTCTATGGGATCAACAATAAAATTTGATTATAAAGTTGATCAAGATTTAATTGGAGGTCTAAAGTTGCAATTAGGTAGTTTTATGATCGATACCTCAATTAAAAATAAATTGAAAAAATATGAACAAAAAATGTTAGAAAATTAAAATGCCTATTAATCCCTCAGAAGTTACGAAGTTATTAAAAGACCAAATAAAAAATTTTGGAGAAAAAGCAGAGGTATCAGAAATTGGAAAAGTTTTATCTGTTGGAGATGGAATTGCAAGAGTATACGGGCTTGATAATGTGCAAGCTGGAGAGATGGTCGAATTTGATGATGGTTCAAAAGGAATGGCATTGAATTTAGAAAATGACAATGTTGGTGTAGTTATATTTGGAGATGATAGAAAAATTAAAGAGGGTGACACTGTTAAAAGAACTAATGCAATTGTAGATGTTCCTGTTGGTAAAGAACTTTTAGGTAGAGTTGTAGATGGATTGGGTAACCCAATTGATGGGAAAGGAACTCTTTCTGCTAAAGAGAGAAAAAGAGTTGAAGTAAAAGCACCTGGCATTATTCCTAGACAATCCGTAAGCGAACCAATGCAAACTGGACTAAAATCCATCGACTCTTTAATTCCTGTAGGAAGAGGACAAAGGGAATTAATTATTGGTGACAGACAGACTGGTAAAACTGCGGTCGCTATTGACGCAATTATTAATCAAAAGAAAATTAATGAGTCATCAGACGAGAAGAAAAAATTATATTGTGTATATGTGGCTATTGGTCAGAAACGTTCGACTGTAGCCCAGATTGCAAAAACATTAGAAGAAGCAGGTGCATTAAAATACACAACAATAGTTGCAGCCACAGCTTCGGACTCTGCACCTTTACAATTTTTAGCTCCATATACTGGTTGTACTATAGGAGAATATTTTAGAGATAATGGTATGCATGCATTGATTGTCTACGATGATTTATCTAAACAAGCAGTTGCTTATAGACAAATGTCTTTATTATTAAGAAGACCACCAGGACGAGAAGCATATCCAGGTGATGTTTTTTATTTACATAGCAGATTATTAGAACGAGCAGCTAAATTAAGCGATAAAAATGGCGGTGGCTCACTAACAGCTTTACCAATAATTGAGACACAAGCAGGAGATGTTTCTGCGTATATTCCTACAAATGTAATTTCAATTACAGATGGCCAAATTTTTTTAGAAACAGAATTATTTAACCAGGGTATTCGTCCAGCTGTAAACGTGGGACTATCTGTATCTAGGGTAGGGTCTGCAGCCCAAACAAAGGCCATGAAGAAAGTTGCTGGTTCAATCAAGCTAGAACTAGCTCAATATAGAGAAATGGCTGCTTTTGCACAATTTGGATCAGATCTTGACGCTTCTACTCAACAATTATTAAATCGAGGAGCAAAATTAACAGAACTTTTAAAACAAGATCAGTATTCTCCTATGACAGTAGCAGAACAGGTAATATCTGTATTTACTGGAGTAAAAGGACACTTAGATGATGTTGACTTAAATGAAATTAAGAAATTTGAAAAAAATATTATTGAAAAGGTTAAATCTGAAAAACCAGAAATTTTGGACACAATTCAAACATCTGGAAAGCTAGAAGAAAATACCGAAAAATTATTAAACGAATTAATAGAAGAATACAAAAAAAGTAAAGAATAATGGCTAGTTTAGATGATCTTAAAAAAAGAATTAAAAGTGTAAAGTCTACACAAAAAATTACTAAGGCTATGAAAATGGTAGCTGCAGCCAAACTTAGAAAGGCTCAAGACAGTGCTGAAAAAGGAAGACCATACAGTCAAAAAATGCAAAATATCATTCTAAATTTGACAAAATCAATTAATGACCCTCATAATGCCCCAAAATTATTGATTGGTACAGGCCAAGATAAAACATATCTATGTGTGGTATTAACTGCAGACAGAGGGCTATGTGGAGGATTTAATTCAAATATATGCAAGTTAGCAAAAACTAATTTTAAAAAGATATTAGGTGAAGGTAAAGAATTAAAAATTATTACCGTTGGAATAAAAGGATTAGACCAGATTAAAAGAGAATATGGAAAATATTTAATAAAAAAATTTAGCTTTAAAGACAAAAAAAAAATTACTTTTAATGAGGCGGAAATTATTGGAAATGAGATAATTAAATTATTTAATGAAGAACAATTTGATAAATGTATATTATTTTACAATAACTTTAAAAATGTGATGACTCAAATTCCGCAAGCACAACAAATTATACCTGCGGAACAAAATATGTTTAAAAAGGAAGATGACAACTCACTATCATATGAATTTGAACCTGAAGAAGATGAAATTCTCGAAGATCTTTTACCAAAAAATATATCAACCCAAGTGTTCAAAGCTTTTCTAGAAAATGCTGCTAGCGAACAAGGTTCACGAATGACAGCCATGGATAGCGCCACAAGAAATGCTGGAGACCTAGTAGACAAACTTACAATTAATTATAATAGAAGCAGACAAGCATCAATCACTAAAGAATTAATCGAAATTATATCAGGAGCAGAAAGTTTGTAATTATGAATAAAAATGGAAAAATAACACAGATTATAGGAGCAGTTGTAGATGTAAACTTTGAAACAGAGTTACCAGAAATTTATACAGCACTCGAAGTGTCTAACTCTGGAAATAGATTAATTTTAGAAGTAGCGCAGCACTTAGGTGAAAACAATGTGAGAACAATAGCAATGGATGCTACAGAAGGTTTAAAAAGAGGCGATGAAGTTGTCAACACAGGTGCCCCCATAAGCGTCCCAGTGGGTCCAGAAACTTTAGGTAGAATTATAAATGTTATAGGAGAACCAATTGATGAAAAAGGTGAAGTTAAAACAAAAGAAAAATGGCCTATTCACAGAACAGCTCCTAAATTTACAGATCAATCAACAGAAACTGAACAATTAGTAACTGGTATTAAAGTAGTAGACTTATTGGCACCTTATGCCAAAGGGGGGAAGATTGGTCTTTTCGGTGGTGCTGGAGTTGGAAAGACCGTTACAATTATGGAATTAATTAACAACATAGCAAAAGCTCATGGAGGATTTTCAGTATTTGCTGGAGTTGGAGAAAGAACTAGAGAAGGAAATGATTTGTATCACGAAATGATCGAGTCAGGAGTAATTAAACCTGACGGAAAAGGTTCAAAAGCTGCTTTAGTTTATGGTCAAATGAATGAACCTCCGGGCGCAAGAGCTAGAGTAGCCTTAACCGGCCTGACGGTAGCAGAATATTTTAGAGATAAAGAAGGTCAAGATGTTCTTTTTTTCGTAGACAATATATTTAGATTTACGCAAGCTGGATCAGAAGTGTCAGCGTTATTAGGAAGAATACCATCAGCAGTAGGTTATCAACCAACTTTAGCTACTGATATGGGCAATCTACAAGAGAGAATTACATCCACAGACAAAGGTTCAATTACATCTGTACAAGCTATTTATGTTCCTGCAGATGACTTAACAGATCCGGCGCCCGCAACTTCATTTGCACACTTAGATGCAACAACAGTATTATCAAGACAAATTGCGGAAATTGGAATTTATCCAGCAGTTGATCCTCTAGACTCAACATCTAGAATCTTAGACCCAAGAGTAGTAGGTGAAGAGCATTACAGAGTAGCTAGAGATGTTCAAAAAATTCTTCAAGCTTATAAATCTTTACAAGATATAATAGCAATTCTTGGGATGGATGAACTTTCCGAAGAAGATAAATTAACTGTAGCAAGAGCTAGAAGAATACAAAGATTTTTATCTCAACCTTTCTTTGTCGCAGAAGTATTTACTGGGTCGCCAGGCAAACTAGTTGATTTAGAAGATACTATTAAGGGTTTTGATGCAATATGTAAGGGTGAATATGATCATTTACCAGAAGCTGCATTTTATATGGTTGGTGGTATTGAAGAAGTAATAGAGAAAGCAGAAAAATTATCTAAAGACAAAAAATAATGTCCGATAAAATTACAGTCGAGATTATAACACCGGACAAATTAATTCTTAATACAGAAGCTAACGAAGTGACAATTCCATCTTACGAAGGCCAAATGGGTATTTTAAAAGATCACATTCCGTTAATTACTTTTTTAAGACCAGGTGTAATATTTGTACAAGGTCAAGAAGAACAAAAATATTATGTAGAGGAAGGAACAGTTGAATTTTCAAATAATAATTTATTAATCTTGACTTCAACGGCAAGAAATTTAACTGATTTAAACCATGGTTTTATAGAAGATTTATTAAATCAAGCAGAGAATAAATTAAAAGATGACAACTCCTCCGATAAAGAAAAATATCTACTATCTTATAAAATAAGCACCTTAAAAGAAATTAACCAATAACTAATTTAATTTCCTTCAAAAGTTTTAAGTATAATTCTTTTTTGAATTCCACAATCACATTTGGTAATTTTTCAACATCAATCCATTTCCATTCAATAAACTCTGGATGCTCTGTGTTTAGATTAATTTCATTTTCTCTACCTGTAAATTTTGTTATAAACCATTTTTGTTTTTGCCCTCTAAATTTACCTTTCCATATAATACCAAGAAGATTCTTTGGAAGTTCATATTCGTATATTCTTTTAATTTCTTTAATGATTGTAATGTTTTTTACGCTTGTTTCTTCTTGTAGTTCTCTTTTCATAGCTGATAAAAAGTCTTCACCATCTTCAACTCCACCCTGCGGCATTTGCCATTTATCACCAGGATTGTCTTTACGCTTACCAACAAAAACTTGATTTTTACTATTTAAAAGAATTATACCTACCCCATTACGCATAGGTAGTTTTTTATTATTCATCTCTTAAGAGTTAAAAAGTTTTATAGCGTAGCTTAGCTGGTTATCGTTATCAGTTTTAATTTTAAAATCATCTCCAGTTTCTTCAACTATAATATCAGGTGTTACACCTACCTCTGATATTGATTTACCAGAGGGTAAATAGTATTTTGAAATTGTTAATCTAATTCCACCACCATTTCTTAGGGGGATGATAGACTGAACTGATCCTTTTCCATAAGAATTTTCACCTAAAATTATAGCGCGCTTATGGTCTTTTAAAGCACCAGCAAAAATCTCTGACGCTGACGCTGAACCGTTGTTGATCAAAACAATAATTGGCTTACCTTTTATTTCATCACCTTTTTTTGCAAAAAATTTACTTGTTTCAGAAATATTGCGCCCTTTTGTTGATACTATTTCTCCATCATCTAAGAAAAAATCAGTTATGTTTATTGCTTTAGAAAGTAATCCCCCAGGATTATTACGTAAATCAAGAACATATCCTTTAATTTCCTTATTTTTTTCAAATTTTTTCAACGATTTTAAAAACTGTTTATCACTGTTTTCATTAAATGATTTTAGTCTTATATATCCTAGACTTTTATCCTCACCTATAACTTCTGAACTAACTGACTGTACTTCAATAATTTTTCTGGTAATTTTAAATTTTAATGGTTTTTTTACATTTTTCCTTCTCACAGTAAGATCTATTGATGATCCTACGGGCCCCCTCATTAATTTAACCGCTTCCATTAATGATTTGCCTTGAACCTGTTCCTTTCCAATTTTCACTATGTAGTCACCTGCTTTGATACCGGCATCTGCTGCAGGGGTTTCATCTATAGGAGAGATTACTTTTACAACACCAGCCTCCATTCCTATTTCAATACCTAAGCCACCAAACTGTCCACTCGTATCGGTTTGCATTTCTTTAAATAACTCTGGACTCATATATGCTGAATATGGGTCGAGAGATTGCAAAACCCCATTAATCGCTGACTCCATAATTTCAGCTTGATCTACATCATCTACATAGTCTTGCTTTATTTTTTCGAGAACTTCTCCAAAGAGATCTATTTTTTCATATAAATCATTTTTAGAAAAAGCAGATAAATTAAAAGAATTTAAAAATATGATTAATAAGATAAAAATTTTTTTCATAGTATAGCTTTTTCTTTAGGTATTTCCTCTGACCACATTTTTTCTAGATTATAAAATTCTCTTTTTTCAGGATTAAATATGTGCACAATTATATCGTGGGCATCGACCAACTTCCAATCATTACTTTCTCTTCCTTCCATGCGACAACCATTCAAACCAAGTTTTTTAAGTTCAGAAACTAAGATTTCAGAAAGAGATTGTAGGTGTCTAGAAGATGTACCTGAGGCAATAACCATATAATCAGCTATGTATGATTTGTTTTTTAAGTTTATAGAGGTAATATTTTCAGCTTTATTATCATCTAATATCTTTTCAATACTTAATTTAATATCAGAAATCACCATCAAGATTTATTAATCAATTTTTTTTTTATGGATGAAGACGAGATATGAATAGGTTTATTTTTTATATAAGTAATATTATTATTTTTTAAATATTTTACCACAATTGATTTCTTACTCTTCTTATCATATCCCTTGCGAGAAAAAACAATTAATTTTGTTAATTTTATCAATTTTTTCCAGCTTTTCCACTTATGTAATTTTAATAAAATATCTGATCCAACAATAAAATAAATATTATTAATGTTTTTCTTCTTTATAAAATAATTTATTAAATTAATTGATCTAGAAGACTTTACTATCTCATCTAAATACAAAACCTGAATTTTATTTAAATTCCTAGTAGCTTTTTTTGCTAACTTTATTCTATTGCTTAAAGAAAAATAAACTTTCTTTTTAAATGGATTTTTTTTGGTAATAAGCCAATAAATTTTATCTAATTTAATTTTTTTTAACGCAATTTTTGAAATTGATAAATGTCCTTTGTGAACTGGATCAAAACTTCCACCTAATATACCAATAGACTTGTTTGAAGGTTTTACCATCAATTATGGTCTTATTATTCCTTTTCCAGAAACAATATATTTGTAAGATGTTAATTGATTTATTCCAACAGGACCTCTCGGTGGTAATTTATTTGTTGAGATACCAATCTCTCCACCAAAACCAAATTCACCTCCATCAGCAAATTGAGTTGAAACATTATGCATAGCGATAGAACTATTAACTCCATTCAGAAAAATTTGAGCATTTTTTGAATTATTTGTGATAATGCTGTCGGTATGCATAGTTCCATACTTTAAAATGTGATCAACACCTTCATTTACATCTTTAACAGTTTTAATTGAGATTATTGCATCTAAATATTCAGTTACCCAATCTTTTTCTTTAGCTAATTTTAGTTTATTTTTAAATAATTTATTAATTTTTTTGTCGACTCGTACTTCACACCCAGAACTAATAAGAGAATTAATTATTTCTTTAGCGTGTGTTTTAAGAGCTCTTTCTTCTATCAAAAGTGTTTCTACAGCACCACAAATACTTGTCCTTCTCATTTTTGCATTGATAATAATTTTTTTTGCCATATCTAAGTTTGCGCTTTTATCTAAAAATATATGACATAAGCCCTCAAGATGACCAATTACATGGATCTTTGAAAATTTTTGAACTTTAGAGACCAATCCCTTGCCACCTCTTGGAACTATAACGTCTATATATTTATTCATTTTTGATAATAAATTATCTACAATTTTTCTATCTTTATGTTCTATAAATTGCACGCAATTTTTGTTTACTTTATTTTTTTTTAAGCTTTCTCTAAAAAGGTCTGCCAGAATTTTATTAGAATTTATTGCTTCTGATCCACCTCTAAGAATTGAACAATTTCCAGACTTAAAGCATAAAGCCGCAACATCAGCAGTAACATTCGGTCTACTTTCATAAATAACTCCAATTATACCAATCGGGGTAGAAACTTTTTTAATTTTTAATTTATTCGGTCTTTTCCAGGTTTCTAAAACTTGACCTATAGGATTTCTGAATTTACTTATTTCACTTATAGAGTGTCGAATTCCTTCAATACGTTTTTCATTCAATACAAGTCTATCTACAAAATTTTGTCTTTTAGCATTTCTAACATCTTTTTGATTTTCGCTTATAATTTTGAATTTGTTTTTTTGTAAAGATCTATTATAGTTTTCTAAAACCTTCTTAATTTTATCGTGTTTTATATTTTTCAAGTCTTCAAAAGCTTTCTTTGCATTTTTTCCGATATTCTCCAAATAACTCATTTATAATACTACCATATCATCTTTATGAATAATTTCAGATTTACTCAAGTAACCTAAAATTTTTTCTATTTCTCTGCTTTGTTTGCCTTTAATTTTATCAATTTCGTTGGAATTAAAAGAAGCTAAACCTCTCGCCAAATGTTTATCATTTTGATCAACTATCAAAACATTGTCCCCTTTATTAAAAATTCCAGTAACCTTAGTTACACCGGCGGCTAATAAACTTTTTCCATTATTAAGAGCACGTGAAGCTCCTTGATCTATAAAAATTCTTCCAGAAGAGTTTAAAGATCCGATGATCCATTTTTTTTTAGCATCCAAACTTGAAATTTTAGGAATAAAATGAGTGAAGATTTTATTTTTTATCATACTCTTTATAGGGTTATTTTTTTTACCATTTGCGATAAACATATGGCATCCAGAATTCATACAAATTTTTGCAGCATCTAATTTTGTTGATATTCCCCCCGAGCCATAATTATTTTTTTCTCTCTCTATTAAATTATTTATTTTTTCATCTATTTTATTGACGGATAAAACTATTTTTTTTTGTTTTGATTTGTCATATAAGCCGTCAACATCAGAAAAAATAATCAGAGTATCGGCACCAATTATTTGAGCTACCCTTGCTGCCAATCTATCATTGTCTCCATATTTAATTTCTACTGTAGCTGTAGTATCATTCTCATTAACTATCGGAATTGCCTTTAGATTAAACAAATTGTCAAATGTACGTCTTACATTTAAAGCCCTTCTTCTTTGTTCAGTATCATCAGGACTAATTAATATTTGCCCTGTTTTTATTTTATATTTTTCAAACAGCTTCTGAAATTCACTAGCCAAATGAATTTGACCAACAGCTGCTATTGCTTGACTCATATCTAATTTTATTTTTTTATTTTTTATTTTTAGGTATTTTTGACCCAATGCAATTGCACCAGAAGAAACAATAACAAAACTTTTATGTTTACCATATCTTTTGATGTCTTGGATCAAAGAAGTTACCCATTCTTTTTTAAACTTTCCCTTACTATCAACTACAGTAGATGAACCTAATTTAAGAACAATTATATTTGAATTTTCAATTAACATTTTTAATTAATAATTTTTTAACCCTCAGCACGTCTTTATCTGAAAATACAGAAATAACTTCGTATTTAGATTTAATCTTTTCTTTAAATTCATTTAGTTTCTTAACAATTTCTTTATCCTCAAGTAAATCAGATTTATTAAAAAAAATTATTTCTTTCTTCTTCCCTAATTTTTTATCATAATTAGTTAATTCTAATTTGATTTTTTTATAGGAATTCACAAGGTCTGTTTCTGATAAATCTATTAAATGCAGTAAAATTTTACATCTCTCAATATGTCTTAGAAATTTATCACCTAATCCAACACCTTTATGAGCTCCTTCAACTAGCCCCGGAATATCTGCTAAAGTTACTTCTTTACCATCATAATAGGTTACACCTAAATTTGGGTTAATAGTTGTAAAAGGATAATTTGCTATTTTTGGTTTAGCTTTAGTTAAGGCAGCTAATAAACTCGACTTACCTGCATTAGGTTTTCCAATTATTCCGATGTCGGCAATAACTTTTAATTGAAACCAAATCCAAAATTCTTCTCCAAGTTTTCCGTTGGTCTTTTTTTTTGGAGCTCTATTTGTTGAACTTTTAAATCTTACATTTCCTAATCCACGTTTTCCACCGGCGGCAACTAAATATTTCTCACTGTTCCTAGTAAAGTCATAAATAAGTGTATTGTTATCTTCTTCATATACTTGCGTGCCAACAGGAACTTTAAGAACTAAATCTTCTCCATTCGCACCAGTTTTATTTCTTTTACTACCTGCATGTCCATGCTCTGCCCTAAAATGTTGAGCATATCTAAAATCTATTAAAGTATTTAAATTACGATCTGCCTCAACAATTATTGAACCACCATCTCCACCATCACCACCATCAGGGCCACCATACTCGACAAATTTTTCCCTCCTAAAATGAGCTGAACCTGAGCCACCATTTCCTGCTTTAATATAAATTTTCGCTTGATCTAAAAATTTCATCGTGGGTATATTACAAATAACTAGTGCTATTTATAGATCTAATTGGGGATTACAGAAACAAACGTCCTGTTTAATTTTGATTTTTTAAATTTAACTTTTCCTTTAACCACAGAGAAAATGGTATGGTCTTTGCCCATTCCAACATTTTCACCAGGATGTATTCTAGTTCCTCTTTGTCTTACAATTATGTTACCTGGAATTACTAATTGATCTCCATATTTTTTTACGCCTAAACGTCTTCCTTTACTATCTCGGCCATTTTTGGATGATCCACCTGCTTTTTTTGTTGCCATTAGATTTTCCTATTTTTTTAATACTTTCTTTTTAACTGAAGTTTCTATTTTAACAACTTTTTCTTTTTTAGATTCCTTCGTAGAGCTTTTCTCAGTTTTAATATTTTTACCAGCATCTGCTATTAATTTGCCATCTTTAGAATATATTTTTGTAATTTGAATCTTTGAATGCCTTTGTCTATGTCCATTTTTTTTTCTTGAATGTTTTCTTCTTCTTTTGTGAAAAATTAAAACTGTTCTATCCTTAACATTATCTAAAAGTTTAGCCTCAACCGTTGCTCCAGCAATACTAGGATTACCAATCTCTGTAGTCTTGTCATCATTTAAAAGTAAAACGTTTTGAAATTTTATAGTTTCACCGACTTTTACATCAAGTTTCTCAATTTCAAGTATTTTACTTGCTGAAACTTTGTACTGTTTTCCGCCTGTTTCAATAATTGCAAATGACATAAATTTTTTCTTGTTAGATTCAGGGCAATATATCCTGCAAAATTATCAAGTCAAGATTATTGAGCTTAAAAATTGTCTTTTAAATCACGTAATTTAGTAAAAATTTCTATATCTGAAGAATTTTCTAAGTTTATAGCTTTTTTTACGTCAGGATCATTAAATCGTAAAAAAATATTTGCTTTGATTTCATCACCAATTGTTGAAGGAACAGTAGGTTTTTTATTTTTTAAACTTAATTCAATAATATCCTTTTTTTTTTTTAAAAAACTATTATTTGGATTAAATTTCAAACAAAAACTCAAGTTTTTATAAGTATATTCATGCCCACAGTAAACTTTTGTATCATCTGGAAGATTTTTGAGTCTAGCTAATGAATCAAACATTTGTGAATATGTTCCCTCAAATACTCTTCCACACCCTAATGAAAAAAGAGTGTCACCAGTAAATACTAATTTTTCTTTTTCAAAATAAAATGCAACATGCCCCATTGTATGACCTGGAATAAATATTGTAGTAAAACTTAATTCTCCAATTTTAAACTCTTGATTATCTTTTAAAACCTTATCAATTCCCGGTATACGATTTCTATCATTTTTAAAGCCAAGTATTGTTGCGTTATATTTTTTTTTTAGTTTTTCATTTCCACCCACGTGATCGTAATGGTGATGTGTATTTAATATAAAGTCTAATTTTTTATAATATTTGTCAATTACTTTATCACAAGGTTCAAATTCTGATGGGTCTATAATCGCAATTTTGTTCGAAAGTTCATCATGAATTAAATAACTATAGTTATCGTTTAAACACGGTATAATTTTAATGTCCATCTTAACCTATAAGAAAAATTCCTAATTTAGAAAAAAAATTTTTAATTTCTAAATTACTTTTTTTAATCAAAGAGGTTTTATCTCCATTAACTCCAATAACCTTTTGAATAATAAAATTTTGTTTATCACAATAATTAAAAAGATCTTTTATTGTGCACATGTGTAAGTTTGGAGTATTGTACCACGAATTAGGTAAAGTCTTTGTCATCGGCATTTTTCCAAAAAACAATAAACTAGTTCTAACTTTCCAATAACCAAAATTTGGTATTGAAACAACAACAGATTTTCCAATACGTAATAATTCCTTCAAAACTTTATCAGGATTATAAAAAGCTTGAAGAGTTTGACTAAGAACAACATAATCAAAAGATTGATCGGGAAATTGATAAAGTTCTGTTTCTGCATTTCCTTGAATTACGGGTAGTCCTTTATAAATACATTCTTGGACATTTTGTTTTTCTAATTCTAATCCACGAACTTCTATATTTTTCTCCTTTACTAGAAAGTTCATTAAAGATCCATCTCCACATCCTACATCTAATACTCTCGTATCGTTTGGTAATAAGTCTGCTATTACTTTAAATTCTTTTTTCATTTTTAAATTTTTCATACACAGAGTCTATAAAAGCTTTTAAAGTTTTTAAAAACTCAGGTTCGTTAACTAAAAAGGAATCATGGCCTTTATCGGTTACAATTTCTGAATAAGATACATCTGCTCCAGAAGCATTAAGAGCAATAACTATATCTTTATTTTCTTTAGTTGTATAAAGCCAATCAGATGAAAATGAGATGACTAAAAATTTTGTCTTTTGATTTTTGAAAGCTTCTACCAATCCACCATCAAATTGCCGTGATAAATCAAAATAATCCATTGCTCTAGTAATATATAGAATTGAATTAGCATCAAATCTTTCGACGAAGGCATTACCTTGATGTCTTAAATAACTCTCAACTTGAAAATCAGCATTAAAACTAAATTCATAGTCTGCTTTTTCCTGAAGTCTCCTTCCAAATTTTTCCTGCATGCCTTGCTCAGATAAATAACTTATATGACCAACCATTCGCGCCACTGCTAGCCCATTTTTTGGTTGGGTATTTTTAATAAAATATTTTCCATTATCCCAAACAGGATCAGCCATGATTGCTTGACGAGCTAGTTCATTTAAAGCAATATTTTGAGCACTATGACTTGCACTACAGGCAATAGGTATTGCAGAAAAAGTTTTATCTGGAAAGGTTGCACAAAATTGTAATAGTTGCATTCCACCCATTGACCCACCGGTAGCACATAAAAGTTTTTTAATACCAAGATGATCCAGGAGCGACTCTTGAGCCCTGATAATGTCTTTAATAGTTATTACTGGAAAATCTAAACCATAAGCTTGGTTTGTTTCTTTATTTTTGTCGCTTGGCCCCCAAGAACCCATACATCCACCAATAACATTAGCACATATTACAAAGTATTTATTTGTATCAATTGCTTTACCAGGTCCTACAGCTGTAACCCACCAACCTTCTTTATTAGTAATTGGATTTGTTCCAGTAACAAATTGATCACCTGTTAAAGCATGAAAAACTAGAATTGCGTTATTTTTATTCTCATTAAGTTTTCCGTAAGTTTCATAGGCGAGAGGAAAATTACTGACAGTTTTACCACAGTCAAGTTTAAGTGGTTTTAAAACATTAATTTTTTTTATATCTTCAATTTTTTTATTCATCCAAAAAAAAAGCCCAGCTAAACTGGGCGTTCTCCCTTTTTAGCTACATTTATTATGCGCTCGCAATATGGTTAAATCAGCGCAATTAATGTTTACTAAATCATCACAAACTTGTCAATTTTATATAAGATAAAGACTTATAGAAAAACGCTTATAATTTAGATATTACATTAAAATGAGACTTCCAAAACCAAATAAAATTGTAGCTGAAAAATATGTTACAGGATTGAGTAAATTTAGGAATAAAGCAGCTAAAGTAAAATTATCTGCTAACGAGTCTGCATTAGGTCCAAGTCCAAAAGCAATCAAAGAATATCTAAAGCTTTCAAAGAATTTTAAAAGATACCCCGATAGCGAAGGTATAAATTTAAGAAAAACGCTAGCCAAAAAATTTAAGCTAGACCCAAGTAAAATTATATTAGGCTCAGGATCAGATCAGATTTTAGAACTTATTTGTAAAGCTTTCCTAAAAAAAGGAGATGAAGTTATTGTGCCAAAATATAGTTTTCTAATTTACAGATTATATAGCCAAATGAATGGTGCAAAAATTTTGTATTCTAAAGAGAACAATTTTACAATTTCTGTTGATGATATTTTAAAAAAAGTTTCTAAAAAAACAAAAATTGTATTTTTAGCGAATCCAAATAATCCTACGAGTACGTACATAGATAAGAAAAAATTACTTTTTTTAAGAGAGAAACTTAGAAGTAATATTTTACTTGTAGTAGACGATGCATATTTTGAGTACGTAAAACAAAAAAATTATTCTTCTGGGTTGCAATTATTTTCAAATTTTAAAAATGTTATAGCTACAAGAACATTTTCTAAAATTTATGGATTAGCTGGATTAAGAGTAGGTTGGGGATATGGATCAAAAGAAATTATCAATTCTTTAAATCAATACAAGCCTCCATTTAATATAAATAGTCCTGCCTTATCTGCGGCTGAAGCAGCAATTCAGGATAATTCTTGGCTTAGTAAAGAAATTAAACACGTAAAAAAATGGAATGATAAATTTTTCAAAGAATTTGAAAAACTAAATATTGAAACTAATAAAAGTTTTACCAATTTTTTATTAATAAATTTCGATAAAGTTAAAAAAAACTCAGCTACAATTTTTAGACTTTTAGCTAACGCAGGTATATTAGTTAGAAAGATGGATAATTATGGAATTAAAAATTCTCTAAGAGTTACAATTGGAAAAAATGATGAAAATAAAAAATTAATTTTAAAATTAAAGAAAGTTATTAATGTTTAATAAAATTTGTGTTTTAGGCTGTGGTTTAATCGGATCCTCTTTGTTAAGAGCGATTGAGAAAAAAAAATTATCTAAAGAAATAAGCGCCTTTGATAAATCTAAAGATGTTTCTGAGTATTTAGCTAAGAATTTTTCTTTTAATATAGCTAAAAGTGTTGATGAAGCTGTTAAAGATTCAGACTTAGTAATTATTTCATCTCCTTTGAGTAGCTATAAAGAAATCTTACTTTCAATGAAAGCAAGTTTGAAGAAAAATGTAATTTTAACAGACACTGGTTCAGCAAAGAGAGAAGTAAATAAAATAATCAATAATTTAAATTTTGATGACGTTAATTGGATAGCTTCGCACCCTATAGCTGGAACTGAATTTAGTGGACCAGAAGCAGGATTTGCAGAATTATTTGAAAATCGATGGTGCATCTTGTCAGCAGATAAAAGTATTTCTAAAGATGAGATTGCAAAACTTGAAAAATTTTGGATCGATTTAGGAAGTAAAGTGAAACTCATGTCTTTTGAAAAACACGATTATGTATTGTCATTAACTAGTCATTTACCACATGCTGTTGCTTATAGTATTGTTAAAACAGCCATTAATGATGATGATAAATTTAAAAATGATGTCATCCAATATAGTGCTGGAGGGTTAAGAGATTTTACAAGAATTGCAGCATCCGACCCTTTGATGTGGAGGGATATTTTTATTGATAATAGTGAAAATATTCTAAAAGTATTGAATGATTATTCTAAGAATTTAAATGAAATTAAAACTGCTATCGAGAAAAAAGATGGTGAAAAATTAATGGAGATTTTTTCCTCAACAAAAAAAGTTAGAAAAGAAATTATTAAAGCAGGACAGGATACAGAAAAACCTGGATTTGGAAGAAAATAATCAAGAGAGGTTTAAAATTTTTTAATTTCAGTATAGATTTTATTTTCTAAATCTTTAACAAATTCTTCATTATTTTTACCAGACATAATTGGCTCTAAAAATGAAATATGGATATCACCTGAATATTTTAAAAAACTATTTTTTGGCCAAACTTTGCCAGTATTTAAGGCTACAGGAACACAAGGTAGATTAAGAGCTTTATAAATTCTGCCCACACCTTTTTTAAATGGAGGTTGCTCATCAAGTTTAACTCTTGTTCCTTGTGGAAATATTAAAAGTGGTCTTTTACTTTTTTCGATTCTTTCTCTAACTTTATCAAAAAAATTTAAATTTTCTCTTGTGGTTGTATCTCTAACAATTGCTATAGATCCAATTTTTCGCAAATACCAACCGAACAATGGAATATTAAGAAGTTCTTTTTTTAAAATAAAAATTGGACCATCCAAAGGAATCTGAAGAGCAAAAGTTTCAAATATTGATTGATGAGCGGATGCAACAAAAAAATTATCTACTTTTTTAAGGTTTTCAACTCCATGAAATATTACTTTTGTATTCAGAATAATTTTTAAAATAAACACTAAATATCTAGCAGATACTCTTCCAAAAAATATCGTAAATTTACTCGGTAGAATTAGAGTTGGTATAGCTAAAATAAAAATTAATATAAGACCAACGTATAGAAAAATATTAAAGATTAAGGATCTAATAAATATCATTAAGAATTTATTAATTTTAGTAAGTTTTGTTTCCTTCTAATATATCTTAATTTATTTTTGTTAACTAAAATTTCAGCAATTAGTGGTCTAGTGTTATAGTTAGAGGACAAAGATGCTCCATAAGCCCCTACATTAGTTATTGCAACATAATCATTCTCTTTTATTTTTTGATAATTATTATAAATTCCAAACTTACAAGTGCTTTCGCATATAGGGCCAACAAACTCTATTATTCCTTTAATTTTAGATTTTACTTTTGATATAGGAATTATTGTGTGTTTTGCATCATATAATGCTGGCCTCATAAAATCATTCATACCAGCATCTAAGATAATAAAATCTTTTTTAGCACCTTTTTTTATGTACTGAATTTTACATAATAATATTCCAGTATCACCAACAATAGATCTACCTGGTTCAAAGATAATCTTACAGCTTAACTTTTTTGAAAAATTATAAACTAGTGCAGAATATTTATTAAGGTTAATTGGTTTTTCTTTTCCACTATAATTAATTCCAAAACCTCCCCCTAAATCTACGAACTTTAATTTAAGGTTGAGCTCTTTGATTAATTGAGACATTACATTTAAAGTTTTCTTGTAAGGTGCATCAGACAAAATTTGACTTCCAATATGAACACTTAAAGCATCTAATTTAATATTTTTGTAGATCGGTAAGATTTTAAAAAAAGATTTAAAACTTTTGATAGATAGTCCAAACTTATTTTCAGCCTTACCTGTAGATATGTTTTTATGAGTTTTAGCATCGACGTTTGGATTCAATCTAAAGCCGACAGAAACCCTTTTCTTTAATTTTTTTGCTATTTTATTTACAAGTTTTGCCTCACTTTCAGACTCACAGTTAATAAGTAAAATTTTCTTATTTATTGCGATCTTTAGCTCATCCTCAGTTTTGCCTACACCGGAGAAAACAATTTTGTTTGCTTTAATTCCTGCTTTTAATGCTTTTAACAATTCACCGCCAGAGACAACATCGGCGCCAGCGCCTAATTTTCCTAAAATTCTAAGTATAGAAATGTTGCTATTTGATTTAGCTGCAAAGCAAACAATTGGATTGGTTTTTTTAAAGTTTTTGATAAATTTTAAATAATTATTGACAATCTGATTTTCTGAATAAAGATAAAAAGGTGTCTTATTTTTTTTTAAAACGTTATTTATCGACAACTTCTCAATAAATAAATTTTTACCAACGTATCTTAAGTTTTGCATTTGATTATATACTTGTTTTTATCTGATTAAGTTTACCTTGATATTCAGGCTCAGATTTTTTTCCACAACTTGTTAGAGTAAAAATTATAATAAAAATGGCGACTAGCAACTTCATTTAATTTCCCTTTTATATTTTTTAATCATAGTTTTCACATTTGTCTCTGATGTTCCACCATAAGATTTCTTTATATTCATTGAATTTCTTACATCAAACACTTTTAAAACTTTTTTATCCAAATCTTTGTAAATTTTTTTTACTTCCTCTAATGATAATTTCGATAATGTTTTTTTATTTTTCTCTGCGAAATTAACAAGTTTTGCTGAAATAGCATACGACTCTCTAAAAGATAAATGTTTTTCTTTTACTAGATAGTCAGCAAAATCTGTAGCAGTTGTATAACCTTTGTTGGCCATTTCTAGCATGTTCGCCTTTATAGGTTTTACTGCATTTATTAATTCAGCACTCATAGTTAAAGTATCCTTTAAAGTATCATATCCATCAAAAACTAATTCTTTGTCATCTTGAAGATCTTTAAAGTAAGACATAGGAAGACCTTTCATTATTGTAAGAAGAGAATTTAATTTTCCATAGCTTATTCCAACTCTTCCTCTAATTAATTCTGCAGGATCTGGATTTTTTTTTTGTGGCATTATAGAAGAACCAGTTAGCATATTGTCACTAAACGAAATTAAAGCAAAAGCATCAGAATTGTAAATTATAAAGTCCTCAGCTAATCTTGAAAGATGCATAGCACAAACAGCTGATGCATATAAAAAATCAATAGCAAAATCTCTATCAGAAACAGAATCAATTGAATTATCTGTAGGTTTTTTAAAGCCAAGTTTTTTTGCAGTATAATTTCTATCAATTTTATAAGATGTTCCAGATAGTGCCGCAGATCCTAACGGACACTCATCTATTAATTTAATATTATTTTCAAATCTCTTTTGATCTCTTTTAAGCATTTCATAGTAAGATAATAGGTAGTGAGAAAATGAAATAGGTTGAGCATTTTTTAAATGTGTTAAACCTGGCATTACAGTATCAGTATTTTTTTCTGACTTTTTAATTAAATTTTTCATAACTAAAGAAATATCTTTTAAAATCTCTTTAGATGATTTTTTAATCCATAATTTAAAATCTGTAACAACCTGATCATTTCTTGATCTAGCCGTATGAAGAAAACCTGCTGTAGGACCAATTATTTCAAATAATTTTTTTTCAATATTTAGGTGAATATCTTCAAACTTTTCTTGAAAATGAAATTGTCCCTTGTCTATTTGATTTTTGATCTTTTTAAGACCATTAATTATTTTATTACCATCATTACTTTTAATGATTTTTTGTTTCATTAGCATTTGCGTATGCACAATTGAGGCGGTTATGTCTTGTTCATAGAGTCTTTTATCAACATTAATAGAAGACCCTATCTTTTGAAAAGATGGAGATATTTTACTTTTAAATCTACTAGACCAAATTGTTTTATTTTTATTTTTATTTTTCATTTTACTGTGTTACTTCTAATTTAAATTAATATGAAAATTAGTAAATCTTTTAAAGCCTATATTCACATAATCCTTGTATTTCTACTCAGCCAAAGTCTTAATGCTACAGAAGATTTTTCAAAAAATATCGTCATTCATGAAAAACCCGTTAATATTAAAGAGTTGAAGTTCAAAGATTCAGATCTTAATGATGTTGATCTAACTAACAAAAAAGGCAATATCATGATCATTAATTTCTGGGCAACATGGTGCGCACCTTGCAAGAGAGAGATGCCTTCACTCGAAAAACTGACTAACAAATACCCAGAAATAAAAGTTTACGCCATAAATACAGAAAAACCCAATAAGCTAAGGATAAGAGATTTTTTCAGAACTATTGATGTTGTAAGTTTAGAAACTTATTATGACCCTGATTTTAAACTTGTTAAGCAGTTTAAAATGAGAGGTTTGCCTACAAGTATTCTAATTGATAAAGAGGGTAATGAATTTGGTAGAGTAATAGGCGAAGTAGATTTTACTAGCAAAAGTTTTTTAAAAATTATAAAAAAATATATTTAGTTTTTAAAAAAATAAGCGAGAAGAACCAGAACTATAATTGCAATAAATTGTAAAAGAACGCGTAATTGCATTAGTTTATTAGAATATTTTTTACTAGTATTTCCTCCTTTAAATAAAGTATAAATACCCATAATTAAAACTACGGCTACAGCACCTAATAAAGTGAAACCAATGAAATTAAATAAAAATTCTGACATGATTTTTTAATAACTATCATGACCTATTCATTAAATACAATTATTTTAGAACCTTTAATCAAAAAAAAACCAAAAAACGCTGTAATACTTTGCCACGGTTATGGTGGAGATGGTAACGATATATCCATATTGGCAAATTATTGGAGAGCTCATTTGCCAGATACAATATTCATATGCCCCGATGGTCCAGAAAAATGTGCAGCAAGTCCAACCGGATTTCAATGGTTCGATTTAATGGATCAAACTCCGGAACAGGTTCTAGCTAAATCACTAGTGGCTGAAAATAAGTTAAATAAACTTATTGATGAAGTTAAAGAAAAGAATAATCTTAAAGCTTCAGAGATAACTATTGGTGGTTTTAGCCAAGGCTGTATGCTTACATTACAAACTGGCATTAAACGTAAGGATGAAATTAATTCTATTATTGGTTATTCAGGTAGAATTATTGATATAGATCATTTATCTCAAAATATAAACTCTAAACCTAGAGTAATTTTAATGCATGGGGATATAGATCAGATTGTTACTGTCGACTCACTTTTAGAGGCTAAAGATTTTTTTGGAAAAAATAATTACGAAATTGAAACTAAAATATTTAAAAATTGTGAACATCGAATACCAACTGAAGGCTCTAGCTTAGGTCTTCAATTCATAAAAAAACATTTTTATTCATAAGTATTTCTGCTGTAACATAATTATGACTTGATATAATTTTTTGTATCAGTTAGCTTTAAGTATGATTATATCTTCAGTTGATAAAGTTCCTCTAGAAAAATGTCCAGCCTTAGTGCTGAACGCAGATTTTAGACCTTTGAGTTATTATCCTTTATCAATTTGGTGTTGGCAAGATGCTGTCAAATCTGTTTTTTTAGATAGAGTAAGCATTGTTTCTAATTACAAAAGAAAAATTAGAAGTCCATCTTTTGAAATGAATTTACCAAGTGTCATTGCATTAAAAAATTTTATCCAACCATCAAAAAATCCAAACTTTACAAGATTCAATGTTTTTTTAAGAGATAAATTCACTTGTCAGTACTGTGGAGATAAAAAAGATTTAACCTTCGATCACTTGTTGCCTAAATCTAGAGGCGGCTTAACTGACTGGAACAACGTAGTTACAGCTTGCTCAAGCTGCAACGTTAGAAAAGGAGGTAAACTATATAAAGATTGTGATTTAAAATTAGCTAACACACCTTATTCACCAACTGTTGAAGACCTTCATAGAAATGGAAGAAATTTTCCTCCGAACTTTTTACATGAAAGCTGGATGGATTACTTATACTGGGATATCGAGCTTCAGCCCTAATTAAATTTTTTGTGAAATTGTTATAGCAATTTTTGATGAAGTCTTAATAATCTTATCTAAAATCCCAAAAAGACCTTCTTTGGTCGCTCCATTATCGTAAGCAATATCTTTATGATGCAACTCAT
The DNA here is from genome assembly GCA_028103285.1 of Candidatus Pelagibacter sp. The sequence goes on along the minus strand of JAOHNF010000004.1, from coordinate 5,325 downwards.
CTTCTCTAAATTTCATTATTTTATCTTTTAACTCTTTTTCATCTTCACCTAGTTTATAAGTTTGATCTTTGTAATGACCGTCTATTACTTCTTCCACAGAGGCGGTACAAAGCATAGTAGCTTTCTCTCCCAACATTGCAGTTCCGAAACCAAGAGTAACACCCATTAAGTCCCATAATGGCAGTAGTTTTGTAGGCTGAATATTTCTTTTTTTTATTTCATTATCAAAATATTCATAATGTTCTTTTTCATGCTCTTTCATTTCCTCAATCTTCTTTTTTAAAAACTCATCTTGTTTGAATGTTTTGAGAGCTAAAAGTTGACCTTCATAAATTTTAATAGCACCACGCTCACCAGCATGATCTACTCTAATAATTTCTTCTAATATTTTTTTATTAGTTTTTGTCATAATTTTTTATTAACTTAATTATAATAACACTTAAAATTATTGAAATAATTGTATTTATTGTAGCAAGTGAAAGGCCTAAAACTCTAAAAGTAACGTCTTTACAGCTCACAATCGACGAGTTTTCTAATTGTTTAAGAAGTTGTTCTTTAGATAAGTTTGTATTATTTACTAAATCACAAACTAAAGATTCGCTGAAAAAACCTTGTTCAATACCAAAATGATAGAAAGATACGGCGGCACCAAAAATAAAAAATAATGAAATGATTATGAGGATTATTTTTTCAAATCTGTAAATAATAAAAATAAGAGAGATTAGTATTATAGATGCAATATAGGGAATACGTTCAATTAAGCATAAGTTACAAGGTTTGTGACCAAGCACATATTGAATAAAATAAGCAATAGATAAAGATAGAATGCTAAAAATTAATACTCCGTTTAAAATAAGTTTATTATCTTTTGAGATCATTACTTAAAGATTATGTATAAGGCTACCGCAAGAATTAATACGAATATACCAACAACGGTAAACCAAAATGCACCTTTTTTTTCAATAAAGTTTCCAAATTTTCTACCAAAAATATTAGTAAAATAAGAAACTAAGAAAAATCGTAATCCCCTAGTAAATAAACAAATAAAAAAGAAAACAGTAATATTAAAACCTATTACACCACTTGTTATAGTAAAGACTTTAAAAGGTAGCGGGGTAAACCCAGCTAAAAACATTATACCTAGCCAAGCTAAAAAACCTCCTCTAGTAGACATCTTATCTTGCATTGCAAAAACTTTTTCCTCATAACCATAAAACTCAATAATGACCATTGAGGTATCTAAAAAGAAAACACCTAACATATAACCAAATAAACCACCAAGTACTGATCCCACCGTAGCGATTAAAAAAATTTTTAAATAATCTTCTCTTTTAGCCACAACCATAGGAACAATCATCAAATCTGGAGGTACGGGAAAAAAGAAACTTTCAATAAATGCCACAAAACCAAGTAAAGGCTTAGAAAATTTATGCCTAGCAAGCTTTACACATCTATCGTATAATTTTTTTAACATTATGAATTTAAAATGCACAATTCTTAGGTACCTAGCAAGTTTAATATTATCGACCGTTGTTATCTACGCTATTGTAATAGCCGCTGGAATATTTGGAGCAGATTATGGATTTCCTCCCAGTGATACATTTATAATCTGGATATTGATGGCTATTTTAATTAATCAAAGTGTTACCTGGAAGAAATAATTAGAGAGTAATCAATGAGCGATACTGTTGATATAAAGATAGCACATATAAATAAAAATGATAATATTAATAATGCTTTAAATAAAGAAGAAGTATTTGAAATTTTTTCTAAATCGAATTTTGAATCTTTATCGCCTTTTTATAAATTTCAACAAATGTGGGTTAACAAAGCCTACTCAACATTCAAAGATTTCGATACCTATTTAATTTTAATGTATTTAATACAAAAAGTTTATGTGAATTATTCAGATCGATTTCATTACATGTCTGCTGATGCTTTTTATAGTCAAGATAAAATTGCTATTGAAAAAATTAACTTAATACAAATCTCAATATCATTAAACATTCCAAAAGAAACAGTAAGAAGAAAAGTTAATTATCTGCAAGAATATGAGATAATTTTTAGATCAGGTAAATCAATTTATTTAAACAGCAAGGCGTTAGACATTATAAAGCCCAATCATACTCTTCCAATGCTAGCTATATTTTTTGAAAAAATGTCAATTATTTTATCAAACGAAGATTGGTTTGGAAAAATTCTAAAAAGAGAAAATATAGAGCAATTTATAGAAGATCATTTTACTGTTTGTTGGGAGTATTTTTACCGTTTTCAAATACCTTATTTAACTAGACATAGAAAAGCTTTTGGTGATTTAGAGAGTTGGAACGTATGGGGTTCCATAGCCATAGTTCAAGCAGCTGGATTTACAGAAGAATTAAATAAAATTACTAAAGAAGAATTAACTGGTTACGATGATTATTATACAGCTTTGTTAAAATTTAAACCTAAAAGAGGAATAAATGCATCCTCAATTTCAGATATATCAAGTATACCAAGAGCTACAGTCATCAGAAAATTAAGAATAATGGAAAAAAAGGGTTTGATTAGACGAAATAATAAACTTGAATACATTTTAGGCCAAGTTAAAAATCTAAAATTATTTAAACAAAACTATTTAATTAATCAGAAAAATTTATCAGATTTTTGTACAACTTTGTTCAATTTGATGAAGAACTCTAAATTTAAAATTATCTAATCCTTTTAAAAATAATAATGGAAACAGCTAAAACAATAGCACCAATATGTCTAGCCATAATAATGTTTGGTTTGGGTCTTGGATTAACAACAAGAGATTTTTTAAGAGTAATAAAAAGACCTAGAGATTTTATAGTTGGATTTTTATCGCAGGTAATTTTACTACCCATTATTGCTTTTGGACTAATTTTAATCATTCCAATGCCTATCGAGATAGCTATGGGTGTAATGATTATAGCTGCAGCGCCTGGCGGAGTGACCTCCAATATCTTAACTAAATTTGCAAATGGTGATGTTGCGTTATCTGTCAGTTTAACGGCAGTTGTGAGTTTATTAGCTATTTTTATAGTTCCGTTGATTGTATTTAATTCTTCAAATTTTATAGGTGTTGAAATTACTAAGGAAATTTCAATGTTAAATATAGCAATTAAAATGTTTTTTGTGGTAACTGTTCCCGTACTTTTTGGCATGATTGTAAGAAGCTTAATGACAGATTTTATAATATCAAAAACTTTAATAATTCAGAGATTATCGATAATTTTATTTTTGGTAGTTTTTATATCTATATGGGTAGAAGAGTGGGATAGGATAGTAAGTTTCATAGCTAGAGCTGGTTTAGTAACTGGGATTTTAAATCTTATTATGATTTTTGTCGGTTATTATGTTGCAAAAATGTTTGCATCAGGAGCTCCACAAAGAAAATGTATATCACTTGAATGTGGTTTACAAAATGGAACTTTAGCCGTGTTTGTGGCAACTCAATTATTTGATGAAATGGTATTTATGGTTCCAACGGCTGCTTATGCGCTAATAATGTTTGTAACATCTATATTTTTTGTTCTCATAGTAAGAAAAATCAATTAGATTATTTAAATAAGGGCGAATGGTGGAACTGGTAGACGCGCCGGACTCAAAATCCGGTGGTAGCAATGCCTTGAGAGTTCGAGTCTCTCTTCGCCCACCAAAACATGGAAATAGATAAATTAAATAGTCTTGTAGAGTTATATTTTAAAAAGTGTGATGAGGTTGAACCCAATAAACCTTTTTTAAAATGGTTAAAGCCTGGTAAACAAACTTATAATTGGGGGGATGTTAAAAAGAGAATATTTAAATTTTCTACTAAAATTAAAACATTAATTAATGAAGGTGACAGATGTTTAATTTTATCAGAAAATAGACCTTACTGGTTAATGATTGATCTTGCTGTTATGAATGCAGGAGGCATCTCAGTACCTATTTTTACAACTTATTCTTCAAATGATTACGAGTACATTCTAAACGATTGCAAACCATCATTAATCATTATTTCAAATAATACTCAATTTAAAAAAATAGAAAAATATATCAATTTAAAAACACAAAAAATAATTTCATTTGAAAAAATAGATGCTGAAAGTTTATTAATTGAAGATATTTTAAATGAGGATCATTATAAAAAAAAAATTAATGAAAAATTAAAAAGAAATATGCCTGCATGTATTATTTATACATCAGGTACCTCTGGAAACCCAAAAGGTGTTGTTTTAAGTCATGGTGGAATTTTATCTAATTGTGAGGGAGCTGTTGAATTATTAAAACCTTTAATAGAGAAAAAAGATCCAATATTTTTAACATGGTTACCTTTATCTCATTCGTACGAACACACTGTCCAATTTATTCAAATTATTGTTGGGGCTAAAGTTTATTATGCAGAAAGTCTTGAAAAATTAATTTCAAATATGTGTGTTGCTAAACCATCGATTATGACAGCCGTTCCGAGATTTTATCAAAATTTGTTTACTAAAATAAATTCAAATTTTGAAAAGCAAAAAGGAATAAAAAAAAAACTAGTTGATAACACTTTAAAATTAGGTAAAAAAATTCTTCAAAAAGAAAAATTAAAAATTATTGAAAGAGTATTAAATTTTATTTGCAATATTTTAGTAAGAAAAAAAATCCAAAATCAGTTTGGTGGAAATTTACAGGCTTTTGTTTCTGGTGGTGGAGCACTGGATAAAAATATAGGAGAATTCTTAAATGCAATAGGACTTCCAACTTTACAGGGTTATGGGCTTACAGAGGCCTCACCTGTAGTAAGCTGTAATTTACCACATTTAGTAAAAGTCGAAACTGTAGGTCCTCCATTTAGAACTAATCAAGTAAAAATAGCTGAAGATGGAGAAATCTTAATTAAAGGTGAAAATGTAATGATGGGCTATTGGAATCAAAAAAATGAAACAGAAAAAGTAATAAAGGATGGTTGGTTACATACAGGAGATATCGGAGAGTTTGATCAAAACAATTATTTGAAAATAACAGATAGAAAAAAAGATATTATCATAAATTTAGGAGGAGATAATATTTCTCCAAGTAAAATTGAAAATTTTTTATGTTTAAATGAATTTATTAAACAATCTTTTGTCTACGGAGATAAAAAAAATTATTTAGTCGCAATTATTATCTGCAATAAAGAGGTTAAGGAAGAAAAAATTAAACTTATAATTGAAAATGCAAACAAAAATTTAAATTTGATAGAAAAAATTAAAAAATTTGTTTTAATTAACGAAGAATTTACAATTGAAAATGGGATGTTAACACCAACATTAAAGTTAAAAAGAAAAGAAATTGTTAAAAATTATAAACAACAAT
>JAOHNF010000039.1 GCA_028103285.1 Candidatus Pelagibacter sp. | reverse complement strand
TAGAGCATTAGATAAATTAATAGAAATAGGAAAAATTCATAAAATAGAAAGTAGAAATGCATTTGTAGCTTGTAAAAATTCTAATTGTGAAGTTTCTAAAGCAACAGCTTCGAACAAGTTGAAGAAATAAATGACAAAAAACTTTCAAAATATTTAGCTAGTTATAATGATGCAACAGGCATGAAATATAAAAAATACAATCTAGAATTTTTTGGATTATGCCGAAAATGCAAGTAACTTAGCTCAATATAAGCCAATCCCTATAAATCATTAGCATATAGTCGATAATTCACTTTTTAGTTGTACTACGGTTACATTATAAATTTATACATGCTAAAAAAAATAATGAAAATTGGAGGAAATATGAAATATTTAAAACATGTAGTAACAATAATAGCTGCATTAACTATTAGTAGTGTAGTAGCTGCTAATGAAGTTAAGATGGCTAAGGCTAATTGGGATACCGGCTATTTTCAAGCTGAGGTATACAAACAAGCTCTAGAAAAAATGGGTTACAAAGTAAGCGAACCTAAAGCAATGAAACCATCTGTATTTTATGTAGCAGCTGCTGCAGGAGATCTAGATTTATGGGTTAACGGTTGGTTTGGAACGCATGACGGTTATATAGCTGAAGGCAAAGGCAAAGTTAAAGCTGTTGGTAATGTTATGGCTAAAGGTGGTTTGCAAGGCTATCTAATAGATAAAAAAACAGCCGATAAGTTCAAAATCAAAAGCGTAATGGATATTAAGAAACATGCTAAACAATTTGATTCAAATGGTGATGGTAAAGCAGACATGGTTGCTTGCCCTCCAGGTTGGGGATGTGAAAAACAAATCACGAAACATTTCGCAGAATTAGGTTTGGGTGATTTTATTAATCCAGTTCAGGCAGACTATTCTGCTTCAATGGCAGACGCTATCGCAAAGTATAAAAACGGTAAATCTGTTTTGTTCTATACTTGGACACCTAATTGGACTGTTGGTGCTTTAGAACTAGGTAAAGATATTGTTTGGATAGAAGTTCCTTACAGTGAAACTAAAGCAGTAAAAGTACCTAATGCAACAAAAGCTAAAATAAATATGGGTTTTGGTGCTGATGATATTCGTCCTGCTGCTAACGTCGCTTTTTTGAAAGCTAATCCTAAAGTGGAAAAAATGCTTAAGAAAGCATCTATCCCATTAGCTGATGTAGCTGCTCAAAATATGAAAATGAACAAAGGCGAAAAAAGTGAAAAAGCTATTAAGAAACATGCTTCTGCTTGGATAAAAGCAAATCAAAGCACGTTTGATAGCTGGCTTAAGTAGATAGATTGGTAGATCAGAAAAGTGAGTTTAAAATTAGCACCTTCTGATTATGAAATCTACATTCCGATAGCCGAATGGATTGAAAAAAACATTAAAGAGTGGTTGTTTATGCAACGACCACTCTTTAAAAAACTTTCTGCTCCTATAGATTCAGTCCTTAATGGTTTAGATACATTATTTAATATAATTCCTTTTCCTTTAGCTATTTTAATTTTTTTATTTTTTGCTTACAAAACTAATGGGATTAAATTTGCAGTTTTAACAATGATTGGATTAGTTTTTATAGATTTAGTCGATTTATGGTCAGAGAGCATGACTACCTTAGCAATGATTTTTACGGCAGTTATTTTTTGTATATTAATAGGCATACCTTTAGGAATCCTTTGCTCTAGAAGTAAAACATTTGAAACTATAATGAGACCAATACTGGATGTTATGCAAACTATTCCAAGTTTTGTTTATTTAATACCAGTTGTAATGTTATTTGGAATTGGTTTAACACCTGGTGTTGTTGCTACAATAATTTTTGCATTACCACCAATAATTCGACTTACTAATTTAGGGATTAGACAAGTTGGAAAAGGTTTTAAAGAAGCGGGATCAAGTTTAGGTTTATCTAAATTATTAATTTTAATTAAGATTGAAATACCTTTAGCACTAAAAACTATCATGGCAGGAATAAATCAAACTTTGATGTTAGCTTTATCAATGGTTGTAATAGCTGCTCTAATTGGTGCCGGGGGCTTAGGATTAACAGTTTATGTGGCTTTGGGTAGGTTAGATATTGGATCTGCGGTTATTGGTGGAACAGGAATCGTTATTCTTGCAATAATATTAGATAGAATTACCCAAAAACTAGTTAAATCAAATTAGACTTCTTAATTTTTTAATGTGAGAAGGAGTTGTTTCACAGCAACCTCCTAGAATATTAGCACCCATTTTATTAAATTTAATACAAATCTTTGCAAATTTTAAAGGATTTAAATCATTCCTTTTACCTAATTGAACTTTAGGATTATTAGAGTCAGGTTTCCAACCCGCTGGAATATGTTCAAAAGCATTAATTTTAAAGCCATAAGGGCATTTTATTTTTTTTAGATCTTTAAAAACTTCAGCAACATCCTCAATAGATACACAAGATAAAATGATTCCTATAGGTTTATGTCTTTCAATTTTTTTTATAACTGTCAAAATTTTTTCTCCTGAAGGAAGCTTTCCTCCTTTTCTTATATGTATTCCTAATAGAAAACTCTCTAAAACTATAATCAAAAATATTCAGCAAATGCCGAAAAATGCCCATCCTATGGATGTTATCCGAACTTGTGTAAGTTTAATGGCATTAGAAGATAAAGATACAAAAGATAATTCT
>JAOHNF010000038.1 GCA_028103285.1 Candidatus Pelagibacter sp. | reverse complement strand
TTCTACTTTACCGTTATACATAATCTTAAAACGTATAAATCTTATTATTCGAAGATAATCTTCTTCAATTCTTTTTTGTGGGTCACCAATAAACTTTATATTATTATTTTTTAGATCGACTGTTCCCTTTTGTGGGTCAAAAATTTTTCCATTAATATCTAAATAAATTGCATTAATTGTAAAATCTCTTCTCTCGGAGTCTAATTGCCAATCATTTATATATTCTACTTCAGCATGTCTGCCATCAGTTTTAACATCTTTTCTTAAAGTTGTAAGTTCAAGTTTAAGTAGATTTGAAACTAAAGTAATCGTCCCGTGTTTAATTCCAGTTTCAATTACTTTGAAATTAGTATGCTTAAATCTTTTTTTAATTTCATCCGCACTTAAGGTCGTAGCTATATCGATGTCATCAATTATATCATTTGTTAAGTATTTTCTAACACAGCCTCCAACAAATCTTGCAACTATATTTTCATCGGTAAAACCTTCTTGCAAGGTTTTAAATACAAATTTCAATTCTTTATTTTTATAAAAAGGAAATAAGTTTCTTTTAATAGTTTTTATAAAATTGAAACTTAAATCAAACATAAATTTGTGGCTGGGGCACTAGGATTCGAACCTAGGATGGCGGTATCAAAAACCGCTGCCTTACCGCTTGGCTATGCCCCAATATTAAAAGACCTGATATATCATAAATTAATATAATTAAACAGTTTTTGCTGTTGAAAACCAAAATTTAGGATACTTAATCTTAATTTTATTAAGTGCTTTTTTAGCATTGTTTTCACTGCTGAATAAACCGTAACAAACTGATCCGGAGCCAGACATTCTTGAAAAGTAACACCCTTTTTCGGCTCCTATATCTGTTATTAATGATTTTATTTTTGGGTGTTTTTTTTCAACAATTGATTGTAGCTCATTTTTTTGAGCTAAAATGTGTTTGATAAACTTTTTTTTGGTGTTCACTTTATATGAACTAAATTTATTCTTTTTTGAATATTTTTTAACTTTAGAATAAATTTCTCTTGTTGAGCAATTAATTATGGGACGTGATAATAGAAAAAATAATTTATATTTTTTTTGAGTAACTTTAATACTTTTAAGATTTTCTAAAAATCCCTGACTAAAAAAAAAGAGGCTTAAATCTGACCCTACAACTTTTTCAATTTTGTTAATTATATTTTTAGAAATGTTTCCTTTTAAAAGAAATTGCAAAATAAAAGCGGCATTACTAGTGCCTCCTCCTAAACCACTAAAAACAGGGATATTCTTAACTACATGCACGGCGTAATAATTTGAAATTAGTTTCAATTTTCTCAATAACTTTAAAAGATTTACAATAGAGTTGTTTGTTTTTACGTTTTTTGCAAACGGACCTTGAAAGATTATTTCGTCTTTTTTCTTTTTAATTTTATTAATTTTAATTTTGTCACTCAGATTTATTAAGCAAAAATAAGATTGAATTTCATGTAATCCATTTTTTAATTTATTATTTACACTTAAAGTTAAGTTTATTTTTGAAAAAGATTTTAAGACCATAGGTTAGAGGCCTTTGATCAATTTTATATCTATTGTTTTTTTTAAATCTTCTTTAGTATTTTCAAGATTTAAAACATAATTCCAATAATATCTAGCTTGTAATTCATTTCCATTTTTCCACAAAGCATCGCCATAGTGGTCATTAACAATGGGATCACCAGGCATTAATTTTACAGCTGTTTGAAGATATTTTTTAGACTCTTTATACCTATCTAATTTAAACAAAGCCCAGCCAAGAGAGTCTATAATGTACGGATCGTTTGATCTTAATTTATTAGCCTTCTCTAACATATTTAGTGATTTTTCTATTTTAATACCTTGTTCAATCCAAGTATAAGCTAAATAATTTATTACATAGGCTTGATTAGGATTTATATTTAGAGATGCTAATAAATCTTTTTCAGCACTATTCCACTTTCCAATTCTTTCATAAGCTACACCTCTTCCGTCTGTAACCTCAGGATATAAAGGATGTTCTATTTTTATACCATCCAATACCCTAGTGTAATAAATAATGGCTTCTTCAAATTTTTCATTATTTTTTAAAAATTCAGCGTAATCAAAAGTTTCATAAACTTCTTTATTAGTTAACTCTTCATATGCATTACTTGTTAATTTAATTGCTTCTTCTTTTTTTTCCTCTTGAATAAAAATTCTTGCAAGTTGTTTTGTAGAATACCATTTAAAAGCTTCTCCTTTTTTACTCAAATTTTGATATATTTTTTTTGCATTTTCAAAATTATCTGTCTTATAAAAGTTTTCAGCTAGCAAGGTGTCAAAAGAGTGAAAATCTTTGTTAAGAAATTTAGCAAGATTTAAATAAAAATTTGATATTGAATACACTGTTTGTGAAGATAAAGCATTTGCTGTAATATATAAGATTTCTGCCACTACATGATTTTCTTTTTTACAGTTAAACACATCTACATTATTTGTTTCCTTTAAATCAATCTTATATTGATTAAGTAGTAAATTTCTCGGATAAAGTTTTAATGCAGTTTGAACTATATTTTTTGCTTCGTCGATTTTTCCAGAAGCAGCAGCGTATGAGGCATGAAAATAATTATATCTTGAAAAATTTATTTTTGTATTAGAATTTAATTCAATAAATAATTTGTTTGTATTTGTGCTGCTGTAGTAACAATTAAGAAATGCACTTTGAATTTTTTTTAAATTTTCAAATCTTTTATCTATTTT
>JAOHNF010000037.1 GCA_028103285.1 Candidatus Pelagibacter sp. | reverse complement strand
AAACTTACTGCTTAAAAAAAAATATTTCATAATTAATATTGATAAAAACAAATATTTTAAAAATTCGTATTTATTAAGAAATATTAAAGATAGAAATTATAGATTTTATAAAGTTGATATTAATAGTAAGAAAATAACTAAAATTTTTAGTAAATATAAGCCTATTGCTATTTTTAATTTAGCTGCTGAAACTCATGTTGATCGATCCATTGAATCACCAAGGGAATTTATAAACTCAAACATATTAGGTACCTTTAATATTTTAGAAGAAATTAGAATTTTTAAAAAAAAATTTAATAAAAAAATTAGGCTAATACATATTTCTACTGACGAAGTATACGGAGATCTTAAAAAAAATGAAAGTTCACATGAGAATTATCCTTATCGTCCTAGCTCTCCTTACTCAGCGAGTAAAGCTAGTGCAGATCATTTGGTAAAATCATATGCAAGAACTTACGATATAGATGCGGTAATATCAAATTGTTGTAATAACTTTGGTCCTGGACAATTTCCAGAAAAATTAATACCAACATTAATTTTTAATATACTAAACAACAAGCCCCTACCTATTTATGGTAAAGGATTAAATTCAAGAGAATGGATACATGTCGAAGATCATTGCAAAGGTTTGTTTAGTATTTACAAAAATGGAATAACTGGTGAAAGCTACAATATTGGCACAGGTACTAACATTTCAAATCTTAATTTAACCAAAATTTTATTAAATATTGTTGAGAAAAAAAAAATTAATATTGAAAAAAAAGTGAAAATTAAATTCGTTAAAGACAGGCCTGGTCATGACTTAAGATATTCTTTAAATAGTAAAAAAATTAGAAATAAACTTAATTGGTACCCTGTAAAAAATTTTAATGATGGTTTAAGAGAAACTTTTGAATGGTATTATGAAAATTATAAATTTTTTAGCTATTTTTCTAAAAATAAATTTTATAAAAGACTGGGTTTGAAAACGTGATAAAAAAAGGAATAATACTAGCCGGTGGTCTTGGAACAAGAATGAGTCCTTTAACAAAAGCAGTCAATAAACAATTGCTTCCGATTTACGATAAGCCTTTAATTTATTATCCTTTGTCTGTCCTTATGCTCGCTGGGATAAGAAATATTTTAATAATTGTTAATAAAGGTCAGTTAGAACAATTCAAAAAAATACTTTCAAATGGTGAAAGATTTGGAGTAAAAATAAAATATGTTGAACAAGATAGGCCGAAAGGTCTTCCAGATGCATTTGTTCTAGGGAATAAATTTATTGGCAAGGATAAAGTTGCTTTAATTTTAGGAGATAATTTTTTTTACGGTCAAAGTTTAACTAATAAATTAAAAAAATGTATTAGATTAAAAAATGGATGTACAATTATGCTTCATCCTGTAAACCATCCAGAGCGCTATGGTGTTGCTGAAATTGATAAAAAAAATAAAATAAAATCTATTAATGAAAAACCAAAAAAATCAAAATCTAATTTAGCTGTTACAGGACTTTATTTTTTTGATAATAAGGTTGTTAAATACAGTAAATTACTTAAGCCTTCAAAAAGAAATGAGCTTGAAATAGTTGACTTGTTAAATAAATACAGAAAAAAAAATATGTTAAACGCTGAATTTTTAGGCAGAGGTGGAGCTTGGCTTGATACAGGATCTGTTGATGATTTTTATAATACTTCTGCATTTGTTTCAGCTTTAGAAAATCGACAGGGTTTAAAAATAGCCTGTCTTGAGGAGATTGCATTAAATTATAATTGGATAAATAAAAATAACATTATGGAAGCGATTAATTATTACGGTAATTGTCTATATTCAAACTATTTAAAGAAACTAATTCAGTAGAATGTTAAAAAAAATACTTGTTACAGGTGGTAATGGCAGATTTGCTCAAGAATTAAAAAAGAATTAAATATTTTGTCTTTAAAATCAATAAAAAAAAATTTCAAAAAGTATAAACCTAATTACCTTCTTCATTTAGCGGGATTATCAAGACCAATGTCTTTACATGATAAAATGATAAATAAAAGTATAGATGCAAATATTATTGGAACTTCAAATTTGGTAAAAATTTGTTATGAAAAAAATATTAAAATAGTTTTTTTTTCGACTAGCTATGTTTATCCTGGTAATAAAGGAAATTATAGAGAAAGTGATCCCTTATTACCATGGAACAATTATGGATGGTCAAAGTTAGGGGCTGAATGTGCTGTTCAGATGTATAAAAATTCTCTAATCATAAGAGCTTGCATGACGGAAAAGCCTTTTACTCACAAGCATGCATTCACTGATGTAAAATCTAATTTTATTTTTCATGATGAATTTGCAAATTTATTTATTAAAGTTCTTTCTAAAAGAGGAATTATTAATATTGGTGGAAAAAAACAAACTATTTATCAATTTGCAAAGAAGAATAATAAAAATATTAAAATGATTAAATCAAAAGGTAAACTACCTTTAAATATGGATATGAATTTAGATAAGATGAAAAAATCAATCTAACGATGAAAATTATAAAAACCGAAATAAAAGATCTAATAATATTAAAACAAAAAAATAATACTGATAAAAGAGGTAGTTTAAGAGAAATTTTTAATAAAAAAGTATTCAAAAAAAATAATTTTGTATTTGAATATTGCACAACGTCAAAAGCGAATGCGCTTCGTGGTTTTCATTTTCAATATAAATATCAACAAGCAAAATATATAAGTGTAGTCAAAGGTAAAATTTTTGACTCTGTCATAGATTTAAGAAAAAATTCAAAAACTTTTGGTAAAATATTTAATATTATTTTATCTGATAAAAATTGTTTAAGTTTGTATGTTCCTGAGGGATTCGCACATGCTTATTACAGTTATGAGAACATTAATATAGTTTATTATAAATTAACCAATTATTATAAACCTAAATTTGAAGATGGAATAAACGTTTTGGATAAAAATTTAAATATTAAATGGCCAAAAAATAATTTCAAAATATCTCAAAAAGATTCTCTACTTGGTACCTTTAATGAATTTTGTAAAAATCGTAAATTTTTATAATCAGACAAATCT
>JAOHNF010000036.1 GCA_028103285.1 Candidatus Pelagibacter sp. | reverse complement strand
AAGATATGGGCATTTTAGCGAGAGGTGGATTTAGTTTTGAATTGTCTAAAAGAGTTCTGGATTTAGAAACAGTTGAGTTCCATAAATTAATTAAAATTATCTGATTTTCTATTTTTTTCCTCTTCAACTAAAATATCTAACTTTCTTCTAAGAGCATTCCTTACCAAAATAAAAAATAAAACACCAAAAAATGTAACAGATAAAATGATAATTAGTATTGTCTTAATCATCTAAATTCTCAGCACGTTTAATAAGCAAACTAGGGTTTCTATAATCTTCTTTACCATATAAAAAAGGTTTTTCATCAAGAGTTTTAATTATGGCTCCAGCATTTTGTGCAATTGCATGGCCAGCTGCATAATCCCATTCGTTAGCTCTTTCTTGGGCTGCGTAAATATCAAATTCACCAGTAGCTATAACGCAAAATTTATAAGAACTTGCCATTTTTACTATTGATGTGACCTTATATTCTTTAAGTTTATTTAAGATTATATCTGAAGGTTTATAGTCGCTAGAGACTGCAACTATTTCACCTTGCGGCTGTTTTTTTTTACAGTCAACTATTTTAGTTTCGCCATTTTCTATTAAATAACTCTCTCCTTGAGCATAAGAATAAAAAAGCCTATTTTTCTTAGGAACTCCTACAAGACCTAAAACTGGAACAGTATTTATTACAAGAGCAGCATTTAAAGTATATTCATCTTTACCAGCTATATATTCTTTAGTTCCATCTATAGGATCAATTAACCAAAACACTTTAGCTGTATTTTTAATTTNTATATCAACAGTTTCTTCAGAAACTACTGGAATATTAGGTGTTAACTCTTTTATCCTTTTAGTAATTATTTCATTCACTCTTAAATCACCATTGCTTACAGGAGAATTGTCTTCTTTAATTTCTATTTTTAAGCCTTTTTTATTAAGATGAATAGACTCTTGGCCCGCTACATTAAAAGTCTCTATTAAACCTAAGGCAATTTTTTTAAGCTCATTTTTATTCATTATTAATTTTTTCTATCCTTATATTTTCTATATTAATTACTTTTTTCCCAGAGTTTTCAAAATTTATAGTAACTTTATTACCTATAATGGATTGCACTTGTCCTATACCCCATCCCTTATTGGTAGGATTTATAACGTAATCTCCTGGCTCAAAGTCAATAAGCATTATGGAAAGTTATTAATAATTGGATTATACACTTAATTAATGAATTCTCTAGGAATTAATAAAACAAAAAAAGATACTAAGGTAGTAGTTGCCATGTCTGGGGGCGTAGACTCTTCTGTTGTAGCGGCTTTGATGAAAGAGGAAGGCTATGATGTGACCGGAATAACGTTAAAATTATACGATGATAGCAAACAATCAAAAGAAGGAAGGCAATGTTGTGCAGGACAAGACATTCTTGATGCTAAAAGAGTTTCTGACAATATTAATATCAATCACAAAATTTTATTTTATCAAAAGAGATTTAAATCAGAAGTAATTGAATCATTTATAGATAGCTATGCAGCAGGTGAAACACCAATACCTTGTGTACAATGTAATCAAACTGTAAAATTTAGAGATCTTTTTAAATACGCTAAAGATCTGAAAGCGGACGCTTTGGTAACTGGCCATTACGTTTCAAGAATACAAAAAAATGATCATGCAAATATGTATAGAGCGAAAGATCAAAATAGAGATCAAAGTTATTTTTTATTTAGCACAACACAAGAACAATTGGATTATCTAAGATTTCCTTTAGGAGAGATTAATAAGTCAGAAACAAGATCTATTGCTGAAAAATTAAATTTAAATGTTTCTCAAAAACCAGATAGCCAAGATATTTGTTTTGTGCCTAATGGTGACTACGCATCTGTTATTAAAAAATTTAGACCAGAGTCCTTTAAGCCAGGAAAAATTCTTAACATTAAAGGAAAAGAAATAGGTGAGCATGAAGGAATAATTAATTATACAATTGGTCAAAGAAAAGGAATAAAAATTGCTAATAACAGTCCTCTATATGTTATCAATATTGATGCAGATAACAACTCAATCGTCGTAGGCAATAAACAGTGCTTAGAAATAAAAGAAATTAAATTAAGAGAGTTAAATATCTTAGGATCAAAAGAAAAATTTGATAATATTATAAATATTAAAGTAAGATCAACTGGGAGACTCTTAAAGGCAAAAATAAATTTATCAGGAGACTATGCGAAGGTAGAAATTTTAGAAAAAGAAACAGGAATTTCTCCTGGTCAAGCTTGTGTTTTTTATTCGAAAGATGATATGGGAGATAGGGTTTTAGGAGGAGGGTGGATACACAAGACGTATAATAAAAATTTATCTATTTAGTGAGCTTAACATTTTGAAATGCCCATAAATTACTATTTATTTGTTGGAATATTATATATTTTTCTTATACGTTTTCTTAAAAAACCTGGAAGCCTAAGAATAAACCTACTTAGTATCCAACGATAAATAATTGAAAATACTTTTTTATTTAAAGGCATAGTAAATATATCTGTTGAAGGGTAGGTATTGTTAGTAGCTTTTTTTCCAAAACCTAAATACATTTTAATATCATCATTTATTTCAGAAATAAATTCTGAATTTAAAAGTATAGGCTCACTATGGTTAACATCTTTTTCAACTTGAAAAAACAATGTTTTCCTGACAAAATTTATATCACTTGTAGGTTTTGCCCTGTGAACTCCCCAAGAATTATAAATTAAAACTGTTCCTTTTTTACCTTTAAACCCAACAATATCTTTCTCATAATTGTTTTCTATGTAATCCACGGTGTAATCATGATGAGTATTTTCACCTGACCATATATGAGAACCTTTAATGTATTGAAATTCACCGTCTTCCACATCATTCATATAGGCTAAAAATATTATTCCTGGAGATGTTGAATGTGTTTCGCCTTTTTTATTATTTTCGTATAACCTATTATCAGTATGCCACATCATATGTTGCCCACCAAAGTTTTCATAATATCTTAAAGCTTTTAATCTAAATTGATTACCAAAAATTTCTTTACAGAAATTTATCACTCTAGAATTTGTGCAATAATTATAAAAATTCTTGGAAGCAGCCAGCATATGAGTTAAAAAAAATTGGCTTCCGTGCGTGAAATATACCCCTGACACATTATTATTATTTAAACCTAAACCAGCATTTTTAACGTCTTTTTTTACATTAGAAATAAATTCTTCAGTTAATGCAGATTC
>JAOHNF010000035.1 GCA_028103285.1 Candidatus Pelagibacter sp. | reverse complement strand
TTTAGAAAGACTAAAAAAATCTATTTCTAATATAAAATATTGTAGTCTTAAAACAAGTGCTACAAATATGGTTTTTAGTGATGGAAATCCAAAATCAAAAATTATGCTCGTGGGCGAAGCCCCTGGATCAAACGAGGATCAAGAGGGACTACCTTTTGTTGGGCGGGCAGGAACTCTGCTTGATAAAATGCTTGCTTCAATTAATTTAGACAGAAAGAATGTTTATATATCAAATATTGTTAATTACCGACCTCCAGAAAACAGAAGGCCGACTAATGAAGAAATAAATAAGTATTTACCATTTATCAAAAAGCACATTGAAATAATTGATCCTAAAATTTTAATTTTATTAGGAAGCACGGCAATGAATGCACTAATAGGTGATGATGTGGTTATATCTAAAGTTAGAGGACAGTGGATTGAAAGAAAGTTTGGAAAATGCAAGACATCTGTGATTATCACTTTTCATCCTGCTTTCTTAATGAGGCAACCTACTCAAAAAAAATTAGCTTGGATTGATCTTAAAATGATTAGAGCTAAAAAAGCTAAATTAAAAATTTAATTGAAGACAAATATAATTACAGCAGGCGTAGATGAGGTAGGTAGAGGCTGTTTAGCTGGGCCAGTAGTTTCAGCGGCTGTTATATTAAAAGAAGGTATAAATTTAAGTGTATTAAAAGACTCAAAAAAAATTTCTTTTAAGAGAAGAATAGAAATAGCAGAGCATATTAAAGTTAATTCAATTTATGCTGTGGGCATGGCCTCTGTTGAAGAAATACTAAAAATTAACATTCTACAGGCAGCTTTACTTTCTATGAAAAGAGCAATTGATCAACTTTCAGTTAAACCAGATTTAATTTTAATTGATGGAAATTTTGCACCTCAAGGACTAACAAATTTTAAAACAATAATTAATGGAGATGAAAAGATTAAATCAATAAGCGCTGCTTCCATAATAGCAAAAGTTTATAGAGATCAGCTTATGATTAAATTGTCAGAAGAATTTCAAAATTATGCTTGGGAAAGAAATTTTGGCTATGGCACTAAAGCTCATATGGAGGGTTTAAAAAGATTTGGTATAACCTCACATCACAGAAAAGGTTTCAAGCCTATACACAAGATGTTGTTGAGCTAAGAATCTGAAACACTAAAAGACTCTTTTATTTACTAAAACTGTTTGACCGTGAATTCAATTTAAGGTTGAATCATAAAATGTCAAAATTCTTAAATAATGTTGTTAATGGTGACTGCCTTAAGGAAATAAAAAAAATTCCTGACAAATCTTTTGATTTAATTTTTGCAGACCCTCCTTACAACATGCAGATTGGGGAAACTTTAACTAGACCAGATGCTAGTAAAGTAAATGGCGTTAATGATAAATGGGATCAATTTAACAGTTTCAAACATTACGATGATTTTTGCAAATCTTGGTTAATAGAATGCAAAAGAATTTTAAAAGACAATGGAAGTATTTGGGTTATAGGTTCTTATCACAATATTTTTCGATTGGGCTATCATTTGCAAAACTTAAACTACTGGCTTTTAAATGATGTAATTTGGAGAAAAAATAATCCAATGCCAAACTTTAGAGGTACAAGATTTACTAATGCTCAT
Source organism: Candidatus Pelagibacter sp. (assembly GCA_028103285.1). The sequence goes on along the minus strand of JAOHNF010000035.1, from coordinate 1,718 downwards.
GAAACTTTAATTTGGGCTTCAAAAAGTAAAAAATCAAAATATACATTCAATTATCAATCTTTGAAATGTTTAAATGATGATTTACAAATGAGGTCTGATTGGATGCTACCAATTTGTAATGGAAAAGAAAGATTAAAAAAAAGTAATGGTAAAAAAGTTCATTCTACTCAAAAACCTGAGTCTCTTTTACATAGAATTATATTAGCTACCACAAACAAAGGAGATGCTATTTTTGACCCATTTTTAGGCACAGGAACCGCGGCGGTAGTTGCCAAAAAGTTAGGCAGGAAATATTTTGGAATAGAAAGAGACAAGAAATACTTTAAAGCTGCTCAAGAGCGAATTACTAATACTAAAAAAATTGAGGATAATTATTTAGACACATTAGAAAATAATAAATCTAAGCCAAGAATACCTTTTGGTTCCTTAGTAGAACTAGGCATATTAAAGCCAGGAACTACATTATTTGATCCTAAAAAGAAAATTAATGCCAAAATCATGGTGGATGGTAGCATTAAATATAAAAAGTCTGAAGGATCAATTCATAAAGTTGCGGCAAAGATTATGGGTACTGAAAGCTGGAATGGCTGGACTTACTGGCACTGTAATATTAATGGATCAACTGTAGTTATTGATAGTTTAAGGCAAAAATTTATCTCTGAAAAACGAATTTAATTTTTATAAACTTTACCTAAATAACCTTCAATAAAAGTCTTATGTTTAACTAAAAACTTCAAAAATATATTTCTAATTTTTTGCATAATGGAACTTGAAAAATGGAATGCAAAAAAATTAAGGTTAGATCTTTTTCTGACAATTTTTGCTCTCTTTGATCTTTCTTCAAAATAAGTATTATCATTTCCTAGCCTACCCTCTTTTAACAAGTTAAATATCTCATATGCGCTTTCCACAGATTGGCCTGCACCTTGAGCCAAAGTTGGTAAAAATCCATTAAATGCATCACCAATATAAAAAACTTTTTTATTTGAAGATGGAAGAATTTTAGGGGTATAATATAAAGGCCAAGATTTTATCTCATTATTAAAAATTATCTTTAAATTTGGATTTTGTTTAAGAACTGTGTTTTCAATCAAAGATTTTATATTATCAGAGTCATATTTGTTGCTTCTTATAATGCAAACCACATTTAGTTCTTTCTTTTTATTGATAGGGTAAAGCACGATATGCGTGTTACTACCTAGCATTAGACTTATATTTTGTTCATTAATGTTAAGTTCAGATTTTGATTTTAAAATTGCCCTAACAGCCAAGGCTTTTCTATACTTAGGTTTATGATTTTTCTTCTCGAAGAATAATTTTGTATTAGAAAAAATTCCGTCAGCAGCAATTATAAAATCTACAAGATCATTAGTATTATCATCAAACTTAATTAAAAATTTTTCTTTTAATTCAAAAACTTCTTTAATTTTTTTTCCAAATCTTAAATGCTGAGTATAAATATCTTCTTTTAAAAACTCTATTAAAGTTGATCTCTGCAAAGTTGTATATTTTGTTTCATTGCTATTAAATTTTGATAAATTTAAATTACATATTTTTTCATTTTTAATATTATAAAAATCTAAAGTATTTGGATGGAATATATTTTCATTATTTTATTAAAATTTATTTGATTTAAAATTTTTATACTATTTGTGGCCAATTGAATACCGTAGCCTTGATCAAGAGATAAGCTTTCTTCTTTTTCATAAACCATAAAT
>JAOHNF010000034.1 GCA_028103285.1 Candidatus Pelagibacter sp. | reverse complement strand
TGTATCAACTCTTTTATTTTTGGATTTTTTTGAGATATTTTTTAGTATTATTTTAATTCTTTTTTTATCTACAATATCCTTCTTGAATTTTTTGTTCTTAATAACTAAATCAACAAGCTTAGTTCTTTTTTTTATTATTTCTAACAAATTATTATCTAATTTATCCAGGTCTTTGCGTATCTTGATTATTTTATTATTTACCATAGCGACAATTTAAAAATTTAAGATTTAACAAATAAATATATAATATAATTAATGATCGTAAACGAGAAAAATATAAATAGTTTTTTCTACTATTGGCTAAATTTTTGTTTGTTACTTGTTTTTTTAATCATAATTGTGGGTGGTTTAACTAGATTAACTAATTCAGGTTTATCAATTACTGAATGGGAATTATTCAAAGGAATTTTACCACCAGCTAATGATTTATCGTGGCAATTATACTTTGATAAATATAAACAGATACCTCAATTCATATTACTGAACAATAATATGACTTTAGATGAATTTAAAATAATTTTTTACTGGGAATATTTTCATAGAATTTTAGCAAGATTAATTGGATTATTTTTCTTAATACCATTTATTTACTTTCTTATTACAAAAAAAATTAAGAAAAAATATATTTCTATTTGCTACTTAATATTTTTTATGATTTTGTTACAAGGCATTGTAGGGTGGTTTATGGTGGAAAGCGGTCTAACGAAGGATGTCACGGTAAGTCATTACAGGTTATCCATTCATTTAAGTTTAGCTTTTTTAATAATAGGATCAATTTTTTGGTTAATTAAAAATATTAAATATAAAACTACTAAATATTTTTTTTTTGTTACAAAAGAAAATGTTTTTTTCTTAATTTTAATTTTTTTAATATTATTTCAAGTAATTTCAGGAGCTTTTGTATCAGGATTAGATGCTGGTCGTATTTACCAAACATGGCCTCTTATGGGACACACTTATTTTCCAAGTGATATTAATATAAATAATCTAAAAAATATTATTGATTTTAATAATCATTCATTAGTTCAATTCTATCATAGAAACCTAGCTTATTTAATAACAGTCTATATTTTGATTTTAAGTATTTATATTTTTAAAAATAAGTTAAAAATTTTATTTAAACCCTTAATGTTAATGATTATCCTTTTATCGATACAAATATTTTTAGGTGTTTTGACTTTAATAAGTGGATTAAATATTTATTTAGCTTCAGCTCATCAAATATGTAGTGTGATATTAGTATTTAGCGCTATAAATCTTTATTATTTTAGAGTTAAATAAATTGACTTTATCTCCTATTCTTTGTATTCATCGCCCATTATAATGACACCTTTTATTAAAAAGAAAGAAATTAAAAAAGATTGGTATATTATCAATGCACAAAATGTAGCAGTAGGTAGACTAGCTGCTTATATATCTAAAGTGCTGAGAGGAAAAAACAAACCGACTTATAACCCACATATGGATAATGGTGATTTCGTTGTTGTTACAAATATTGACAAAATAAAATTTACAGGCAAAAAGTTTTCTAATAAAATATATTATAGGCACACAGGTCATCCAGGAGGTATCAAAGAATCCACTCCATCTTCTCTTGTTAGTAAAAATAAAACGGAAGACATTCTAAAGCTTGCGGTAAAGAGAATGTTGCCTGGTGGACCTTTAGCAAAAAAACAACTTACAAAATTAAAAATTTATAACGGTGATGAACATCCTCACGATGTACAAAAACCAAAAATAATTGATTTTGGAAAATTAAATAAAAGAAATATTGTTAGATAATGGAACAAACAAATCAAATAAACGAAAAAAAGAAAAAAATTAAATTAGACTTTAAGGATAGTAAATACGCAACTGGACGCAGAAAAAGATCTATCGCAAAAGTTTGGGTTAAAAAGGGATCGGGAAGTATTCATGTCAATGGTTTAAAAATGAGTGAATATTTTAAACGTCCTGTGCATCAAATTAAAGTTATAAGACCTTTAGAAATATCTGAGGTTGCTACTAATTATGACGTAAAGTGCTCTGTGAAAGGTGGAGGTTTATCCGGTCAAGCAGGAGCCATTATTTTAGGTATTTCAAAAGCCTTAATTTCTCATGATGAAAACTTAAAGAAAAATCTTAAAAAAGATAAATTAACCACTAGAGATTCAAGAGTAGTTGAAAGAAAAAAATACGGTCACAGAAAAGCCAGAAGAAGCTTCCAATTTTCTAAAAGATAATCATTTAAATTTAATTTTTGTTAATACGATGATATAAATTGTTATGTCTGTATTGAAAAAAGTCAATGTTGCTATTATAGGCGCTACAGGTTTTACTGGTTTAGATTTAATTCTAATGCTTTCCAAGCATCCTAATGTAAAAATAAAAAATTTATGTGCAACTAAAAACTTAGGAAAAAAAATTTCATTTTTTGATAAGAGAATAAAAAAAAATTTACCAGTTATTTCCTCTGTAAATAATATTAATTGGAAAGATTTAGATTTAATTTTTTTATCACTACCAAATGGAGAAGCTCAAAAATTAATTAAAAACACTTTTTATAAGTATAGAAAAATAAAGTATATTGATTTGTCTGCAGATTTTAGAATTAAAAATAAAAAAACATATTATAATAATTACAAAATCAAACACAAAGCTGCAAAGTTAATAAAGCATTCAATTTATTCTATAAGTGAGTTCAATAAAAAAACTATTAAAAAATTCAGAATAATTGCTAATCCTGGTTGCTACCCAACTTCTATTCAATTAGCTTTAGTACCATTAATTAAAAAAAAATTAATAAATATTAAGGACATTACTATAGATTCTAAATCAGGATATTCAGGTGCTGGTAAAAATTTAAAAGAAAAATTTAAACATAAAAATTTATATAATTCCACTTTTGCTTATAGCACTAAACTTCATAAACATATTTGTGAGATTGATCAGGAATTTTTAAAATTGACAAATAAAAAGATTAATTATTCTTTTAATCCTCATTTGCTTCCTACTTTTAGGGGTATTTTAACTTCAATATATATTTATACTAACAAAAACATCTCAGGCAATACATTAAGAGTCGCTCTTAAAAAATTTTACAAAAATGATTTATTTGTAAAAATTCTTAAATTGAATGTACCGCTAGGCTCAGGAAATGTCCTTAATACAAATAATTGTGAAATATCAATTTGTGAAACTAGAATAAAAAATAAATATGTAATTTTTAGTGCTATTGATAATTTAGTAAAAGGTGCTTCCGGACAAGCAATACATAATATGAATTTACTTTTTAATTTTTCTGAAAAACTTGGTTTAAAATGAAATTGTTTTTATTAATTTTTTTATTATTTATTTTTCAGCACTGCAG
>JAOHNF010000033.1 GCA_028103285.1 Candidatus Pelagibacter sp. | reverse complement strand
TAATCGAAAAAAAATTTGGTAGAATTAGGTCCAAAAAAAACGATCCAAGGGCATGTGATATTGATATTATTGATTTTAATGGTTTAATAATCGAAAATGACAATCTCAAAATACCTCATGAAAAGTGTCATTTAAGAAATTTTGTACTTTATCCAATTTTGCAAATCGACTCTGAGTGGGTTCATCCAATTATTAGGAAAAATGTTAAATTTTTAATCAATAACCTCGATCAAAAATCTAGGATTGACATTACAAGACTGAATAAAAATGTTATTATCGAAAGATGATTAAAAACAACGAGTTAATTGACCAAATTGAATCGTATAACAAATTTTCAAATTCAAAAATTTTAAATAAGGCTTATAACTTTGCTTTAGATGCTCATCGAAATCAGAAAAGAGAAGAGGGTGTTCCATATATAATTCATCCAGTAGCAGTTGCGAAAATTTTAACAGATTTAAAACTAGACAGCGCAACAATTACTACTGGCTTACTTCACGACACTATTGAAGATACTAAAGTTACTTATGAAAGTGTAAAAAAAGAATTTGGAGAAGAAGTTGCAAATTTAGTTGAAGGCGTAACCAAAATATCTGAACTAGAAACAAAAGCATCAAAATCTTCTAAAGCAGAAAATTTTAGAAAATTAATTTTAGCTACATCTAAAGATATAAGGGTTTTGCTCGTTAAACTAGCCGATCGGCTTCATAACATGAGAACTATTCATTTTGTAAAAGATAAAGATAAAAAAATTCGTAAAGCAAAAGAAACTATGGAAATTTACGCACCTCTTGCCGACAGAATGGGCATGAACACGATTAGAGATGAATTAGAAGATTTATCATTTTCAGTTTTAAATAAACCTGCTAGAGATCTTATTTTAGAGCGTTTAAGCTTTATAAAAAACAATAGAGAAAATAGTTTCAATTCAATATCCCTTGAATTGATAGAGCTTTTAAAAAATAATGGTATTGATGCAACTATAACAGGTAGAGAAAAATCACCATTTTCTATTTGGAGAAAAATTCAAAATAAAAAAATTTCCTTAGAACAATTAACAGATATTATTGGTTTTAGAATTATTGTTAAAAGTATTGAAGATTGTTATAAAACACTAGGTATATTTCATAGTAAATTTGCATCAATACCAGGAAAATTTAAAGATTATATTTCGACACCGAAAATTAATAAATATAAATCTATACACACTTCAGTTATAGGTCCAAAAAAAAATAGAATAGAAATACAAATAAGAACTTTTGAAATGAATGAATTTGCTGAACGTGGGATAGCATCTCACTGGAAATATAAATCATCTGAGAAATTTTCCGATTTATCATGGAAAGAATATGATTGGTTAAGAGATTTAGTTGAAATTATTGAAACAGGAAATAGTCCAGAACATTATTATGAATTCACAAAACTTCAAATGTTTCAAGAAAATGTTTTTTGTTTTACGCCAAAAGGAGCTGTAATAAAATTACCAATGAACGCAACTCCAATTGATTTTGCTTACGCTGTACATACTAAGATTGGTAATAGTGCAATAGGCTGTTTTATTAATGGTACTGAAAAAACTTTACAAAATATTTTAAAGAATGGAGATATAATAAAAATTGAAACATCAAAAAATGCTTCACCGTCTTTGCATTGGCTAAGTTCCGCTAAAACAGGAAAAGCAAGAGCTGCAATTAGAAGATATTGGCAAGATAAATCTTTGGAAAGCACAAAAAATGTTGAAAAAAACTACTCTAGTAGCATTGAAGTTGATTTGCCGCATGAACCTGGAGCACTTGGAAATATCTGTCATTTAATTGGATTAAATAAAGGAAATATAATTAATGTGGAATTAATTGAACGTAAAGATGATTATTATAAATTTCTTTAGATCTTCAAATTAAGGATTTGAAAAATTTTACAAACTTGATAAGTCAGATAAAGCAAAGTAATTTAAATTTTAAAATAATACGACATAAAAAGAAAAAAAATGCTTTCATTACAAGAATCTTTGAAAATTTTAAAAGAAACTAAAGCTTTAATTGAAGGACATTTTGTGTTGTCTTCAGGTTTACATAGCTCTAAATATGTTCAATGCGCTCAATTAATGAGTAAACCTCATATGGCATACAAGATTTGTGAGTCTTTAGCAGAAAAAATAAGTAAAGAGTTTAATAATATTGATTTAATTTTATCTCCAGCAATGGGAGGTGTAATTATAGGTTATGAGATTGGTAGATTTTTAAAAAAAGAAACAATATTTGCTGAAAGGGTTAATGGCTTATTTCAACTAAGAAGAGATTTTAAAATTAAAAAAAATTCTAAAGTTTTAATAGTAGAGGATGTCATCACAACAGGTAAATCGAGTCTCGAGTGCTCAAACTTAGTTACAGCTAATAAGGGAATTATTATTGGATATGCCTGTATAATAGACAGGTCTAGTGATAATTCTGAAATAAAAAATTCTATTGTCTCTCAAATAAAATTAAATATCCCAACTTTTTCTAAAAATAACATACCAGAAGAATTATCTTTGATCCCTGCCATAAAACCTGGAAGTAGAAACCTTTAATGAAGAAAATTAGACTTGGTGTAAATATTGACCATGTTGCGACGGTTAGAAATGCGAGAGGGGAAATATATCCAAGTCCTTTAAGAGCTGCTTTATTAGCTCAAAAAAATGGAGCAGAGTCTGTTACAATACATTTGAGAGAAGATAGAAGACATATTAACGAACTAGATTTAAAGGAAATCAAAACTAAATTAAAAATTCCTCTTAATTTAGAAATAGCAGCAACTAATGAAATGTTAGATATTGCATTAAAAAGTAAACCACCATTTATTTGTATCGTCCCTGAAAAAAGAAGAGAAGTGACAACAGAAGGCGGTTTAAACTTAAATTATAACAAAGTATTTTTAAAAAAAATTATAAAAAAATTAAAAAAAAATAAATCAAGAGTTAGTCTATTCGTTGAACCAAGTTTAAACGATATAAAAAAATCTAAAAAATTAGATGCAGATTGTGTCGAAATACATACCGGTAAGTTGTGTAACTTAATTAATAAAAAAAAAAATTATAAAAGTGAATTAAATAGAATTAAACAAGCTGTTAAACTAGGCAATGAATTAGGCTTAGAGGTACATGCAGGACATGGTTTAACATTTCATTCAGCAAAGATTTTATCAAAATTAAAAGGTATTAATGAATTTAACATAGGACATTTTTTAATAGGTGAAGCCATATTTGTGGGTTTATCAAATGCAATAAAATCATTTAAAAAAATTTTAACATCATGAAAATATACGGAATAGGAACAGATATCGTAAGTGTTGATAGAATTAAAAAATCTCTTAAAAAAAAAAATATCTTAAGAAGACTTTATAGTAAAGAAGAAATAACAAAATGCAGTAAATTAATTAATTCC
>JAOHNF010000032.1 GCA_028103285.1 Candidatus Pelagibacter sp. | reverse complement strand
AATTATTTTTGAAAACAAAGTTTACCTATAAGATTTATTTATATTATAATCTTTATATAAGACATAAATGTCACCTAAATAGAAAGCAATACTCTCAATGGGGAGAAGACCAATTTATAAATGATTTTTTTAAAGGTAAAATAGATGGCATTTATTTAGATATTGGATGTTTTCATCCTGTCATGTATAGCAACACTTGCTTGCTTCATAGGAAAGGTTGGCATGGTATAAATATAGATATAAACCCAACATCTATTGATTTATTTAATATTGTTAGGCCTAAAGACACAAATCTTTGTACAACGATTAGTGAAACTAAAAAAACTTTTGAAGTTTATTATGACGATCCATTTAGTCCAGTTAATACTTTGGATAAGCAATTTTATGAAAAATTAAAAAATAAATCTAAAGATACAAAAAAAATCACAGTAGAGTCTACTTCACTAAAAGAAGTATTAAATATAAGTAAAGTGACCAAGAATATTGATTTTATAAATATTGATGTAGAGGGTATGGACTATAAAATTTTAAAGAATATTGATTTAAATCAATTGAAACCAAAATTAATCTCAGTAGAAACTCATAATGTTGACGGAACAAAAAGTAATAATTTTGAGTTAATAGCAAAATTAATGAAGGAAGGTAATTTTTCTATCTATAAGAGAGTCGGACCAACAACTTTGTTTAATTTTAGTGCTTAAATTGCAGTTATTAGTGAAAAAAAATATAATTTTGACTTTTATTTAAGATTAAAAGATCAAGATATAATATAAATGAGATTTTGAAGCTTGCATACAACCTCAACGTATTGTATTTTTTAATTGATTTTCGTAAGAAGATTAAACGGGAGAGAAGAAGAAAGTTCAATGTTTCTAGAACTAATATTCTCGCCGAAGGAGCAACCACCCCGGAAACTCTCAGGCAAAAGGACCGTTACTGTAATAACTCTGGAAAGCAGGCTTAGGCCTCACCGAAGGATTAAATCTCTCAGGTAAATAGACAGATGGGGCAGGTTAAGAGTTATTATGGAAGTACAAAAAACAGCTTTATATAATTTACATAAAAATTTAGGTGCTAAATTTGTTCCTTTTGCTGGATATGAAATGCCTATTCAGTATAAAGACGGTATTGTTAAAGAGCATATTTCAACTCGTTCTTATGCGGGTTTTTTTGACGTTTCACACATGGGTCAGTTTTTTTTAGAAGGTGACGATACATTAATAGAGGCTTTAGAAAAAATAATTCCAGCAGACTTAAAATTATTGAAATTAAATCATTCAAAGTATTCTTTTTTACTTAACGAAAGTGGTGGAATTATTGATGATTTAATTATAACAAAAACTAAAGAAGGTTTCTGTATAATTTTAAATGCAGCTTGTAAAGAAAATGATGTTAAAGTCCTTAACAAAAATCACAAAAATTTTATTAATTCAGATCTATCTCTAATTGCATTACAAGGCCCAAAAGCAGTTGAAATATTAGAAAAGCTTACACCGGGTGTTTCAAATTTAAAATTTATGACGGGCGGCAATTTTAATTTAGATGAAGAAAATTTATACATAACACGATCAGGATATACTGGAGAAGATGGTTTTGAAATTTCTATTCCTAATAATAAAGTTGAAAAGTTAATAAAATTTTTAGTTGAAAATAAAGTCAATCCTATTGGTTTGGGCGCTAGAGACACATTAAGACTTGAAGCTGGTCTTTGTTTATATGGCCATGATTTAAATGAAAAAACAAACCCTATCGAAGCCAACTTAAAGTGGGCCATAGCTAAAAGAAGAAGAGAGGAAGGTGGGTTCAATGGCTGGGAAAAAATTAAAGAATTGATGGTAAATGGCAGTAATAAAAAAAGAGTTGGTATTTTGCCAGAAGGTAGAATTATAGCTAGAGAAAATACAAAAGTTTTTTCAGAACAAGGTCATGAAATCGGATTAATTACGAGTGGTACTTTTGGACCTAGTGTTAACGCTTCAGTTGCTATGGGGTATATAAATTCTAAATTTTCAGAAATAGGAACAAAAATTCAATTAGAAGTCAGAGGTAAAAAACATGGGGGTAAAGTTTCAGAACTTCCTTTTTTTAAAAAAAGTTATGTTAAATAATAAAAAGAACTTAATATGAGTGAAAAAAAATTTTCAAAAAAACATGAATGGGTATCGATCGAGGGAGATATAGCAACTATAGGTATTACCAAACATGCTACTGAATTGTTGGGTGACATAGTATTTGTAGAAGTTCCAGAAGCTGGAAAAGTAGTAGAGAAAGACGGTCAAACTGCAGTAGTTGAGTCTACTAAAGCAGCAAGTGATGTATATTCTCCTATTTCTGGAGAGGTAATAGAAGGAAATAAATCAATTGTAGATGACCCCGTAAGTGTCAATACAGATCCTGAAGGAGCAAGTTGGTTTTTTAAATTAAAAATTAAAGATAACTCAGAATTAGAATCTTTAATGTCTCAAGCTGATTATGAAAAATTTGTAGCGGAGAATCCAAGTTAAATGATTGATAACAATTCAAAAGAATTCATATACCGTCACATTGGACCTACTGAAGCCGAACAAGAAATCATGCTTAAAGAAGTGGGGTACAATTCATTAGAAAACCTAATGAAAAATACAGTACCTGAGAAAATTTTATTAAAAGATGAACTTAAAATAGAAAAACCACTCTCAGAAAATGATGCTTTAAAAAAACTAAAAACTATTTCAAAACAAAATAAGATATTTAGAAATTTTATTGGAATGGGCTATTATAATTCATTTACTCCTAATGTAATTTTAAGAAATATTCTTGAAAACCCTGGTTGGTATACATCTTATACTCCTTATCAGCCTGAAGTTGCTCAAGGTCGTTTAGAAATGTTGTTAAATTTTCAACAGCTAATTATAGATTTAACAGGAATGGATATTGCAAATGCCTCATTATTAGATGAAGCAACTGCAGCAGCTGAAGCAGTTGGTTTAAGTCAACGTCTAGATAAAAATAACTCAAAAAAAATATTCGTTTCTAGCTCATGCAATCCACAAACTATAGATCTTATAAAAACAAGAGTAGAACCATTTGGATTAGAATTAATTATTGGAAATGAAAAAAATGATTTACAAAAAATTAGTGAAAATATTGTTTGTGGCGTCCTATCATATCCTGGAACACTTGGTGATATTCAAGACCCAAGCGAGAGTATCAGCCAAATTCATAAAAAAAATGGAAAAGCAATTTTAGTATGTGATCTTTTAGCTCTTACAAAATTAAAAACTCCAGCAGAGCTAGGAGCAGACATTGCAGTTGGAAGTGCTCAAAGATTTGGTATCCCAATGGGTTATGGCGGACCTCATGCAGCTTTTTTCGCGACCAAGGAGGAATTCAAAAGATCTATGCCAGGAAGAATTATTGGAGTATCAATAGATAAACATGGTAAAAAAGCTTACAGGCTTTCTTTGCAAACTAGAGAGCAACACATCAGAAGAGACAAAGCTACCAGTAACATCTGTACAGCGCAAGCCTTACTAGCCATAATCAGTGCAGCTTTTGCAATGTA
>JAOHNF010000031.1 GCA_028103285.1 Candidatus Pelagibacter sp. | reverse complement strand
TAGACAGGGAGGGAAAAATTTTTTTTGATGCAGTTTATAATGCCCAAAAAAAAAGAATATTTAATGCATTAAAAAATTCAAATCCTGAGTCTGTAATAAGATTTAAAAATGTTTTAAATAGAATAATAAATGGAAAATAATAAAAACCATATTTTAGTTGTAGATGATGATGATAGAATAAGAAATTTGTTAAAAGATTATCTTAAAGATAGTGGATATATTGTTTCGGCAGCAGAGAACGCTAATCAAGCAAAAAATAAATTAAGATATCTTAAATTTGATATAATAATTTTGGATGTTATGATGCCTGGTCAAAATGGATATGATCTAACTAAAGAAATTAAAAACCAAATAAAGGTACCCATTATTTTGCTTACAGCAAAGGGAGAAGTTGAAAATAGAATTAAAGGTTTGGAAATTGGTGCTGATGATTATCTAGGAAAACCTTTTGAACCAAAGGAATTGTTGTTAAGAATAAAAAATATAATAAACAAGGAAGCAAAAATTAATTTAAATTCAAAGTACTACGTGGGCAAAACAGAAATTGATTTAAATAAGATGTCAATAAAATTTAACGATAAATTTAAAAAAATTAATAATTCTGAAAAAAAAGTTCTTATTGAAATGCTGGCAAATCCTGGAAAGACATACTCTAGAGAAGAAATTGGAAAAATTTCGGGAATTAGTCAAGAACGATCAATTGATGTAATGATAACTCGACTTAGACAGAAGCTTGAAATTAATTCGAAAAATCCAAAATATCTTCAAACTATAAGAGGGGCCGGTTATGTTCTCTGGATTGAATAAATATTTAAAATACTTATTACCTAAAAGACTTTTTTATAGAGCTTTAATTATAGTCGCCGCCCCAACAATAATACTGCAATTAATTATTACTATAGTTTTTTATGACAGCATTTGGATAAAAGCCAATAAAAATATAACTAAGTCTTTAGTGGCTCAATTAAAAACAATAGAAGAAGTATATGCTAATGATAAAAAAAATTTAGATTTTTTTACTGATAGCTATAAAAATAATTTTAATTTTGAAATAGGAATAAGCCAAGAATTACTTCCTGCTACGAGTGGTGAAAGAAGATTTAGTCCGATGGATAGGTCTTTAAGAAGAGAATTAAAATCTATTTTTGGCAACAATAATTACTGGTTCAGTACATCTAAATTTAAAGATGCAGTTGAAATAAAAATAAGTTCTAATAGAGATGTCATAGAATTTTTGGTTCCAAAAAAAATGGTTTCTACTTCATCCGTTAGATTGTTTGTTTTATGGACCACGCTTCCGTCAATTCTTTTAATTATTGTGGCTTTAATTTTTTTGAAAAATCAAACAAAACCATTAGTTAAATTAGCTAAAGCAGCTGAAAGATTCGGTAGAGGAGATTATGTGAACGATTTTAGAGCATCTGGTTCGTTAGAAATTAGGAAAGCAGCTTTTGAATTTGACCGAATGGCAAAAAGAATTAATCGCCATCTTAATCAAAGGGCAGAAATGTTATCTGGAATAAGTCATGACTTAAGAACGCCCCTAACCCGTCTAAAACTTCAACTTGCAATGTTAAGCCAAAAAGATCTTTCTGAAAAAATGTCTAAAGATATAGATGAAATGGAAAAGATGCTTAATGATTATTTACAGTTTGCCAAAACTCAGGTGAAAGAAAATACATTCAAAGTCGATATAACAGCGATATTTAATTCAATTAAGGATCAATTTAATAATGAAAAATTAAATATTTTGAGTATAGGAGAAGTTGAATTAGATGGAAGGCCGATAGCTTTAAAAAGGTCTTTTGAAAATATAATTCAGAATGGATTAACATATGGAAATAAAGTTGATGTTAATATTAAAAAAGGAAATAATAGAGCGCTTATTACAATTGAAGATGATGGTCCTGGAATACCAGAAGACCAATACAAGAATGTTTTTAAACCTTTTTTTAGATTAGATGAAAGTAGAAGCCTTAATAAATCAGGTGTTGGTCTAGGTCTTGCTATCGTAGAAGATATTATAAATGCACATGGAGGTAATATTCAATTAGGCAAAAGTAAATTTAATGGGCTACTAGTTAAGATTTCTTTACCTTTTTAATTTTTTGACTTTTTTGAAGTTTTTTTATTATAACGTCTTGTTTTTGAACTAGTTTTTTTAAAACCTCAAATTCTTCTCTAGAAACAAGTTTAAGCTTATTAATAATTTTATCTTTTTTAAATTTTAGATCAGTAGATATTTCTTTTTTTATATCCTTAGAGGTTAAAATTCCATTTTCAATTAAAGTTGAAATAGTTTTTAAGATTTTTTCAGAATTATTCATAACTCATCTTATTTGATAGGCATGTTAAATTCAAATATGTTATAGTAAAATATGTTTACCCATAATTTAAACCCTATTATATTTGATTTTGGGTTTGCTGCTATAAGATGGTACTCCTTAGCTTATATAGCTGGAATTCTTATCGGCTGGTGGTTAGGTAAAAAAATTATCATTAAAAGATTTAAAAACTCATACCAAAAATTTGATTTAAAAGAATTCGATGATTTAATTACTTACTTGGTTATTTCTATTATAGCTGGTGGAAGAATGGGATATATTATTTTTTATAACTTTGAATATTATATCTCAAATCCCTTAGAAATAATAAAAATTTGGGAAGGGGGGATGTCCTTTCATGGTGCTTTAATTGGAATAATTATTGGAACCTATTTTTTTTCTATTAAAAAGAAAATATCATCTCTTTTTTTACTAGACGTAATTGCTTGTGTGTCTCCCATAGGGATATTTTTTGGTCGTATCGCAAATTTCATAAATAGTGAACTAGTTGGGAAAGTTACCAGTGTTTCATGGAGTGTAGTATTTCCTGTTATTGACATGATGCCAAGGCATCCATCTCAATTATATGAAGCATTTTTAGAAGGAGTAATTTTATTTTTTATTTTAAATATTATAATTTTAAAAAAAAATTATAAAACTGGAACATGCGCTTATTTATTTCTAATTTGTTACAGCGCTTTTAGAATTCTCTCAGAATTTTATAGGGAGCCAGACTCGCAGTTAGGTTATTTATTTGATTTATTTAGCATGGGGACAATTTTAAGTTTTTTTATGATGTTAGTTGGTATAATACTTTTTGCCTTTGTAAAAAAAAATGAAGTCTAATTTAAAATTTTTTAAAAAGAAAAAATCTTTACCTATTGATAGATTTTTTCAAAATGTGCTTTATGATAGTAAATTTGGATACTATGCTACTAGACAGCCTTTTGGGAAAGAAGGTGATTTTATCACAGCACCGAAGATATCTAATTTATTTTCAGAAATAATTGCAATTTGGATAATCTCAACTTGGCAAATTTTTGGGAAACCAAAAATTTTTAATATAATTGAACTTGGTCCTGGTGATGGAAGTTTAACAAAAGTGATATTGAAAGTCTTTAAAAAATTTCCTGATTTTAATTCTGCAAAACAGATGTATTTGTATGAGGCAAGTAATTTTTTAAAAAAATTACAAAAAAAAAATATTCAAGATAATCAGGTAAAATGGATT
>JAOHNF010000030.1 GCA_028103285.1 Candidatus Pelagibacter sp. | reverse complement strand
CTTGGAAAAAAAGTAATAAAAGATAAAATTCCTTTAATCTCAAGAAATGCTGGGGTTTACAGAATGATTAGTGTTTCTGGTGAAATACTATACATTGGTAAAGCTAAAAACATCCCCAGCAGACTTAAAAGCTATGCTTCTGATACAAATTTACCAATCAGAACAGAAAGAATGTTGTCTCTAACTCATTCCCTGGAAACAACAACAACAAGTAATGAAAGTGAAGCTTTGCTTTTAGAGGCAAATTTAATCAAAAAGCACAAACCAAGATTCAATATATTATTACGTGATGATAAATCTTTTCCATATATTTATATTGGCAATAAAGATAAATGGCCTCAGTTAACGAAACTTAGAGGAAAGAAGTCAAAATCAGGACATTACTTTGGGCCATTTTCGTCTATCGGTTCAGCTAACTGGACAATTAAAATTTTACAAAAAATTTTTCTATTAAGAGTTTGTGATGACACGGTTTTCAAAAATAGAGAGAGACCTTGTATCCTTTATCAAATTAAAAGATGTTCTGCTCCATGCGTTAGTCACATTACTGAACAAGATTATGCATCTACAGTTGATGATGCTGTTGAATTTATTTCAGGCAAATCTAGAAGGATTCAAAAGAATCTTTCTAGAGAAATGGAAAAAGCAAGCAAGGACTTAGATTATGAAAAAGCAGCTATTGCAAGAGATCGAATAAAGGCTTTAACCCAAATTCAAAACTCCCAAAAAATAAATCAAACTAATTTAGATGAAGCTGATGTTATAAGTATTTATAAAGAATCAGGGAAAACTTGTGTGCAGGTATTCTTTTTTAGATCTAAACAAAATTGGGGTAACCAAGCTTTTTATCCAAAACACGATACTGACGACTCAGTTCAAGATATTCTTTCTTCATTTTTATCTCAGTTTTATGAGAATAAAACTGTACCTTGCTTGGTAATAACTAACTTTGAGACAAATGATAAAAAACTATTAGAAAAAACATTTTCAGAAAAAGAAAATAAAGAGATAATAATCAAAGTTGCTAAATCCAAAAATGAAATTAGCGTATCCAAGCTTGCAGAAAAAAATGCCAAACAGTCTTTAACTCAAAAACTAATTCAAGCTGATACTAATAATAATTTGATCGATAAATTATCTATTAAATTCAAGTTAAATAATAACATAGATCTTATTGAGGTTTACGATAACAGCCATATGCAAGGAACTGACTCCGTTGGTGCATTAATATGTTTTGGAAACGAAGGTTTTATCAAGAAAAGATACAGAAAATTTAATATAAAAGATGAAAAAATAACTAATGATGACTATGGAATGATGAAAGAGGTTCTTTTTCGAAGATTTGCTAAAGCTATTAAAGAAAAATCAGGATCTTTATCATTACCTGATTTAATTTTAGTAGACGGAGGTAAAGGACAGTATTCTGTAAGTAGAGAAATTCTTAATGAGCTTGGTTTACATGATCTACCAATATTAGCTGTTGCAAAAGGCAAAAGAAGAAATGCTGGTGAAGAAAAGATTTATAATAAGGGTAAAGAATATATTTTAAATAAAAATGACCCACTTCTATTTTTTATTCAGAGATTAAGAGATGAAGCTCACAGGTTTGCTATTAGCACACATAGAGCTAAGAGAAAAAAGAACTTAAGTAAATCACTTTTAGATCAAATACAAGGAATAGGTAAACAAAGAAAAAGAGCTTTATTAAATCATTTTGGTTCAGCTCGAGCAGTAGAGTCAGCGAGTTTAGACGACCTAAAAGCTATAGAAGGAATTGAAGACAGCATTGCAAATAAAATATATGATTATTTTCACGAATAAAATATGAAACTTAAAATACCAAATATATTAACAATAGGACGTATAATTATTGTTCCTATATTTGTTTTATCTTTTTTTATTCCTGGTTTTTTTGGAGATTTAATACCATTTTTTCTATTTGTTTTAGCTAGTTTTACTGACTACCTGGACGGCTTATTGGCAAGGTTGTTTAAAGAAGAATCTAAATTAGGAGAGCTAATGGATCCAATTGCAGATAAAATTTTGGTTGCCGCTGCACTAATTTTACTTGTAATGAATGGTACAATAAAAAATTATGAGGTAATAGCTGCAATCATAATTCTTACCAGAGAAATTCTAGTGTCAGGCTTAAGAGAATTTCTTGCCAAAGGCAGTATAACTATGGAAGTTACAAGCCTTTCTAAACTTAAAACATTTATTCAAATGATTTCGATAGCAATTCTTTTAACTGGAGCCAGTGGTAATAAAATAATAAATTTTCAAGATTATAATGCCCAAACAATTGGAATTATTCTTTTATGGCTTTCTGCTTTTTTAACTCTTTATACAGGTTATGATTATTTAATAAAAGGCATTGACCATGCAATAAATGAAGACAAAAAAGACAATTAAATGGATTTAAGTGAAAAAAATTTAAGAGAAAAGCATTTTCATAATGAGTTGCAATCTGAGCCAACAGGTCGGTTTGAGAATGTTTTTTATAAAGCAATTGCTAATGCTTGGGAAGATTTTTTTAAATATTTAAAGTTAAATGCAAGTAATCGTGAAATTCTAGATTATGGTTGTGGTGTTGGGCCTGTTATTCACAAAGTAATAAATTATTCACCTAAAAAAATAACCGGTATAGATATTTCAGATATTTCGATTTCGAAAGCTAAAAAAATATTTCAAAATCAAAAAATTGAAGTTAATTTACAAGTTGATAATTGTGAAAAAACAAAATTTCATGATAGTAAATTTGATATAGTTTATGGATTAGGAATTTTGCATCATCTGCAGCTTTCGGAGAGCATAAATGAAATTGCGAGAATTTTAAAACCGGACGGGGTATTTTTATTTATTGAGCCATTAGGGACAAATCCAATAGTAAATCTTTATCGAAAGTTTACACCTTCATCAAGGTCAATTGATGAGCATCCGTTGATTGAACGGGATTTTCAATTAATTAGAAAAAAATTTAAAAATGTTACACTAAAATATTATGGATTTTTAACTCTTGTTTTCTTTTTACAAATCTCCAAATAAGTCCTTTTTTTTCAAAATTTTAACTAATTTAGATCAATTTTTATTTAAAATTAGAATTTTTAAGTTACTTGCATGGTCGGTTCTTATAGTTGCAAAAAAGAATTAGGCTGCAGTTTTTTTTCTTACAAGGTTTTGATAAGAATCAACAAGTTTGGTAATAACATTACAAACTTTAAAATTATAGTCAGCAATTTGAGAGACTGGTGTTATTTCTGCTGCGGTACCAGTTAAAAAACAACCAATAAAACTTTTCATTTCTTCTGGCTTAATTTTTCTCTCAATAACTTTAATTCCATTTGATTTTGCAATTTTTATTACTTCTCTTCTAGTAATTCCGTTCAAAAATGAGTCAGGTGTCGGGGTATGTAATTCTCCAGACTTGCTCTTAAAAAAAACATTAGCACCTGTTGCTTCTGCTATATTTCCTTCATGGTCTAACATTAAGGAGTCAGTAAAACCTTGAGCTTCTGCTTCATGTTTAGACAAAGTACAAATCATATACAAGCCAGCAGCTTTGGTATCCCATGGAATGGTATTTGGAGCGGGTCTTCTCCACTTTGATATATTTAATTTTATTCCATTTAATTTTAGTTTTGGATCAAAGTAAGATCCCCACTCCCATGTAGCAACCGCAACATGAATTTTATTTTTTTGTGCTGATATAGCCATCATCTCACTTCCTCTCCAAATTAATGGTCTAACGTATCCGTTGTGAACTTTTTGAATATTTACGATATTTCTACAAGCGTTATTAAGCTCGGCTTCAGTATAAGGAACGGTTATACCCATTCGTTTTGCAGAATAAAATAATCTTTGGGTATGCTCTTCTAATTTAAAAATTTTTCCCTCATAAACTCTTTCTCCTTCAAATACACAGCTAGCATAATGCAATCCATGGTTAAGGATATGTATATTTGCGTTAGCCCAATCTACAGTTTTGCCATTAAACCAAATTTTGCCTGATCGTTTATCGTAAGGTACATTTTCCATTTTAAGTAAATATATAGATTTTTTATTTATAAAAAAGTATATTCCAAATAAAGATAAGTCAATGTAACTTACCAGTATGAAAAATTTACTTTACTTAAAAGATGAACAAATTAAAGAGTTTATACAGCTTCTTTACTATGCTTATAGAGAGAGTTTTTCAGA
>JAOHNF010000003.1 GCA_028103285.1 Candidatus Pelagibacter sp. | reverse complement strand
AAGATTCGTTTAAACAAGGGAGACAAAATGGCTAAAAGAAGAAAAAAAGCTAAAAAGAAAACTAAAAAGAAAAAAGCTAAGAAAAGAAGAAAAAGAAGATAGTTTTCTCTTTAACTAAACGCCCTTTTTAAATTTTAAGAAGGGCGTTTTTTTATTCTGCTACTTCTAAAGATTGTGTTCTTCCTAAAGCTTTATCCATTTTTTTCTGAACTTCTTCTGGAGCAATGTTAAGCACGGCTTCAAACTCTGACTTAAGTCTTTCATAAGCTTTTTCAAATAACTGCCTCTCAGAATAAGATTGATCTGCAATTATATCAGTATTCTTATTTAGATCTTTAACTACTTCAGCCAATTCATAAATTTTACCAGAATTTATTTTTTGATCATATTCTTGAGCGCGTCTACTCCACATAGTTCTTTTAATTTTTGGCTTAGTTTTTAAAATAGATATGCATTTATTTATTTGATTAATGGAGGCAATAGGTCTTAGTTTTGATTGCTGATTAATTGGAACAGTTAAAGTTAGTTTCTCTTTTTCAACAAAAATTTTGTAGAACTGTATATCAATCTCACCTATATTTGCTTTTTCAATAGCTGTAATTTTTCCAACACCATGTTTTGGATAAACAACATAATCTTTTAGATTATAAATTCTTTTTTCTGTAGACTGTTTTTTTATTTTCTTAATTTCTGGTTTTTCGTCAGGTCCTGGAGTAGTATTTTTTTTATCTGTTGTTTTGATAGCCGGCTTGAACTTATTTGTGGCTCTTACTTTTTTAATTTTTTTTATTTTTTTAGTTTTTTTAGCTTTTTTAGCTTTTTTATTTTTTTGCATATTTATTTATTTTCCTGGTTTCTCGGAAAAGTATTTATCATATTTATCTTTGACAGTTTTAAACTTTTC
The DNA here is from genome assembly GCA_028103285.1 of Candidatus Pelagibacter sp. The sequence goes on along the minus strand of JAOHNF010000003.1, from coordinate 63,406 downwards.
ATGATCTTTCATCGGCTCTTTTTTTTTTGAAATATTAGGCCATATTGCAGAATACTTTTTATTAATCAACAACCATTTATCCATGTCCTTTACACTCTCGTCGTTGTCAGCTTTTATTGCATCTATTGGACACTCTGGCTCACAAACACCACAATCTATACATTCATCAGGATTTATTGTTAAAAAATTTTCACCTTCGTAGAAACAGTCTACAGGACAAACATCAACACAATCAGTTAATTTACATTTTATACATTCGTCTTTTACAATATAAGTCATTTAGAATTCAGTAATCTTAATTTTATTTCAGCACTATCTTTATCAGGAAAATATATCAATCCATTAATTCTTCTAATTAAATTAGACTCATATTGATCTACAGTATTATCCGATATTATTATCTTCCATAAATGTTCTACAACATCTCTTTTAATATCCATTGAATTTTGTTTTATAATATTTGTAAAACTAAGTAACTGATTAGAGTTGTTTTCAATTTCTTCAGCTTTTTTCAAAGTTTCATTTATGTCTTCATCTTTCAAATATGATTTAATGAATTTTTTAATTAATTCTTTTTCATGCATAGAATACATTTCATCAATTTTTGCTGCATGTACCAATAATGCAGTTATACCTAAAACACTTTCTTTACTTAATTTATTCATTTATTTATTTAATATTCAAAGATAGAAGTTTATTAAATGGATTTTCTTTTTTGTCAAACTTTATCAATTTTTCTTTTTTCCTTTTTTCTCCTTTAAATACGTATGTATCTATATCTTTGTCCTTCTTATAATTCATATAATCCATTAATTTGTAAAAATTTTCTTTAGAACAACCCAGTAAATTCATCATTTCAGCATTTATTTTAAATCTTCTATTTTTTGTATTATCAATAATTTTAAGTGTTATTATAATTAAGTTAATAAAATATCAATTCTTACAAAAAAATCTCTAAATTTTTCAAATCCGCATAAAAGTAAAAATTTTTTTTCTAATTTTTTGTCATTAAGAAAGTTTAAACCAGATTTAGGAATTTGATTCTTATCGAACTGAATATTAAATATTTTCCACAAACCAATTCTAAATTCAACGGCTTTTGGTTTTAACATTTTGGGTAGATAAATGTGATACCTTCCTATTTTTATTCCCATACCCCACAATTTTTTTCTTTGATCTGCTGGTATAGACTTAACTATTTGATTAACTTCGTTTCTTTTAACAACACCATTGCTTTCATAAAGTTGAAAAACTAAACCTCTTAAGTATTTATTTTCAATCTTATGCCCAGTAAGTCTAACCAAGTCACCTAATAACTCACTGATATAATCCTTTAACCATTTATTTAAATATTTAATTAATTTTGTTTTTGATTCAATATTTATAACCTCATCAGCAATTATATTGATTTCTGGATTTAAGTAATCATTTCCTTTTTTTAACCAGGCTATTGGATTGTCTTTCCATAATATTTTATTTTCGTGATTAATTTTAATTTCTCCTTTTATTAAAATTTCTTCTACTCTTTTGACCAACTCTTCTTCAACACCTTTTTTAGCTGCTTTCTTGATTGATTTTATATCTGTATCTAAAGTTTTTGAAGTAACCTCTACTAAAAACTTTAGGCCTTTTAATTCGCCAATCAATTGTTCATCAATATATATTTTGTTTTCGTTATTTATTTTAGTGTTTAAAATTAGGTCTTGTTTTAAACTTCTCGATAAAATGCTTATTTTTTTATCAATAAAACTTTTAGTTAACTCATCATGTAGCTTATCTGAAAGCTTATCTTCGATACTTTTTGTTAATTGCACCCAATAATCGGAATTTTCCACCCAATTCTTCTTATTAGCCACGTAAGACCAAGTTCTTACGTTTGATAATCTATGAGATAACAAATCTACATTTCCATGGTCTTTTTCTAACCCTTTAAGTTGATCTTTCATAAATATACTTGGAATTCTTTTTTTTCTCGTTGTTAAAAACTGAAAAACTTTATCTACTATATTAATGTGTTGTCCATATGCTTTTTTTTCAAAATCTGGAATTTGACAACACTCCCATAGTAGATCCAGGTTTTTATGATAAATAATATTATTAGCTCCTTTTTTTAAAAAAAATCTTAGTACACTTTCGTCAAGCGAGTCATTTGTTCTTAAAAGATTTTTTTGATTAGGTTTTTGTTCTAGAGAGGCAATAAGTTTTACAGGTGAGCTAAAATTTAGTTCTGAATTCCTCCAATAAATCATCTTTGTATCTGGTAACTGATGTTTTTCTATTTTTTCAATTTCATCTGAATTTAGAGTTTCACAATCACCGGTGGTTCCAAATCCACCATCATTTTTATACCTACCAGCACGCCCAGCAATTTGGGACATTTCAACTAAGTTTAGTCTTCTAGTTTTTTTTCCATCAAACTTCTTTAGATTTGAAAAATAGATTTCATTGATGTCCATATTCAAGCCCATACCTATAGCATCAGTTGCAACTAAATAATCAACATCTCCAGATTGGTATAAACCAACTTGTGAATTTCTAGTTTTAGGACTTAAGGAACCCATAATTACGGCAGCACCTCCTTTTTGTCTTCTTACTAATTCAGCTATTGCATAAACTTCCTCTATAGAAAAAGCTATAATTGCCACTTTTCGATCTAATCTAGAAATTTTTTTTATTCCGGAGTAGCTTAATTTTGAGTATCTTTCTCTTTTTTCAAATTCCACCCCATCTATTAACTCATCAATAATTTTAGCCATAACTTGAGAACCTAAAAACATAGTTAGTTTTGTTCCTCTAGCTTCCAACATTCTTTGAGTAAAAATATGTCCTCTCCCACGATCAGCAGACATTTGAACTTCATCAATAGCTATGAAATCAACCTTTTTATCTTTTGGCATAGATTCAACTGTGCAAATAAAATATTGTGCTGTATTAGGAATAATTTTTTCTTCGCCAGTTATTAGTGCAACTTTTTCTACACCAACTTTGTCTAAACACTTGTCATAAACTTCCCTAGCTAACAATCTTAGTGGTAAACCAAAAATACCCGTGTCATATTCAAGCATTTTTTCAATCGCCACATGAGTTTTTCCTGTATTTGTAGGACCTAATAAAGCGACTATTTTTTCTGATTGATTTTCCATTTTTGTGTTAGGTATTTTTTTTTATACTATATGTGGGTCAAATTTGAGAACAAAGTAGGATTAAAACATGACCGAATCATTTTGTCAAATGTTCCTATTTTTTAAATATTGATTTGACTTTGAATATCTAGTCCCCGTATACGTAAATCTAGATTGATGACTAGTAGAATCAAACACAGCATTCTCAAATTAAAAGAATCTTCAACCCTTGTAATTAATGAGAAATCAAAAGAATTAATTAAACAGGGTAAAAAAGTGTATCAATTTGGATTCGGTCAATCGCCATTTCCAGTTCCTGAAAGAATTGTTGAAGTATTAAAAAATCATGCTCACAGAAAAGAATATTTACCAGTTCAAGGCTTGCCTAAATTAAGAGAAGCTATTTCAAATTATTTACAAAAAAAAACTGGAAATAATTATCCTAAGGAAAATATTTTGATTACGCCTGGATCAAAAGAAGCTATGTTGTTAATGCACATAGCATTTAAAGGTGAAATAATAATTCCAGCACCTGGCTGGGTATCTTATGAACCTCAAGCTCAAATTGGATCAAATAAAGTACATTGGCTAGAAACATCTAAGATAAATAATTGGTTTCCAACAGCAGACGAACTTGAAAAAAAAATAAAAAAAATTGGAAAAAAGAAAAATATAATTTTTATACTTAATTCACCTAACAATCCATCTGGTGCAGTTTGTAAAAATTTGAAAGGATTAGCCATAGTGGCAAGGAAATATAAAATAATAGTACTTTCTGATGAAATTTATACGGATTTAACTTTTAGCAATAATTATAATTCTATATCAAAATATTACCCTGAATTAACTTTTATTACTAACGGCTTAAGTAAATGGTGCGGAGCTGGAGGATGGAGATTGGGATTTTTAGCTGTACCAAATAAGTTAACAGAATTTTTACCGAGTTTAAAATCTTTAGCAAGTGAGTCATATTCAACAGTCAATACACCCACTCAATTTGCAGCTGTCGAAGCTTACAGTGGAAATTATGATGATTATAAAAATAAAGTAAAAAGTATTTTAAATGCTATAGGAAATTATGTTTATAATAATCTAAGATCTAATAAAGTTTTAATAAGTCCACCTCAAGGAGCCTTTTATCTGATGCCAGAATTTAAAAATAATAAATATAAAAACTCCTCTAAGTTATGTGAAGCAATTTTAAATGAAACAGGAGTAGCTATGTTACCCGGATCAGATTTTGGTTTTAAACCAAAAAAAATGTTAGCTAGATTGAGTTACACTGACTTTAATGGAACAGAATTTTTTAAAAATATTACAAATTATAATTTAATAGACGATCATATGATTAAAAAGTACGCCCCAAATGTAGTCGAAGGTGTTTCAAAGCTATCAAATTGGGCTAAAAATTTATAAGATTCCCTTTGACCTCACTTATATAACGTAGTTTAATTATCTAATATTAACAAATAGGAGATCAAATGAAAAAATTAATATCAATGATTTCAGCAGTTTTAGTAACGTTTGCTTTATCAAGCCCGGTTACTTCAATCGCAAAATCAGCAGAGTTCTTTACAATAGGAACTGGCGGACCAACTGGAGTATATTTCCAAACTGGAAACGCTATCTGCAAAATGTTGCATAAATCTGCAATAAGTGCTGACCATGGTAGAAAAAAAGGTACAGCTAAAGCATACAGATGTACTGCTCCTTCTACTGGTGGATCAAACTATAACATTGGTCAAATTAAAGACGGTGAATTTCAATTTGGTGTTGCTCAGTCAGACTGGCAATATCATGCTGTGAATGGAACAAGCAAATGGGAAGGAAATCAGTTTAGTAATTTAAGAGCTGTTTTTTCAGTTCATAACGAGCCATTCCAAATTTGGGCAAGTAAAAAATCTAAAATTAAAGATTTCAAAAGCTTAAAAGGAAAAGTAGTAAATATTGGTAATCCCGGTTCTGGTCAAAGAGGAACTATGGAAGAGTTAATGAAAGCGCAAGGAGTTGATAACAGTTACTTTAAATCAGTAACCGAATTAACTTCATCTGAGCAAGTAAAAGCACTTTGTGATGGTAAAATAGATGCATTCGGATATTCGGTTGGATTTCCAAATGGCGCTATGGAACAAGCTGCAACTTGTAAAGCTAAAGCTAGTCCAATTAATTTAACTGGTGCTCCAGTTCAAGGATTAATTAGTGGCGCTGATTACTATGCTAAAGCAGTAATTCCAAAAGGAACTTACTCAAATCAGAAAAAAGATGCGACAACATTTGGTGTAAAAGCTACTGTTGTAACAAGTGCAGATGTTTCTGATGAATTAGTATATTTAGTTACTAAAGCTGTAATGGATAACTTTGATGATTTTAAAGCACAACATCCAGCATTTGGATTCTTGAAAAAAGAAGACATGATTAAAGCTGGTTTATCTGCTCCGTTACACCCAGGTGCAATTAAAGCTTATAAAGAAGCTGGATTAATGTAATTCAACTTTTAAAGTTAATTAAAAAAGGCCCAATATTTCTTGGGCCTTTTTTTTATAATAATGTATCTTTCACAAAATGAGTCAAAACATCCAAAATAAAATTGTAGATAAAATAAGTGAAGATTTATCTCCAACACGAAACTTATCTGGACTTCATTTAAAAATTGTCTTCAGTATTGCAATCCTCTGGACATTTTTTCAACTTTGGCATGCTTCACCTTTTCCTTTCTGGTTTAATATAGGAATGTTTAAGGGTTTGCCCGCAAGAGCAATTCACTTAGGTTTTGCTTTAACATTAACTTTTTTAATTTTTCCAATAGCTAGAGGAAAAAAGATTTCAATTTATGATATTTTAATTAGTTTAGTGGCAGCATTTTGCTGTCTTTACATTTACATTTTTTATGATGATCTAGTTAATAGAGGAGGAATACTTTTAGTAAAAGAAATATTTGGGTTTAAAGTTCCAGTTGAGATTATTATTGGAACTATTGGTATTATAATATTATTAGAAGCAACACGAAGAACCATTGGACTGCCTTTAGTAACGATAGCAATTTGTTTTCTCTTATTTTCTTACTTTGGCCAATATGCTCCAGATATTATTTCACATGGAGGGCTTTCTCTAAAAAGACTAGTTGGCTATCAATGGTTTGATCAAGAGGCGATATTTGGAATTCCAATAGGTGTATCAGTAGATTTTATATTTTTGTTTGTATTATTTGGAGCACTTTTAGAAACTGCTGGAGGAGGAAAATATTTTTTAGACCTAGCTTTTGCAATGGTAGGAAAAATGCGAGGTGGCCCAGCAAAAGCTGCAATACTTGGATCTGGTATGACTGGAATGATTTCAGGATCTTCAATTGCTAATACAGTTACTACTGGAACCTTTACGATTCCCATAATGAAAAAAACTGGTTTTTCGAAAGAGAAAGCTGGAGCTATAGAAGTTTCATCATCTGTGAACGGTCAGATTATGCCGCCAGTAATGGGCGCAGCAGCCTTCGTAATGGCAAGCTTTATAGGAGTAACTTATTTTGAAGTAGTTAAGCATGCATTTTTACCAGCTATAATTTCTTATATTGCTTTGTTTTATATATCTCACCTTGAGGCTTTAAAATTGGGACTAAAAGGCATGGATGATAAAGATGTGCCTCATTTAAAGAAAACATTTTTATCAGGATTGCACCATTTAATACCAATTTTCGTTTTAATTTATTTACTTGTATACATGAGATATACAGCCTCATATTCAATTTTCTACGCAACACTTTCATTAATATTAGTAAATTTAGTTAATCGACTAATTAAAAATAGTGATTTTAAAACTGGTCTCATAGACTGGTACAATCAAACAGTCATTGGTTTCCAAAAGGGCGCAATCAATATGGTAGGGGTTGGAATCGCCATAGCTACCGCTGGAATAATTGTAGGTGCAGTTGGGTCAACTGGCTTAAGTACTAATCTAATTATCGTCATTGAAACTATAGCTAGAGACAATGTGATTATTTTAATTTTATTAACTATAGTTTTATGTCTTCTACTTGGGATGGGATTGCCAACCACAGCCAATTACGTTGTAGTAGCATCTCTAATGGCAACGGTATTAGTCGATGTTGGAAATGCTTCAGGGTATGTTTTTCCTCTTATAGCAGTTCATTTGTTTGTATTTTACTTTGGACTAATGGCAGACGTCACACCTCCTGTAGGTTTGGCCTCCTATGCAGCAGCAGCAATTTCTGGCGGAGACCCCTTAAAAACCGGCTTACAAGCTATATGGTATAGTCTGAGAACAGGTATCTTACCGATAGTGTTTTTATTTAATCACGAACTGCTATTAATAGGGGTAGATAATATTTGGCACGCTTTATTAGTAATAGTAACTTCTTTAATTGGTATTTTAGTTTTTACAGCCGCAACTCAAAGATGGTTTATAAATAAGTTAAGATTTTATGAGATAATAGCATTTTTAATTATTTCACTAACTTTTTTAGCGCCTGATTTTGTTTTGAATAAATTTTACCCAAAGTTTAACGAACAAAAACTATCTGCTGATATAATTCAAAATTTAACCTTTAACCCAGAAAAGGAAGTCCATATTAAAGTTACAAGATTAACGGGCTACGGAGAGAGATATAAACTTTTTGTAATTGATAAAAATAAATTTGAAAATGATTATAAAATAGAAAATTATGGAATTAATTTTATAGAACAAGACAATAAGCTAATTGTAGATAAACTTGATTGGAAGGGTGAGGCAAAGAAATCTGGAATACAAATGGGAGATATTGTAAGTAATTTTAAAATTGAAAACCCCGACAGACCCAATAAAGCAATTGTTTATCCATTTGCCTTAATTTTTTTATTATTATTTGGGTACTCTAACTATAGAAGAAAAGCTTAGAGAATTTTCCAAGTACCACAAGCAGATACGACTATTCCCTTAACACTAGAAATTTCACAATTTATAAATACCAATGTTTTAGTTTTTTTTAAAATTTTAACAATGCCTTTAAGATCATCATCAAGCATACCTGCAGATATAAACTTCATATCTAAATTTATCGTTACACAGCGCCTATCACCAGCAACCCTGTGGGCTGCCGTGCCCATTCCAGTGTCTGCTATCGTCGATAGGAATCCCCCATGAGCTATCTTACCTGTATTAAGATGCATTTCTTTAACTTTGACAGAAAATTCATATTTAATATCATCAATCTTCTTAAGATCAAGTCCACCAAGGTGTTTCATAAAACCTTTATTTGTTTCATCCATATTTTTTTTTACCATAAATTGTAGCTAGTTGTGAGAAAATTACAGCTGTTAAAATTAATAAAATACCAATAATTTTAATTTCATTTAAATATTGTTCTAAAATTATCCAACCAAAAACAGCGGCCCAAACCCCTTCCAATGTAAATATGATAGCTACAGGTGCTGGATTTAAATTTTGTTGAGCATAAATTTGAAGTAGAAATGCAATTCCACTAGATAACACTCCAGCATAAGCCAGTTCTTTCCACTCTAATGAAAGATTTAGCAAGGAAATATTTTCAAAAGCAAAAGCGGGTATAAATGCAAAAATACCACCTATTAAACATTGAAAAGTTGCAATAGTAATTGGAAAATTAAAAATTCTTAGAAATCTTGAAATAAAAACTATATGAAAAGCCCAGAAAAATGCATTAAAGACTGCAATTGCATCGCCAGTTCTTACTAAAATATTGTCTAACTCAGTTAATAGAAACCCTCCCACAATACAAATTAATACTGATGGCCACACAGACCAATGTGTTTGTTTTGAAAAAAAAAAATAAGCTACAAAAGGAACTATAACAACATACAATACTGTATAGACAGCCGCGTTAGCTACATCTGTAAGAAGTAAAGCAAATTGTTGCAAGCTATTACCGTAAGACAATAAAAAAGAAATAAAAACGAAGTAAATAAAAATTTTTTTATAATTTAGGCTAGCTTTTTTAACTTTTTTAAATTCAAAAATTAAAAATATAGGAAGCAATGTAAAAAATCCTAAAAATAATCTACCTGCTGAAAAAGTGAAAGGACCAATATGATCCATTCCCATATCCTGAGCAATAAAACCTGTTCCCCAAATAAATGAACACAAGACAGCACAAACTAAAGAGAATAATTTTTTATCCATGAGGGTTATTAGTAGAAGAATAATTAAACAGCAAGTTTAAAAGCAAAATCTTTTCCTAGGCATTTACCTAAGTAAACACAAAATCTTGCACCTTCAGCACCATCAATTATTCTATGATCATAAGATAAAGATATAGGTAAGATTTTTTTAGATACTATTTTATCTTTCTCTTTGACTAAGCGGTCAAAATTTTTACCTACACCCAAAATTGCGACTTCAGGAGGATTTATAATTGGAGTAAAATGCGTACCACCAATCCCACCTAAGCTAGAAATAGTCATTGAGCCTCCAAAAAATTCTTTTTTGTCAATTTTAAGCTCCCTACAAAGCTTACTTGTATTTTTTAATTCTTCACCAATTTTTTGAATATTCATTTGTTCTATATTTCTTATCTTAGGAACCATTAAACCATGAGGTGTATCAACGGCAAAACCTATGTGAAAATATTTTTTATAAATAATTTTGTTAGCCTGCATGTCTATAGAAGCATTAAAGTTTGGAAATTTTTTTAGAGCGCTAACTAAAGCTTTTGCGATAAATGCCAAAGGAGTAACTTTAATTTTTTCACCTGTATAATAGTCATACAAAGAAGATCTGAATTGCTCCATTTCAGTAATATCAATTTCTTCATGTTGTGTTACATGGGGAATTTCTGTCCATGACCTTACAAGATGAGGGCCTGAAAGTTTTTTAACTCTTGGAATATCTTTAATTGAAACTTCTCCAAATTCTTCATGGGGATATTCCTCTACATGTTTTAAAGTTTCTTTTCTTTTAACTTTTCCTTGATCATCAGTTACTTGAGAACGTATAAAATTTTTTATATCACCTTCAGAAACTCTCCCTAATCTTTGTGTTCCAGGAACTATTGAAACATCCGCCCCAAGTTCACGTGCAAATTTTCTAACATTTGGACTAGCTGAGCTCTTACCGGTTTGAGCAACTGGTGAAATAGGCTTTCTTGTTGCAGTTTCTTTTGTAGGAATAGGAGTTTCTATTTTGCTTTCTTTTTTAAGTTCTTTTTCTTCTTTGCTAGATTCTAAAGATAATATTAAATCACCTTTATTAATTTTATCACCCACTGATACGTTAATTTTTTCTATTTTTCCTGAATGAGTAGAAGGCACTTCGACGCTTGACTTGTCACTTTCTAAAGTAATAATTGAATCATTTTTGTTAATTATTTGACCATTTTTTAACGAGTACTTCAATTACTTCTACATCTTTAAAATCTCCCATATCCGGTACAGTAATTTTTAAATTTTTCATTACAAGTTTGCTGGAAAATCTTTATCTTTATTAATTTTAAAATTTTTAAATGCTTTTTCAGCTGCCTCAGATCCAATCAATTGTTCTTTTGCAAGCGCACTCAGTGTATAGGCAACTATATGCTCTTTATCTACTTCGAAAAACTTTCTTAGGTTTTTTCTAGTATCACTTCTTCCATATCCATCAGTTCCAAAAGAATAAAATGCTTTATCTGTATAGGGCCTAATTTGATCTGAAAAAGCTCTAGTATAATCAGAAGCCGCAATAACAGGACCATCTCTTTTTTCTAAACATTTTTGCACATAAGATTTTTTTGGCCTTTCATTTGGATTTAATAGATTAAGTCTTTCTGTTTCCATACCGTCTCTTCTCAATTCATTAAAACTAGTAACACTCCAAATATCTGAGTCGATACCGTATTCTTTTATTAATATTTCTGAAGCCGCAATAACTTCTCTCAAGATTGTACCAGATCCAAGAAGTTGTACTTTAGTTTTACCCTTGTTATTATTTTCTTTAAATAAATACATTCCTTTTAAAATACCCTCGTCAGATCCTTTTGGCTTTTCAGGGTGAGAATAGTTTTCATTCATTGCAGTTATATAATAAAAAACATTTTCTTTTTTTTCGTGCATACGTCTCAAACCTTCTCTAAAAATTGTAGCCATTTCATATGAAAAGGTTGGATCATAGCTTATACAATTTGGAATATTTGCAGCCAATAATTGGCTGTGACCGTCTTGGTGTTGCAGACCCTCACCAGCTAAAGTTGTTCTACCAGCAGTAGCTCCGATCAAAAATCCTCTAGCCTGTGAATCACCTGCTGCCCAAGCAAGATCTCCAATCCTTTGAAAACCAAACATAGAGTAGAATATATAAATAGGTATCATTTCAATATCATGGTTTGTATAAGCTGTAGCTGCAGCTATCCAAGAAGACATCGCGCCAGCTTCATTAATTCCTTCTTCTAAAACCTGTCCACTTTTATCTTCTCTGTAAGAACTTAGTTGTTCTGAATCTACAGGCTCATATTTTTGACCCTCGTGAGCATAAATTCCTATTTTTTGAAAAAAACCTTCCATTCCAAATGTTCTTGCTTCATCAGGTATTATAGGAACTAATCTTGGAGCTACATTTTTGTCTCTTAACAGCGCCGTCATCATTCTAACTAAGGCCATTGTTGTAGACATTTCTTTTTCACCAGTTGATTTCATAAATGCATCAAAAATATCCCTAGGGGGTGCTTTAATTTGTTTAGCAAATGATGATCTCTCAGGAATAAATCCTCCAAGCTTTAATCTTCTTTCTTTTAAATATTTCATTTCTTCAGAATTTTCACTAGGTTTGAAATACTCTATATTTTTTACCTGTTTATCTGTAAGAGGGACATTAAATCTATCTCTATAATAAAGTAGATCCTCTTCATCTAATTTTTTTTGTTGATGTGTTGTATTTACACTTTCCCCAGTTTTACCCATTCCATACCCTTTAATAGTTTTAGCCAATATTACAGTTGGGGAACCAGTATTTTGTATTGCAGCGTTATAAGCCGCATAAACTTTATGAGGGTCGTGTCCACCCCGATTTAATTTCCATATATCTTTATCAGTCATTGATGAAACAAGTTCTTGAAGCTCAGGATATTTTCCAAAAAATTTTTCCCTTACGTAAGAACCGCCTTTTGCTTTGAATACCTGATATTCTCCATCAACACATTCATTCATCCGCTTAACTAACAGACCAGACTTATCTTTTGATAATAATTGATCCCAGTAAGATCCCCATATAACTTTAATTACATTCCAACCAGAGCCTCTAAAACTTCCCTCAAGTTCTTGAATAATTTTACCATTTCCTCGAACCGGTCCATCTAGCCTTTGTAAATTACAATTAACTACGAAAATTAAATTATCTAATTTTTCTCGTGCAGCTAAACCAATTGCACCCAATGACTCTGGTTCATCCATTTCACCATCACCTAAGAAAACCCAAATTTTTCTTCCTTCATCTTTAATGAGTCCTCTATTAATTAAATATTTTAGAAATCTAGCTTGATAAATTGCCATAATAGGACCAAGCCCCATAGACACAGTAGGAAATTGCCAAAACTTTGGCATTAACCAAGGGTGAGGGTAGGAAGAAAGCCCGCCTTCATTTACTTCTTGTCTAAATCCATCTAATTGCTTTGAAGTTAATCTTCCCTCTAAAAAAGCTCTGGCATACATACCGGGCGCAGAATGTCCTTGAAAATAAATTAAATCTCCCCCAAATTTATTATTTTTTGCTCTCCAAAAATGATTCATTCCTACATCATAAAGTGTAGCAGCAGATGCAAAAGTTCCAATATGACCACCTAGTTCTGGACTTTTTTTGTTAGCTTTCACTACCATCGCAGCAGCATTCCATCTGATATAAGCTCTAATTTTTTTTTCAATATTTTGGTTACCAGGAGATTTTGTTTCAGCTTCGGGCGGTATAGTATTTATATATGGTGTTGTTCTTGTATCAGGTAACATCAAACCTGATTTGTAAGCTTGATCAATTACTTTATTTAACAAGTAACTCGCCCTTGAAGAACCATCATTTTCGATAACTGAATTTAAAGACTCAATCCACTCATTAGTTTCAACAGGATCGATATCATCTTTCGAAGAAGGCTCTACAAAAACTTTTTTCACTTGTTTGATAGGATTTGATTCACTATTTGTTTTAGGTTTTTCTATATTAGAAACTTCATTCTTTTGTTCTTCTTTTATAACTTCTTCTTTAACAGGCGCTGCTTGCCCATTTTCAATAGTTGCTAATATACTTCCTTCAGAAACTTTATCGCCAATTTTCACTTTTAAATCTTTAATCTCACCTGATACAGTTGATGGAATTTCAACGCTAGATTTATCACTCTCAATTGTAACTATTGGATCATTTTTATTTATATGATCACCAGGTTTCACTAGCACTTCAATTACTTCTACTTCTTTGAAATCTCCTATATCTGGTACTGAAATATTTTGAGCCATAATTAGCTATTATAAACTGGGAGCAACATATAAAAAAATAAATAAATAATAAACATTAAAGAATAGGGCAAATAGTCGAATTAGATCAAATTCAGTCACATTTTGCGCTTTTTTTGGTCATCTAAATTTAATCATATTAGTTATGCGTTGGTTAATTAATTTTTTGTTTAAAAAAAGAGAAATTCAATCTGATAGAGCAAAAATTGTTCAGAAAATTCTTCTAAAAAAATATCTATTAAGATAAAAAGATAAAAGCTATTCTAGCTTTTATGAACAAACCTCTTTGGCAGCCTTCAGAACAAAAGAAACAAGGTTCTCTCCTTGAAGAATTTAACAAATTTATAAATCTTAAATCAGACCACAATTTTAAAATTTTATGGAAGTGGTCAGTAGATCATCCAGAGGAGTTTTGGTCTAAGTTTTGGGACTTTTCAAAGATTATAGGTGACAAAGGTAATGAGATAATTAAATACAATAAAATTTTTAATAAGACTAAATTTTTTCCAGGCTCTAAATTAAATTATGCTGAAAACATTCTTAAGAAAAAAACTTCTGAAGTTGCAATAAATTTTTTATCTGAGAAAGGATTTGAAGAAGAGATTACTTGGGAACAGCTTTATAATAAAGTTTGTAAATTTTCAGGTTATTTAAAATCTATAGGTTTAAAAAAAGGAGATCGAGCAGCAGCATACGTTCCAAATAAAATAGAGTCGATTATAAGCTTCTTAGCTTGTGTTAAGAACGGAATCATTTGGTCGTCTTGTTCACCAGACTTTGGAACGCAAGGTGTTGTTGATAGATTTAAACAAATAGAGCCCAGTATTCTAATTACAAGTGATTACTATTTTTATAATGGAAAAAAAATAAATATTCTTGAAAAAGTTGAGGATATTTTAAAAAAAATTCCATCAATAAAAAAAACTTTAGTGTTTGCATATAATAAAAGAGAAGACATGAATTTAAAGAACCAAATAAACTTTGATCATATCTTAGATGAGGCAGAAGTGGATGAAACTTTTGAACGTTTTGAGTTTAATCACCCTATCTATATTCTCTATTCAAGTGGGACAACCGGAAAACCTAAATGCATTGTACATGGAGCTGGAAACGTTTTAATTGAACATAACAAAGAATTTATGCTTCATTGCGATATCAGAGATAATGAAAAATTATTTTACTACACTACCACAGGCTGGATGATGTGGAATTGGTTAGTTGGAGGATTAGCAACAGGCTCTTCAATATTTCTATTCGATGGAGCACCTGTTTATCCCAAAATAGATACTCTCTTAGAGTATTGTCAAAATAAGAAAATTAATCTTTTTGGTGTAAGTGCTAAATATATAGATCATTTAAAAAATGAAAAATACAACAGTAAAAATTTAGATTTAAGTTCAATAAAAATAATTACTTCAACAGGCTCTCCGTTAGCTGAGGAAAGTTTTAAATATATATATGATAATATAAAGAAAGATGTTCATCTCGCATCTATTGCTGGAGGAACAGATTTAGTAGGTTGTTTAGTTTTAGGAAACCTTTACTCAAATGTTTACATGGGAGAAATCCAAGGTCAGAGCTTGGGTATTGATGTGGACGTTTTTACCGATGAGGGAAAAAGTGTAAAAGAAGGAGAGAAAGGAGAGCTTGTAGTTAAAAAACCATTTCCATCCATGCCTGTTAAGTTTTGGGGTGATGATGACAGACAAAAATATCATAAAGCTTATTTTAGTAGATTCGAAAATATTTGGCATCATGGTGATTTTATTGAGCGAACTTTAAATAATGGTTTTATTATGAGAGGTAGATCTGATGCCACTCTTAATCCAGGCGGTGTAAGAATAGGAACATCAGAAATTTATCAGCAAGTTGAAGATATTGATTTCATCACAGAAGGATTAGTAGTTGGTCAGGATTATAATGATGATGTTAGGATTGTCTTATTTATTACTACAAAAAATAATGAGGAGCTAGACGAGGAAAAAATAAAATCAATTAAAACGAGAATTCGAAAAAACTGCTCTCCAAAACATGTACCTTCAATAATTATTAAGGTGCCAGAAATTCCTAGAACAAAAAGTGGTAAAATAGTTGAACTAGCAGTTAGAAAAGTAATTCATGGAGAAACTATCAACAATAAAGAGGCAATAGCTAATCCAGAGGCTTTAAAATATTTTGAGAATATTCCTCAGCTAAAATAATTTGCACAATTCTTATGTAGCATTGAATGAAGCTCAATAAGTTTTTCGAAACTCTTATTATAACCTCCACCTAAAACACCACATAAAGGAGTATTTTTCGAATAAAAATTTTCAATTACTATTTGGTCTCTTTTATTAATTCCATCATCAGTAATTTTAAGTTTGCCTAAACGATCCTCAAAATGAATGTCAACTCCAGCTATGTAAAATACAAAATCATACTTGTTTTTGTTTAACTCTTTTAAATTTTTATGAAGAATATTTAAATATTCTTTATCTTCCATTCGATCTTTAAGCTCAATATCAATATCACTTTTAGACTTTTTTGCTGGGTAATTGGAGGCACAATGCATACTAAATGTAAGAATATTTTTATCATTTTTAAATATTTCTGAATTACCATTTCCTTGGTGAACATCTAAATCGACTATGAGTATTTTTTTAGCGTAGTTTTTATTTTTTAAATAATTGGCTGCTACAGCAACATCATTAAATACACAATAACCAGCACCATAGTCGAATGTAGCATGATGACTACCACCTGCAGTGTTGCATGCTAATTTCGAGTCTAATGCAAGTTTACTAGCAAGTACAGTTCCACCAGTTGCAACAAAGGATCTTCTAACAACGCTATCATTAATCGGAAAACCAATTTTTTTCTGAAGTTTTAAATCAACAGTTTTATTTTTAATATGATTTATATATTCTAAAGAGTGAGATGAACGCAAAGTCTCGATAGAACATTCTTTAGGTATATGAAAATTTTTAACCACACCTTCATTTAGTAAATATTTTGCTAAAGCACCAAATTTTTTAATAGGAAATTTGTTATCATCGTTGATTTTAGCTACGTAGTCAGGGTGATTAACAATAGGCAACTCCATTAAAAAATAATTTATCTTTCAACACACATTGCAATACCCATACCACCACCAATGCAAAGAGTCGCTAAACCCTTATTTACATCTCTTTTTATCATTTCGTGAATTAGGGTTACAAGTATTCTAGTTCCAGATGCGCCTATTGGATGTCCTAGAGCAATCGCACCTCCGTTAACATTTACTTTTTCCTCTGGAATAGAAAGAGTTTTTAGTACGGCAATACTTTGAGCGGCAAAAGCTTCGTTAATTTCAAATAAATCAACATCATTTACAGCCCAGCCTGCTAGATCTAATGCTTTTTGTGAAGATGGTATTGGGCCTGTTCCCATTAAAGCGGGATCAACACCACAACTAGCCCAAGATTTAATTGATACTAATTTTTCAATATCTTTTTTATTAGCTAAATCGCTTGACATTAGAGTCACTGCAGCCGCACCATCATTAATCCCTGAGGCATTACCAGCTGTCACAGTGCCGTCTTTTTTAAAAATTGGTTTTAATCTAGATAAAGTCTCTAAATTTATACTTTCACGGGGATGCTCGTCTTTACAAAAATCTAATACGGCCTTTTTTGATTTAATTTTAAAATTTATTATTTCTTCTTTAAATTTATTTTCATTTTGAGCCTTAAGGGCTTTCTCTTGAGATTTAAATGCAAATTTATCTTGGTCTTCCCTTTTTATTTGAAATTTTTCAGCAACATTCTCAGCTGTAACACCCATGTGGTAGCCATGAAAAGCATCCCACAAACCATCTTTAATCATAGTATCTATTAATGCAGCATCTCCTAATTTTTTTCCGTGTCTTAAGTGAATTGCGTGGGGGGCTAAAGACATATTTTCCTGACCACCAGCAATAATAATTTTTGAGTCACCTGATTTTATACTTTGAAAACCAGATGCAACCGACCTAATTCCTGAACCACAAACTTGATTAACAATGTAAGCAGGTTTTTCTTTTGGAACACCTGATTTAATAGCAGCTTGTCTTGCTGGATTTTGTCCCATGCCACCAGTTAATACTTGACCTAAAATAACTTCATCAACGTCTTCATTATTTATTTTCGAGAATTTGATAGCTGATTTGATAACTTCTGCACCCAGCTCATCAGCTGAAATATTTCTGAAAGATTTTCCCAATGAACCAACAGCCGTTCTAACAGCAGATGTGATTACAACTGAATTATCCATATTATTAATATAAATTTAATTACTTTAAATACAATAGTTTATTTGATATTTCATTAATATGCGCCTGTAGCTCAACTGGATAGAGCGTTTGGCTTCGGACCAAGAGGTTCTGGGTTCAAATCCTAGCAGGCGCACCATTAATATATTGAAATTTTTTATATAAGTAATAAAGATAATTGATGAAATTTTTTTATAATTTATCACTACAAAAATCTGTATTAGCTTTCTTTTTGATTGTTTTAATAATTTTGATAGTAATAACAATTATTCTATAGATAAGCGATTAAAAGAAGAATTAAACCCAGCATCACTCTGTAGGCTACAAATATATTTAAACTAGCATTTTTAATATATTTTAAAAAATAATTAATCGTAGCAAGAGAAAATATAAATGATAACAATATCAAAATTAAACTTAACATCGAAAAATTTATATCATGAGAGGTAATTAAATTTTTTAAACCAAATATAGAAACAGCTCCTAAAGTTGGAACAGATAATAAAAAAGATATTTTGGCTGCATCAAATCGCTTAAAATTTAAAAATCTTGCTGCAGTGATTGAAATACCCGATCTACTGACCCCAGGAACTAAGGAAAGTACTTGAAATAAACCTATAAAAATTGCTGATTTATAATTAAAATTAGTATTAATATTTTTATCTAACTTATACCTATCACTAATATAGAGAAGAACTCCAAAAATTAATGTTGTCCAACCTATTATTTCAATATTTCTAACTTTTTCTATTAAATTTGTTTGTACTAGAAAAAAGCCAATTAACATAACTGGAATAGAAGAAATCATTATCTTTAAAAAAAGATCTTTATTTTTAATAAAATTAATAATGTCCTTATAAAAATAAGTTATTACGGCCATAAATGAACCAATGTGCAAACTAACATCAATTGCTAAGTTTTGATTTTCAAAGTTCATGAACTTAGAAAAAATTATTAAATGAGAAGAAGAACTGATTGGTAAAAATTCTGTAATTCCTTGAATTAAAGATAAAAGAAAAATCTCTATCATGATTAAATATATAAAATTGAAGGTTGTTTTTTTAATGACATCTCTTAACGCATATCAGCTATGCAAAAAAATACAGCAAAAATATAGATTTATTGATATATAGGTAATTAATATTGACCTTATTTAAGTATTAAAAAACTTAATTATTAATTAATTTTAAACATATGAAAAATAAAATGCTTCAATTTGTAGATTTAAAGCAAGAAACACCTGTAAAAAGAGTAACATCTAAAAGAAAAGACGATTTTAAAGAAATATATAATGAGTTCATCACAGATAAAGCCAAAGATCAATCAAGCAGATGTTCTCAATGTGGAGTTCCTTTTTGTCAAATTCATTGTCCTTTAGGTAACAATATTCCTGATTGGTTAAAATTAACAGCAGAGGGAAGATTAAAGGAAGCTTACGAAATTTCTCAAAGCACAAACAACATGCCAGAGGTATGCGGAAGAATTTGTCCCCAAGATAGACTTTGCGAAGGAAACTGTGTGATTGAACAATCTGGTCATGGAACAGTTACAATTGGCTCGGTAGAAAAATATATTACAGATACAGCTTGGGAAAGAGGCTGGGTCAAACCTTTTAAAGTAAAAAGAGAATTAGAACAATCTATAGGGATAATTGGCGCGGGTCCTGCAGGCATGGCGTGCGGAGAAGAGCTCAGAAAACTAGGTTATCAAATAACAATTTATGATAGATCCGACAGACCAGGTGGACTTTTAATTTATGGAATTCCAAATTTTAAATTAGAAAAATTTGTAGTCGAGAGAAGAACAAAACTATTGAAAGAGAGTGGGATTAATTTTGTTCAAAACTTTGAAGTAGGAAAAAATGAAACACTAAACAAACTTAAAGAAAAACATGATGCTGTTTTAATCGCAACAGGCGTTTATAAGTCTAGAGAAATAAATATACCAGGTCATGATCTGCAAAATATCTTCCCGGCAATGGAATTTTTAACAGCTTCAAACAGAAAAGGTCTAGGAGATAAAGTAAGATTATTTGATAACGGCACATTAAATGCGGAAGGCAAGAATGTAGTTGTTATAGGTGGTGGTGATACAGCAATGGACTGTGTAAGAACATCAATAAGACAAAAAGCAAAATCAGTAAGATGTTTATATAGGCGCGATAGAGAAAATATGCCTGGTTCAGCGAGAGAAGTAGGTAACGCTATTGAAGAAGGGGTAGAATTTGTTTGGTTAACAAATCCAAAAAGTTTTATAGGAGATAAAAAAGTTACATCTGTTGAAGTTAATAAAATGAAATTAGGTGAACCAGACTCTAGCGGCAGAAGAAGACCAGTAATAGAAGATGGCTCCGAATATAAGATTCCAGCTGATCTTGTGATTAAATCTTTAGGTTTTGATCCAGAAAATATTCCAAAACTATTTAATGCAGAAGAATTAGCAATTTCTCAATGGGGAACAGTTAAGATTGATTTAAAATCGATGCAGACAAATATAGATGGAGTTTTTGCTGCTGGAGACATTGTAAGAGGGGCATCATTAGTAGTTTGGGCCATAAGAGATGGAAGAGACGCAGCTATTGAAATTGAAAAATACTTACAAATAAAAGCAAATAAAAATAAATCTGAAGAAGCAGCTTAATTAAAATGAATAATTATAAAAAAAATAAAAAACTTTTAGAAAATAGTTTTAATTATAGTCAAGATATGGAACACGATGCCTGTGGTGTTGGTTTAATAGCATCGACAAATGGAAAAAAATCTAGAAAAATAGTTGAGTATGGAATACAAGCATTAAAAGCTATTTGGCACAGAGGTGCAGTTGATGCAGACGGTAAATCGGGAGATGGAGCAGGAATTCAAATTGAAATAGCTCCAGATTTTTTTAAAGAAAAGATTTTAGCAACAGGACATTCACCAGACAATGGTAAACGAATATGTGTTGGAATGATTTTTCTTCCAAGAACAGATTATTCAAAACAAGAAAAATGTAGAGAAATTATAGAGGCAGCTCTGTTGGAGGAAAATTATAATATCTATGGATGGAGACAGGTGCCTATAAACCCAAGCGTATTAGGAAAAACAGCGAATCAGAATCGACCTGAAATTGCTCAGGTGATGTTCAGAAAAAATGATAAACTTGAAACGAATAACCTTGAGAGAGATCTTTTTGAAACAAGAAAAAAAATTGAAAAAGTCGCTAGAGAAAATCAACTGGACGACCTCTACATATGTTCTTTTAGCTCTAGATCTATAGTTTACAAAGGTATGTTCTTGGCTGAAATGTTATCAGAGTTTTACCCAGACCTAAACGATGAAAAGTTGACATCGCGATTTGCTATATTTCATCAAAGATATTCGACTAATACATTTCCAAGTTGGGACTTAGCCCAACCTTTTAGAGCATTAGCTCATAACGGAGAAATTAATACTATTAAAGGAAATATCAATTGGATGAAAATTCATGAACAAGACATGTCTAGCCCCCTATTTAAAAATGTTAAAAATCTTAAACCGGTAATACGAAGTGCATCAGATTCAGGAGCTTTAGATAATGTTTTTGAATTACTTACACACTCAGGAAAATTAGCTCCATTAATAAAATTGATGATGATACCAGACGCTTGGTCTAAAAGAAGCAAGACAGTTCCTAAAAATCACCAAGATTTATTTAATTTTTTAAATAGCACTATAGAACCTTGGGATGGACCAGCTGCAATATGTGCGACAGATGCTAAATGGGTTTTAGCATCATCTGACAGGAACGGGCTAAGACCTCTAAGATATTCAATTACCTCCGATGACTTATTTTTCGCTGGTTCAGAGTCTGGAATGATAAAAATTCCTGAAGAAAAGATTATTGAGAAAGGAAAACTTGGGCCTGGAGAAATTATTGCAATAGATCTAAGAAAAGGAAAATTATTTAAAGATAAGGAAATTAAAGATCTAATAGCAAAAGACTATAAAAAATATAACAAACAGATTATTGATCTTAATAAAAAAATATTTAATCAAAATGAAAAACCAAATTTTTTAAACGATGATTTAAGAAAAAGGCAATATCTTTCTGGTTTAAGTATTGAGGACTTAGAATTGATTCTGCATCCCATGGCTGAAGAAGGAAAAGAAGCCTCTGGCTCAATGGGAGATGACACTCCTGTTGCAGTACTTTCAAGTCATTATAGACCTGTCTCACATTATTTTAGACAAAACTTTAGTCAGGTCACTAACCCTCCGATTGACTCTTTAAGAGAAAATAAAGTGATGAGTTTAAAAACAAGATTTGGAAATTTAGGAAATATTTTAGATTTTGATAACTTAACAAAAGAAAATATTTATGTACTTGATAGTCCAATACTTACAAACTCTCAGTTTAGAAAATTTAAAAAATTTTTTTCAAAAAAAGTAAAAGTAATCGATTGCACTTTTGATATAGAATCATCATTAAAAGATAGAATCGAGTCAATTCGTGATGAGTCAGAAACTGCTGTAAGGGAAGGTAGCACCTGTATAATTTTATCAGATAAAAATATTTCTAATTTAAAAGCTAGTATTCCTAGCATTTTAACTATTGGGGCTGTTCATTCTCATTTAGTTAAAAATGGATTAAGAGGCTACTGCTCATTAAATTCAGAGTGTTCTGATGCTTTAGACACTCACTCTTTTGCAGTTCTAATAGGAGTAGGAGCAACCACTGTAAATCCTTACTTAGCTATAGATAGCATTTATCAAAGATTTGAAAAAAAACTATTTGGTAAATCTGATTTTGAAAGTTGTGTAGTTAAATTTAAAAAATCAATAGATGCCGGACTTTTAAAAATAATGTCTAAAATGGGAATTTCAGTAATAAGCTCTTACAGAGGCGGATGTAATTTTGAAGCTGTAGGTTTAAGTAGAGCAATAGTTTCTGAATATTTTCCTGGCATGTCCTCTAGAATCTCAGGTATAGGAATAATTGGTATTGAAAAAAAAATAAAAGAACTTCATAAAAAATTTAATGCTAAAAATATTTTTTCTTTACCGATAGGAGGTCTTTATAGATATAGAAAAAGTGGAGAGAATCACCAATATCAAGGTAAACTTATTCATTTATTACAAAGTGCTGTAGGCAGTGGTTCTTATGAGCAATATAAAAAATATTCAGCTGGAATACACGATTTACCGCCAATTAATATTAGAGATTTAATAGAATTTAAGAATAAAAGAAAACCAATAGATATTAATGAGGTCGAACCTCTTGAAGAGATACTAAAACGCTTTGGAAGTGGAAGTATGTCTCATGGAGCCCTATCATCAGAAGCACATGAAACTTTAGCAACAGGAATGAATAGAATTAAAGGTGCGTCTTGTAGCGGAGAAGGTGGAGAAGATGCAAAAAGATTTAGAATTCTTGCAAATGGTGATAGCGCTAACTCAAGGGTAAAACAAATAGCATCAGCTAGATTTGGTGTCACCGTAGATTACTTAAACAATGCAAATGAAATAGAAATTAAGATGGCCCAAGGCGCTAAACCTGGAGAAGGCGGTCAATTACCTGGTTTTAAGGTTACAAAAGAAATAGCAAGGTTAAGGCATTCTACACCAGGCGTCACTTTAATTTCACCTCCACCTCACCATGACATTTATTCTATCGAAGACTTAGCTCAATTAATTTATGATTTAAAACAAATTAATCCCGGTGCAAGAGTTGGGGTTAAATTAGTAGCTTCAACTGGAATTGGAACTATTGCTGCAGGTGTAGCCAAGGCAAAGGCTGACATTATTTTAATCTCAGGTCATTCTGGCGGCACTGGAGCAAGCCCACAAACAAGTATTAAGTATGCAGGTATACCATGGGAAATGGGGTTAACAGAAGTTAATCAAATTCTTACTTTAAATAATTTAAGACACAAGGTAACACTAAGAACTGATGGAGGGTTAAAAACAGGGAGAGATGTAATTATGGCTGCGATGATGGGCGCGGAAGAATACGGAATGGGTACATCATCATTAGTTGCCATGGGATGTATTATGGTCAGACAATGTCATTCTAATACTTGTCCAGTCGGTGTTTGTAGTCAAGACAAAGCTTTACGGGAAAAATTTACCGGGACTCCAGAAAAAGTTGTTAATTTATTTAAATTTGCTGCTACAGAAGTAAGACAAATACTTGCTTCACTGGGATTTAAGTCAGTTAATGAAATAATTGGTAGAACAGATCTGTTGTCTCAAGTCAATAAAGGAGCATCTAATTTAGATGATTTAGATCTTAATCCTTTATTGGTTCAAGCTGATCCTGGTGAAAACTTGAGATACTGCAAGGATAGACATATTAACAAAGTTCCAGACACTCTAGATGAAAAAATTTGGTCAGATATTAAAAAAAATATTAATCCTAATTCAAAAAATATTTTTGGTTATGAAGTAGAAAACACATCAAGATCTGTAGGAACTCGGCTATCTCATTATATTTACAAGACATATGGTAATAATAAATTACCAGATGATACTATAGATATAAAACTAACAGGTTCAGCTGGACAGTCACTCGGAGCATTTTTAACTAAAGGTATTAAGCTGACAGTCGAAGGTGATTGCAACGATTATGTAGGAAAAGGATTATCCGGCGGAACTATTATTGTTTATCCTTCTCCAAAAAATAAACTTATTTCAAACGAAAATACAATTATAGGTAATACAGTTTTATATGGTGCAACTACAGGAAGATTATTTGCATCAGGCCAGGCTGGAGAAAGATTTGCTGTAAGAAATTCTGGGAGTCTTTCAGTAGTTGAAGGTTGCGGTGCGCACGGATGTGAATATATGACTGGCGGAACTGCCATAATATTGGGAGAAGTAGGAGATAATTTTGGAGCAGGTATGACGGGTGGAATGGCATTTGTGTACGATGCAAAAGATGAATTTGAAAATTATGCTAATCCAGCAACTATTATTTGGCAGCAAATTGAAACAGATTTCTGGAAATCATTTTTAAAAGAGAAATTAAATGAATTTTTAAAAGAAACTAATTCAGCGGTAGCTAAAAAAATATTAGATAATTTTAAAGTTGAATTAAAAAACTTCAAGCAAATTTGTCCTATAGAGATGTTAGACAAACTAGATAACCCAATCACGTTAAAGACTGCAATTAAAAAGGTTAGCTAAATGAAAACAATGAATATTATTTGTTTTGGCTTTGGGCAAGTAGCAAAAAACTTTATTAAAAAACTAAATGACCAAGGGATCCCCTTTAAATTAACGATTACATCACGAGAAGAGTCTAAAAATGAAAAATTTGAAAATATAAATTATAAAAGCTTTCAATTTACAGAAGAAGGTTTTGATAAAAATTTAATAACAAAATTTGAGGAAGCAGATCATATTCTTCTATCTATAGCTCCAATTAACGGAACTGATATTGTTATAAATAATTTTAAAGATTATTTTAAGTTAAGCAAATTTAAATGGATAACGTATCTTTCCGCAACAAGTGTTTATGGAGATCATAGTGGAGAATGGGTAGAAGAAAATAGCGAGACTAAACCAACTTCACCAAATGGTATTGAAAGACTCAAAGTTGAAAAAGAATGGATGCAACTAGCAACTAAATTTGATTTACCATTTCAAATTTTTAGATTATCAGGAATTTATTCTAACCAATATAATATCTTAAAGAGATTAAAGTCCGGAGACACCAAGATAATAAATAAAAAAAATCATTTTTTCTCTCGCATTCATGTAGAAGATATTGCAAATGTTTTATCCAGCTCTTTAAATAATTTTAAAAAAAAAGAAATCTACAACATCTCAGATAATCAACCTGCACCTGCAGAAGAAGTCGCTATATATGGAGCGAAACTATTAGGAATAGATAAACCTAAAACTATAGAAATAAATGAGATAGAAAGTGAAATGTTAAAAAATTTTTATAAAGACTCAAAAAAAATAGATAATAAAAAGATGAAAGAATTTTTTAATTATAAATTAAAATATCCAACTTATGTTGAAGGACTAAACTATATTTTCAATAATGTTATTTAATTCTTTAATTATTTTTTTTAGAGGAGCTTGATCTGATAAGCTGTGATCAGCATTTTTAATTACTACTAACTTCTTTTGTGCATTCGGAAATATTGAAAGAACTTTTCTTGAAAAAGATACTGGCACAACCTCATCTTTACCACCATGAACCATAGTTACTTTAATTTTTGATCTTAATTTTTTAGATAAGATCTTATTTTTTCTTCCATCTCTAATTAGTTGGGCGGTAATAGGATATTCATATTTTCCATTCTTAATAACACTTAATCCTTTAGTGATAATTTCATTTTTATTTTTTTTTGGAAACTTTTTCCAAATTAACCTTTCAAGAAATTCAGGAGCTGAGCCTATACCAACAAAACCTAAAATTTGATTTTCAAAATATTTAAACTGATTTAAAGAAATCCAGGCACCCATGCTAGAACCGATAAGTATAAATTTATTTTTTTTAACAATTCTTTTAATTGAATTTTTAGCATCATTAGACCATGCAGTTATATTTCCTTTTATAAACTCACCTGATGATTTACCGTGTCCAGAATACTCAATAGCTAAAAAACCTAACTTATTTTTAACTGCATATTGTTTAAAAGCTTGAGGTTTTTTTCCATCAATATCAGACATAAAGCCCGGAAGAAAAACTATATAAAGATTTTTTTTATAGTAATTGTCAATAAATCTAAGTTTTTTTGTATTTGAAATTTTTAAATATTTAAATTTTTTCATATTAGTATTTTAATTTGTTATTATATACCAACTAACATGAGTACTAAAATAAATGTTCTTCAAGTAATACCAAAGCTTGGTTATGGCGGTGCTGAAACCGGCTGTTATGATATCGCGCACTATTTAGCAGAAAAAGAATGTGGCTCGTTTATCGTTACAGCAGGTGGTGATTTGTTAAAGTTTATTAAAAAAGAAAAAGTTAAAATAATTAGACTACCTGTTCATTCTAAAAATCCAATACTAGTAATATTTAATGCTCTAGCATTATCTTTATTTATAATTTTTTTTAATATTAACATCGTACACGCAAGAAGTAGAGCACCTGCTTGGTCATGTTATTTTGCCTGTTTTTTGACTCGTAGAACTTTTGTTACAACTTTTCACGGAACTTATAATTTTAAAAGTAAATTTAAGAAATTTTATAATAGTATTATGTTAAAAGCGAAACTAACCATAGCTGGGTCAAATTTTATTTTCAGCCACATTAATGAAAATTATAGTGAATACCTCAATAGAAAAAAAAAATTAAGAGTAATTTATAGAGGTATTAATATTGATTATTATAATCAGAAAAATATTTCAATTCTTAAACAAGAAAAACTAAAAAAAGAATGGGGATTAAATTTTAATAAATTTACAATTTTAATGCCAGGACGCTTAACAAATTGGAAAGGTCAAGTTAAATTTATCGAGTCTTTAAATATTTTGATAGAAGATTATAATTTCATTAATTTTCAAGCTATAATGCTTGGCTCAGATCAAGGGCGAACAGTCTATAAAAAAAAACTTATAAATTTAGTTGAAAGATATAGCCTGAATAACAAAGTAAAATTTTTTAATCACTGTAAAGAAATGCCTCTAGCATACTCATTAGCAGATGTAGTTGTTTCAGCTTCAATTGAGCCAGAAGCCTTTGGTCGAGTGGCTGTTGAAGCACAATCTATGGGAAAACCGATTGTAGCAAGCAACATAGGGGGATCAAAAGAAACTATTCTTAACAAAAAATCTGGATTTTTATATCAGTTTGATGATCCTAGAGAACTTGCGAAAAGTTTAAATACTGTTATTCAATTAACTCAGGAAGAACTGAAATCAATGGGGAATGAAGGTAGAAAAAATATAACTAAAAAATTTGATGTTGAAATAATGTGTGACACAAATTTAAAAGAATATAAAAAATTGTTAAAAAAATAATGTCTCAAATTACACTATTAGACGGAAAAAAAATAGATTTTGATAAATCCATCAATGGATTTGAATTGACAAAAAAAATTAGTAAGTCTTTAGAAAAAGTTGCCCTCATAATGGAAGTTGACGGTGAATTAAAAGATCTAAGTCATCAAATAACTAAGAATTCTAAAGTTAAAATTATTACACCTAAAGATAAAGAAGGCCTAGAAGTTATTAGACATGATGCTGCACATATTTTAGCAATGGCTGTTCAAGAGCTGTATCCTGGTACTCAAGTAACTATTGGACCTGTAATTGAAAACGGCTTTTATTATGATTTTTCAAGAAAAGAACCATTCATAGAAGAAGATTTAAAAAAAATTGAAAAAAAAATGGCTGAAATTGTTGATAGAGATGAAAAAACTTCTAGAGAGGTCTGGAAAAGAGATGATGCTATAGCACACTTTCTTAAAATAGGAGAAAAATATAAAGCAGAAATTATTGAAGGTATTCCAACTGGACAAGAAGTATCAATCTATAACCATGGAGAATGGCATGACTTATGTAAAGGACCTCATCTTGCTTCAACAGGTAAAATCGGAAAGGCTTTTAAACTAACCAAAGTTTCAGGAGCATACTGGAGAGGTGATTCTAATAATGAAATGCTTCAACGAATTTATGGAACATGCTGGACAACAAAAAAAGAGTTAGATGACTATTTACATCGATTAGAGGAGGCGGAGAAAAGAGATCACCGAAAACTTGGCAAAGAAATGGATTTATTTCATTTCAGGGAAGAGAGTCCCGGAGCGGTATTCTGGCATGAAAAAGGGTGGCTATTATTTCAAAGATTAGTTGAATATATGAGATCAAAGCAAAGGTTAGCTGGTTACAAAGAGATCAATACTCCTGAATTACTAGACAGATCATTGTGGGAAAAATCTGGTCACTGGGATAAATTTGGTGAACATATGTTTACTTCTGAAACACCAGATAAAAAAACATTTGCCGTGAAACCGATGAATTGTCCTGGATGTGTTCAAGTTTTTAACCAGGGTTTAAAAAGTTATAGAGATTTACCGTTGAAGTTATCTGAATTTGGTAAAGTTCATAGGTATGAACCATCAGGAGCATTACATGGGTTATTGAGAGTAAGAGCCTTTACTCAAGATGACGCACATATTTTTTGTACGGAAGATCAAATAACACAAGAATCTTTAACAGTGACCAATTTAATTTTAGAAATTTATAAAGCCTTAGGTTTTGAAAATGTTGTCTTAAAATATTCAGATCGGCCAGAAAAAAGAGTTGGAGATGACAGTGTATGGGATAAATCTGAAGCAGCGCTTTTATCCGCAATTAAACAATCAAAACTTGAATATGAAATTAATAAAGGAGAAGGAGCTTTTTACGGTCCTAAAATTGAATTTGTTTTAAGAGATGCTATTGGAAGAGACTGGCAATGTGGAACTTTACAAGTGGATTTAAATTTACCAAACAGACTAGGCGCATCATATATTGCTAAAGATGGAAATAAAAAAGTTCCAGTAATGCTTCATAGAGCATTATTTGGATCGTTAGAAAGATTTATTGGAATTTTAATAGAAAATTATGCAGGTAGATTACCTTTTTGGCTTTCACCTTCACAGGCTGTAGTATGTCCAATAGCAGAAGAAAATAATGAATATGTAAAAAAGTTATTTGAAGATTTGTTTAAAGAAGGTATAAAATGTGAGATGGATTTAAGAAATGAGAAAATAAATTATAAAGTTAGAGAACATTCTCTAGCAAAAGTTCCGTTCATTATTGTCTGTGGAAAAAAAGAAGTTGCTGATAATACTGTAACAGTTAGAAAGCTAGGATCAGATAAACAAGAAGTTGTCAAAAGAGAAGATTTTATAAAAAATATGTTAGCCTCCAATAAGCTGCCTTTAAATTAGTGTCAAACTTTAAACCCAACTATTTTCAAAGAAGAAGCAAACCTCAAGGGCCTAAAGCTAATGAAAGAATTAGAGCTATAGATGTTCAGGTTATCGGAAGTGATGGTGGAAATCTTGGTTCAATGCCGCTTAACAAAGCTATTGAGATAGCCAAACAAGAAGGTTTGGATTTAATAGAAATTTCTCCTAACGCAAACCCACCAGTTTGCAAAATTATGGATATGGGTAAGTACAAATATGATTTACAAAAAAAAGCAAATGTAGCTAAAAAAAAACAAAAAATAGTTGCACTCAAAGAAATCAAATTAAGACCTGGAACAGATACGCACGATTATAATTTTAAGATTAAGAATGCTAAAAAATTTATTACAAAAGGGGATAAAGTCAAATTTACCGTTAAATTTAAAGGTAGAGAGATGCAACACACAGAGCTTGGTAAAGAGTTAATGAACAAAATAATAGAAGAAACAAAAGATATTGCAAAAGTTGAAAGCAGGCCTAAATTTGAAGGCAGACAAATGGTTATGATCATTCAGCCCATATAAATTTAATATAAAATCGTCTTGTAAAGATAAATTATTGCCTATATAAAACCAAAATATTAATGCCTAAACTTAAAACTAAAAGCTCAGCAAAAAAAAGATTTACATTTACTGCTTCAGGTAAAGTTAAAAGACCACAAGCGGGGAAAAGGCATGGAATGATTAAAAGAACGAATTCACAAATAAGAAAACTTAGAGGCACAACGATAATGTCAAAACAAGATTCAAAAATTGTTAAATCGTATATGCCCTACAATAAATAGGAATTAAAATGGCAAGAACTAAAAGAGGTGTTGTAAGTAGAGCAAAACATAATAAAGTTTTAAAAACTGTAAAAGGTCAACGAGGCAGAAGAAAAAATACCATCCGAATAGCTCGTCAAGCTATGGAGAAGGCAATGCAATATGCTTATAGAGATAGAAAAGCTAAAAAAAGAGAATTTAGATCTTTATGGATCCAGAGAATCAATGCTGGAGTGAGAGCGGAAGGACTAACTTACGCAAAATTTATTAGTGGTTTAGCTAAGTCAAAAATTAAACTTGATAGAAAAGTATTAGCTGAATTAGCCTATAATAATCCAGAAGTCTTTAAATCTGTTGTAAAAAAGGTTCAATCCTCCCTAGTTTAAAAGGGCCTTTGATTTAATCTCAACATAATATAAAAAATCAATTATCCGATGAGTGATTTAGACAAAATAAATTCATTATTTAATGCAAAGATAGATTCTGTAAAGTCTAAGGAAGAATTACAAAATATTAAAACAGAATTTTTTGGCAAAAATGGACAGATCACAGCACAATTTAAGAATTTGGGTTCCTTAGAACCTGAAAAAAGAAAAGCATTTGCATCAAACTTAAATAAAATTAAAGACGATCTATCTAATCAGCTAGAACAAAAAAATTTAGAAATTGAAACTAGTCAAATTAATGAAAAATTAAAAAACGAGAAAGTTGATGTTACTTTACCTATTAGACCTTCTAGGCAAGGAAAAATTCATCCTGTTTCACAAGTAATTGATGAAATATCATCTATATTTTCAGAAATAGGTTTTTCTGTAGCAGAGGGACCTGATGTGGAAAATGAATATAATAATTTTACAGCTTTAAATACACCTGAGGATCATCCAGCAAGAGACATGCATGATACTTTTTATTTAGAAAAGAATAAAAAACTACTATTAAGAACACACACCTCTCCAGTTCAAATCAGAACAATGCTTAATAGTAAACCACCATTTAAAATAATTGCTCCTGGCAGAACTTACCGTTGTGACAGTGATCAAACTCATGCACCAATGTTTCATCAACTCGAAGGCCTGCATATAGATAAAAATATTAATATGGGACATTTAAAAGGCTGTTTAGATTATTTTATCAAAGAGTTTTTTGAAGTTAAAAATGTAAAGATGAGATTTAGACCAAGTCATTTTCCATTTACAGAACCTTCAGCTGAGGTTGATATAGGCTACAAAATTGATAATGGAAAAATAGTTATTGGAGAGGGTGATAAATGGCTAGAAGTTTTAGGATGTGGCATGGTTCATCCCAATGTTCTGAAAAATGTAAAAATTGATTCAAAAAATTTTCAAGGTTTTGCTTTTGGAATAGGTATAGATCGATTAGCTATGTTAAAATATGGAATTAATGATCTTAGAGCTTTTTTTGAAACAGATTATAGATGGTTAAGCCACTTTGGTTTTGACCCTTTAGATGTGCCAACAAATTACAGAGGTTTGAGTAAATGATAATCACTATACCTTGGCTTAAAGAGCATCTTAAAACTACTGCAAATGAATCTCAAATTGTAGATCATTTAACCAATATTGGTCTAGAAGTAGAGGGTATAAAAGAAAATTCTGGAGACATGAGTTCTTTTAAGATTGCTAAAATTCTAAAAACAGAAAAACACCCTAATGCAGATAAATTAAAAATTTGCGATGTTTTAATTGGAGAAAATAAAATATTAAAAGTTGTTTGTGGAGCTCCAAATGCCAGAGAAGGTCTTGTTACAATTTATGCTCCACCAGGTGCAGTAATCCCAAAGACAAAGTTTGAATTAAAAATTGTAAAAATTAGAGGTGTTGAGTCTAAAGGAATGCTTTGTTCTGAGAACGAATTAAATTTATCAAATGAAAGCAATGGTATTATTGAGCTCAAGAAAAAAGAAAAAGAAGTTGGTAAGAGTTTTTTTAATACTAAATCAGAAAAATCTATTGATATTTCAATCACACCAAATAGAGCAGACTGTTTAGGTATAAGAGGAATAGCTAGAGATCTTTATTCAGCAGGAGTAGGAAAGTTAATTCAAACTAAAAGAAAAAAAATAAAACAAACTATAAAACATGTAATTAAAACATCGATTACAAAAGAAAAAGACCAAGGATGCACAACTTTTGGAAGTTGTTATATTAAAAATATTACCAATAAAGAAAGCCCTGATTGGCTTAAGAGCAAATTAATAGCCTTAGGACTTAAACCTATTTCCGCAGTAGTAGATATAACAAATTACGTTATGTTTGATTTAAATAGACCTCTACATGCGTACGATGCAGACAAAATAAATAAAGAAATTATAATTAGAAATTCAAAAGAGGGAGAAGAATTTGAAGCACTTGATAGCACAAAATACAAATTAAAAAAAGGAATGTGTGTTATTTCTGATAAATCAAAAGTTCTAGGTCTAGGAGGTATAATTGGAGGATCATCTACTTCAACCGAATTAAATACCAAAAATATATTGCTTGAAGCAGCCTATTTCTTACCTTCCTCAATAAGAAAAACAGCTCGTGAACTAAATATCAATACAGACGCCAAATACAGGTTTGAAAGAGGCATTGACCCAAATTCAACTAAGGAAGGATTAGAGTTAGCAACTGAATTAATTATCAAAATTTGTGGTGGAAATGCAAGTAAATTTATAATTACAGGCAAGCCATTTCAAAGCAGTAAAACTATTAAATTTAAAATTGAAAAATTTGAGAAGATAATTGGAATTCCAATAACTATTATTGAAGCCGATAAAATATTATCTTCTCTTGGCTTCAAATGTAAAAAAGGAAAAAAAGATTTAATTGTAGCAGTGCCAACATGGAGGCCAGACGTTAGCTTAGATGAAGATATAATAGAAGAATTAATTAGAATTAAAGGTTTCAATAAAATTAAACTTATAAAGCCAGAAAAAAATCGAACTAAAGATACATTAAATTTTAAACAAAAAATTTTCCACTTATCTCAAAGAGCTTTAGCTTCAAAAGGTTACTTAGAAACGGTTACTTGGTCGTTCACCGACTCTAAAATTGATAAACAATTTTCAAAGGGTGAAAAAGAGATTTCAATTTATAATCCCATTTCATCTGACCTAGATGTTTTAAGAAGATCCATTTTTTCGAATTTAGCTTTTCATCTTAAAAAAAATCAAGATAGAGGATATGAAGAACTGTCTTTATTTGAAATAGGCCCCACATTTTTCGGTAAAAATCCTGGAGAACAGCAAGTTGTAGTGGGTGGTTTGAAGTCAGGAAAAATAAATAAAAAAAGTTGGCTTGAAAAAGAGAGAAACATCGATGTTTTTGACATTAAAAGTGATGTGATAAAAACCTTGTTAGAACTTGGCATCGAACGAAAAGATTTATTTGTAAGTGATAATACAAAATATTCTTACCACCCTGGTAGATCAGGCTCCATTAATTTAAAATCTGAAAAAGGTTCACACCTTGCTTATTTTGGAGAGATGCATCCAGCGATAATAAAAAATCTAGATTTTAAAGATAAAAATATTTTTGGTTTTGAAATTTTTTTAAAAAATATACCTGAGCCAAATAAAAAATTAAGAGAAAGAAAAAAAAGCTTTGAAGTTTCTGATTTTCAAAAATCTGAAAGAGATTTTGCTTTCGTAATAGATAAAATTTTTAAAATTGGTATTCTAGAAAAAGTAATTAAAGAGGTAGATGAAAAACTAATACAAAAAGTTATTACCTTTGATGTATATGAAGGTGAAAATATTCCAAAAGATAAAAAATCAGTTGCTATAAATGTTACACTTCAAGCCTTTGATAAAACTTTAACTGAAAATGACTTAGATAAGATCAGCAAAAATATCATTAGAATAGTAAGTGAAAAAACTGGTGCTGTAATCAGATCCTAATGTCAGATATAAAAAGAATTCGTAATTTTTCTATAATTGCGCACATTGATCACGGTAAATCTACTATTGCTGATAGAATTATCCATAAATGTGGAGGTTTGGCTGAACGAGAAATGAAACAACAAGTTCTAGACTCTATGGATATAGAGAGAGAAAGAGGAATTACTATTAAAGCACAGACTGTAAAGTTAAAATATAAAGCTAAGGATGGAAATATTTACACTTTAAATATTATTGACACACCTGGCCATGTTGATTTTGGATATGAAGTAAGTAGATCTTTATCTGCATGTGAAGGATCATTATTAATTGTAGATAGCACTCAAGGTGTAGAAGCTCAAACCTTAGCAAATGTGTATCAAGCGTTAGAAATTAATCATGAGGTTATTCCAATCTTAAATAAGATAGATTTACCCGCTTCAGATTTAGAAAAAACAAAAAAAGAAATCGAAGATGTGATTGGAATTGACACATCGAGTGCAATTGGCTGTTCAGGTAAAACAGGTGAAGGCATTGATGAGATTCTAGAAGCAATAGTCAATGTATTACCAGCCCCAAAAGGCGTGCAAGAAGAAAAATTAAAATCACTACTGGTTGATAGTTGGTACGATACCTACCTTGGAGTCGTGATATTAGTAAGAGTTTTAAATGGAAAAATAAAAAAAAATATGAAGATTAAACTAATGTCTAATGGTCAAGAATATGTCATTGAAAAAGTGGGAGTATTCACACCAAAACCAACTGATATCAATGAATTAAATTCAGGTGAAATAGGATTCATTATTACAGGAATTAAATCTTTATCAGAGACAAAGGTGGGAGACACTATTTGCGATGCATCAAATCCAATTAACGAACCTTTACCTGGGTTTAAACCAAGTAAACCGGTTGTTTTCTGCGGTTTATTTCCTGTTGATAGTTCTGAATATCAAAAGTTAAAAGATGGCTTAGGAAAGCTTAAATTAAATGATGCTAGTTTTTCATATGAAGCAGAGTCTTCAAGCGCTTTAGGCCTAGGATTTAGATGTGGATTTTTAGGATTATTACACTTAGAAATTATAACAGAAAGACTTGAGAGAGAGTTTGATGTGAACTTAATAACGACTACACCAGGAGTAATTTATAAAGTTCATGAAGTAAATGGAGATATTATAGATCTTCAAAACCCTTCAAGTATGCCAGACCCCACAAAAATTTTAAAGATAGAAGAGCCTTGGATTAAGGCCACCATTATAACGCCTGATGAATATTTAGGATCTATAATAAAAATTTGTCAGGATAAAAGAGGATTACAAACAAACCTTAGTTACTCGGGTAATAGAGCAGTTTTATCATACGACATGCCATTAAATGAAGTTGTTTTCGATTTTAACGATAAGTTAAAATCTATTTCTAGTGGATACGCAAGTTTTGATTATGAAATAACAGAGCATAAAGAAGGAGACCTGGTTAAACTTGGCATATTAGTTAATGCAGAACCAGTTGATGCCTTGGCTATGATTATACACAAAAATTTTGCACAAACTACAGGTCGTCAGGTTTGTGAGAAATTAAAAGATCTAATTCCAAGACACAATTTCATGATTCCAATCCAAGCAGCCATTGGAGGAAAGATTGTAGCTAGAGAGTCAATCAAAGGATTTTCAAAAGACGTTCTGACAAAAATTCACGGTGGCGGAGCTGGAGATAGAAAGAAAAAACTATTAAAGAAACAAAAAAAAGGAAAAGCTAGATCAAAACAATTTGGTAAAGTAGAAATTCCGCAAGAAGCATTTATTGGAGTTTTGAAGATCAATAAGGATTCTTGATGAAAAAAAAATTATTTATTTTTTCCAACGAAAGTATAACTCTAATAGATAATAAATATTACTGTGATAACTTAGATCTTAAGTCAACTCCTGAAGGTTTAAATAAAAAATTTGAAGTCAATTTATTTGGAAGAAAATCTAATAAGCAAAGGTCCCACGAGATAAAGATAAAAAAAATTAAAATATTTAATAATATTTTTTCTTATCTCTCTTCTGTAATAGTTGCTTCAAAAAATAAAGAATCTAAATTTTTAATAATTTCAATTTCTCCTTATACATTCATCATTTCTTTATTTATTAAATTTTTAGGCAAGAAACCTATTGTGTATCTAAGAAGCGATGGGTACGGAGAGTACAAAGCTATTTTTGGAAAAATTGGACCACTCATTTATCATTTTATGTTTAGCATTATAGGAGCTATTTCCAATCTAATAAGCTGTAGAGATTATATACTTAGAGGAAAAAATGGAAAAATTTTAAATCCATCTCAATTAGACTCCGTGTGGCTTAGACAACCAAAAAATATTGAAATAAAAAATTTTAAATTATTATATGTGGGAAGAATTAGAGTAGAAAAAGGAATTTATTCTTTAGCAGAATTAATAAGGAATAAAAGGGATTTTTCTCTTACAGTTATAGGAGCAGAAAAAGAGATACCTCATAAAATTAATCAAAGTAATATAAAAATAATTTCAACTCAAAGCAATAAAACTAAATTAATTAAATATTACGATGATCATAATATTTTTATTTTACCTTCATTTACAGAAGGACACCCCATGGTGTTGCTTGAAGCACTAGCCAGAAGAAGACCTGTCGTAATTTTCGATGATATAAAACATGTTATTGGACAAAAGAAAGGAATTTTTGTCTCTAGAAGAAACTTTATAAGTTTATTTGGCACTCTAAATAATATCAAAAAAAATTATAAAAAAATTCAAAAGGATATGAAAAAAAATAAGTTACCAACTAACAAAGAATTTATTGATAAATTTGTTAAGCTAATTGATGACTTCAAATAGGAGAGGTGGCCGAGCGGTTGAAGGCGCACGCTTGGAAAGCGTGTATACGAGCAATCGTATCAAGGGTTCGAATCCCTTTCTCTCCGCCATTTTTCGATAGAATCTCTACATATCTCAAGAGAAATTTCCAAAGAAAATAATCGCTGTCGTCGCCCTGTCGTCGATAGCCTTAAATGGAGGAAATATGTACCTGAGAAAAAGAAACAATAAATGGCAATGTTTAATACATTACAAAGGAACTAGGATAGCTAAGACATTTATCAAGAAACACCAAGCAGAGAGATGGGCTTACTCCACAAAGGCTCAATTAGATAACAATATATTTGAAGACACTACTTCATTATCTAACATCAAACTTAAGGATTTAATCAAAGAATTAAATAATTTGTTTGGGTCAAAGATAGAATTTTAATAATTAATACAAATGTTTTTGAAATTCTATAAATGTATTTTTAATACTATCTGCATCACCCAAAGCTTTTTGACCATCATGGATAGTTCTGTACTTAAGCTCAATTAAATCACTTAATCGATTGATGTCTAATTCATCAACACCACCCTCAACATACTTACTCAACACAAAATCAATAAATTCTTTTTGTTTGTCATTTAGGTTTTTGTGAATTTTATTTTCTGCATTAGTCACCCTTACTGTTCTTGGTATAGGTTTTTTACTATATGCAATGTGTTCTAGTACATCAAATATGTCACTATCTTCAGCTTCAATTAGTGTCTGGATTTGTTTTAAATCAGGCTTGCTAAAACCATTGTCTTCGAGCTTTTTAATTAGTTCATTTCTTGTAATTGGTGATGACCACATTTTTCTTAACTCATCTTCATTTTTAAAGATTGTAGGCAACACAATAGTATTGAATAACTTTTTAATGAATTCTTCTGCTGTTACAGGCTGACCTTGAAAATAGAATAGGTAAGTGGACATTGATTTAATCATCAACTCTTTACCTTCAGCTAGTTTAATAATTATTTTCTCTCTTGGTGGTTTGGGTTCTAGAGGTTCTTCTCCAACAACTTCTTCACCAGGTTCAAAAGGTTTCTCTGCTTTTGGTTCTGGCGGTTCTTCAGGTATCGGCTCACCATCCCACTCAGGGTCAGCAAAATTTCTTGAAGCACCAACAAAATCTACCACTGTAAAATAAAATTTATCTTCAAACAGTCTTGTTCCTCTTCCAATGATTTGTTTAAATTCAATCATGTTATTTACTGGTCTCATCAAAACTATATTTCTAATATTTAATGCATCAACACCTGTGCTTAGCTTTTGGCTGGTTGTTAATATTGTGGGTAGTGTTTTTTCATTGTCTTGAAACTGTCTTAAGTGAGTATCACCAGTTTTTGCATCCTTTGCCGTAACTCTTACACAGTAATCAGCAGGAGGATTGGCAGTTAACTGATTGATTAAATCTCTAACCATCCCAGCATGAGCTATACTTGCACAAAATACTAATGTTTTTTCTTTAGTATTAATACTATCAAGCATTAACTGAACTCTTTTTCTTTCTCTTCCTTCAATAGTAATTTTCTTATTAAAATCTTTCTCTTCGAAAACTTCTCCTTTAACAAGCTCATCTTCACCAGCTAGAATATCATCATCACCTGTGTAGACATACTCATCCATAGTTGTTTGAATTCTCTTAACTTTAAAAGGTGTTAAGAAACCATCTTTAATTCCTTCTTTTAAAGAGTAGGTATAAACTGGCTCACCAAAGTAATCATAAGTATCAGCATTAAACTTTCTTTTAGGTGTAGCTGTTAAACCAATTTGCACTGCTGTTGAAAAATAATCCATTATTCCTCTCCATCTACTTTCATCTTTAGCACCACCTCTATGACACTCATCTATAATAATTAAATCAAAAAAGTCAGCAGGGTATTGGCCAAAGTAAGGTTTGTTTTCTGGTCCAGACATAAAGCTTTGAAATATAGTAAAGAATACAGAACCATTTGTTGGGACATGACCTTTGTCTTTAACATCTTTAGGGGTAATTCTAACTAAAGCATTCTCATCAAAGGCACTAAATGAATTAAAAGCTTGGTTAGCTAGTATATTTCTATCAGCTAAGAATAGTATTCGCGGAGCTCTACCGCCATCTCTTTGCTTGTTCCATCTAGATTGAAATAATTTCCATGCAATATGAAAGGCAATTACAGTTTTACCTGTACCTGTTGCAAGAGTTAGAAGTATTCTTTGTTGTTTATCAGCAATAGCATCTAAAGCGTTGTTAATTGCTATTTCTTGATAATATCTTGGTTCTATATTTCTCTTAAATGGTGCGAAGTTAATTGCATCAAACTTACTGGACCATTCATTTTTATCTTTAAAAGTTTTAATCCATAGCTCTTCTGGTGATGGAAATTTATCTACTTCACCTTCTGAAGTAATAAACATTTCACCTTTGTCATTTTTAGAATAGTTGATTTCATAAATCTTATGCCCATTAGTTGAGTAGGTAGTGTGTATCTTTAATTTCTGAGCGTAGTCTTTTGCTTGGCTAACACCATCACTCACAGGAAGTTCATCTCTTTTAGCTTCAATAACTGCTAGCTTTCTATTCTTATAAATAAGAACATAATCAGCACTAATAACACCAGCTCTAATATTACCTGGTTTTATTTCACCATTAGTAATTTTAAACTCTCTTCTAACAAAACTACCCTCAACATCACTCCATCCAGCTTCTTTTATTTTAGGGTCGATTAATTCTGCTCTTGTTTCTGCTTCATTCATTATGCAGCATCCACTAATTTATGATTTAATAATTTATTTAAAATCGATTTTTTTAAAAAATTTATTTCTTTTATTTTTTTTATAGTAATCTGATTAATAGTCTTAGAATAATTGAATAAACTTTCTAATGTAGAAAGAATTTTTTCTTGTTCTTCTATTGGTGGAATTGGAATTAAAGTGTTTTCAATAAAATCTTTATTAACTCTTTTATGACCAACAGCACCAGACATGTTCTGAGCACCATCTATTCTAAAAGTTTTTCTATTTAAAAAATAATAAAGCCATACATTTTTTAATTTTTTATTAGGTCGAAAAACAATATATTCACTTGAGCCAAAACCAATTCCATTAAGTAAATTAGATGCGATACCTATTTTTCCATTTTCAAAACAAGGAGTTATTTTTGCAAGTAAAATATCTCCCTCAGAAAAATAAGTATAATTTCCCCTAACATCTTTTAGTTTTCTTTTCTGATTGGGAATTGCCAATTTATTATTAATGCCCAAATCTTTCATTGGCATAAATGATACTTCAGTAGAATCATCTAAATTATTTACTTCTTTTTTGGCTGGATTTATCTCGGTATAAGCACTTAGCTTGAGTGGATTTTTATTGGTTTTAAAAATATTATTTACATAATTTTGAATTAGTGTTTCATTTTTTTTAATTTTAATTTCCTCAAATTTTATAAGTTTATCAATTTCAAAAAATGCCATGTCAAGTTCAGCTACAATGCGTTGCTGCTCTGTTAATGGTGGTAGTAATATTAAAATTTCTTTTAACTTAGCTTTATTAAGTGTCTTGCCCTTAACTTTAATATCCTGACCAACTATTTTATCCCAGTTCATTGAAGATAAATAATAATAGAGATATTCTTTGCAGAGTATAGTTTCATCTTTAATTTCGAAAGCAGCTATTGCTTCGTTAGTTCGCAAATTTACTTTTGTAATAGCAAGTTTACCAATTGAAAGTTTAAAGCTCATTATTAAAGTATTTTTAGGCACTTCTTTAAATAATTTAGCTCCTTCATTGCTAATATATTCTCTGCTATCACCAATATATAGACCGCTAATGGCACTCATATCTCTAATGGAAACCCAAATATTTGAACTCTTTTTGTTTTTATCCCAATATTTTGGGTTATCACGAGCGGGTGTTTTACCAATATCAAGATTAACTATTTCTTTTAATTTAACAGTGTTCCACATTACAAGAGGTCTTTAATTTTTTTCAATATTGCTGCAGTACTCTTATCAATTTCTTCTATATCGGCTAAAATTTCTGTTGTTTTTCGTTCGTCAATCTCTTCAATTATATTTGGGTTTTTAATACCAAGTTCCCATGTTTCAGTATTAATTTTTTTTATGTTTACAGACCAACTATTGTGGCTAATTTTTTGAGTTTTTGACAATTCTATAAAATCTTCTAAATCACTTTCGTTTAAAGAATTTGTTTTGCCCATATTTCTTCCAACATTAAGTTCATAGTACCAAATTTTGTTTGTTGGCTTTCCTTTTTCAAAAAATAAAACAACTGTTTGCACTCCAGCTCCTAAAAAAGTTCCCTTCGGTAAGTAAAGAATAGTATGAAGATTACACTCAGTTACTAGCTGCTTTCTTAATTCAGTTGCATCGTCATTTGTTAAAAAAGTATTTTTAATAACAACACCACATCTGCCACCTACTTTAAGTTTCTTTATAAAGTGTTGAAGGAATAGGTAGGCAGTTTCCCCTGTCTTAATTGGAAAGTTTTCTTGTATGTTAGCTTTTTCTTTTCCACCAAAAGGAGGGTTAGCAAGTATTACATCAACTCTATCT
Organism: Candidatus Pelagibacter sp.; assembly: GCA_028103285.1. Next base: position 21,652 of record JAOHNF010000003.1, on the reverse strand, counting down.
TTGTTTTGTATCTCTTGGATATTAGTCTCCAATGTATTTTGATGAATGATATTAGGACTTTCAATTCCATGTAATATCAAATTCATAATACCTATGATGTAAGCTAAAGTTTTCTTCTCAGCTCCATAGAATGTTTTGTTTTGAAGGTTCTTAAGTTCAGTTGTTGTTAAAGACTTGGATTGACTCATATGTTCAAATGCTTCAACTAGAAATCCAGCACTACCAACTGCACCATCATAAACAGTCTCTCCAACCTTAGGGTCTATGACTTTAATGATAGATTTAATAAGAGGTCTTGGTGTGTAGTATTCACCACCGTTACGACCAGCATTACCCATGTTCTTAATCTTCTCTTCATATAAAGCACTTAGCTCATGCTTTTGTTCATTGCTTCTGAACTGAAGGTTATCTACTTCATTGATAACATCTCTTAAGGTGTAACCATCTTGTAGCTTGTTTTGAAGTTCAGAGAATATTTCACCAATCTTATATTCAAGAGTATCGAAACTTTCAGCTTTGTTTCTAAATGAAGAGAGGTAAGTAAATAGTTTGTCATTAACAAACTTCTTTAAATCAGGGCCTGTAAGAGATTTATTAAAATCTACTTTATCTTCTTTGTCTTTAACAATAGCCCAAGTAGACCACTGAAATTCTTTATCTAAGGTAGGTTTAAATTTTTTATTTTCTAATTTTGCTTTTGTTTCTTTGTCTTTTTCATAATCATCCAACCATTTAAGGAATAGTATCCAAGATGATTGCTCGGCATAGTCTAATTCAGTGCTACAACCAGCATCTTTCCAAAGAATGTCATCTATATTTTTAAAGGTCTGTTCAAACATAACTTATATTAATGGTGTTTCATAATCACTTGGAGGCTCTTTACCATAGTGCCATTCATCTTCTTTTAAATTTAAAATAAATTTATTTAATTCTTCAAACATAGCAATATCTTTAGAGGCATATTCAATTTGAGTTAATAATCTCTTACGTTTTTCTAAATCAGAAGCTGTCCACCCATTAAGAATTAAAGGGATTAGATGTGGTGGCATTTCATTTCCAATATGTAAAATATCTACAAATTTATTCCACATTAAAGGAACAGGGCATATTCGTCTGTTTGAAGTTACATACTTTTTTAATTCACTAATAGCCATAAAATAGATTTATTCTATTTTAAAATGGGCACAAATGCTAAAGTCAAAAATTCCCGTCTAGTATAGGATTTTTTGGGACTTTTCTCTTCTTCAACCTCATCATCATAAAGATAAGACAGAATTAAATTAGCTGGTCTCCACCATAAATATAACATTCCACCTAGACTATATTTAACAATATATTGAATAGTCTTTTCACCTGCTTGAGGAAGAAGAGTTTCTAAAACTTTTTCTAGTTCTTCTTTAGTAATTTTATTTTTTTTATAAGCTCTTAGATAAGGAAAGACATTGAATGTACCAGACGCAACTCCACCGTAGGCTGCTCCTAATGCAAGTTCACTAGTTTCAATCTCTCCCTTCATTAATAACTTTGCATTCTTTTCCGCTAAATTTGTAACTTCCTCATTTGTTATTCCTGCAGGAATTATTCTTGGGTCATTAATCTTATTTGCAACTTCATCTGTGACAATAAAAATTTTATCAGGATTTTTAGCCATCTCTGTTTCGACATATGGTGCATTAAAAGTCGATTTATATTGAACTTGAATTGAAATTCCCTTTTCTAAATTTTCATGTGTAGAGTCTGAACCTGGATGACTAATGTTAGGGTGAGGGGAGGCTACCCAATCATCACCATCAGCATTTTCTCGTGTATCCATAATTACTTCAAAAAATTTTCCTTTGATATTTTTATTAATTAATCCATGCAGTTGCTCTGAGTTATAACTTTTTAAATGATTGGCCATATCATTTAAACTTGCATTAGGACCCAATTGTTCTGGAAATGATAATCTAACAGCTTTAATAAACATTTGACCCATTGGTCCTTGTAAAGCGTCAAAGTTGTTATCCATTAAATGAGCAGTGGCTAAAATTGGAAATACATCACCTCGAATTTGACTTTGATTTAAATTTTTTACAGATACATCTCCAGTAACAAATGCATAAACTTTTCTTCCACATTTTTTTAATATTTCTACAGGCTTCTCTTTGATAAATTTCCATTGGTGTGCAGTTAATTCTTTAGTAGTTCTGTATATTTCTTTGGTTGTGTCTAGTGGAATTTTGAAACTTCCATTTTTTTTCATTTCTTTAAAACCTACCAAGAACATTATTCCATAAAGATTAGTGACAAATATTTCAGCTGGAATTAATGGGTTTAATGGCCCTGTAAAAGATGAGAATAAAGAAAAAGCTCCGCTGATAGCTTCTTTAAATAAAACCAAAATAGAAAATCCTACGGTAGCTAATGTTCCAAAATATTTGTAAACATTTTCTTTTCTTACCTCGTGAAGTCCAACATGATTTGCAATTGATACAGCCATAGCTATTTCAAGAGCTATAGATATAACAACACCAATGCCCATTTTACCTGGAAGCGCAGCAAAACTAGCATTGATAATCGCAACTAGTGTTATTGTCCTATAAACGTTGTCATCAGTTTTCGGGAATATAATATTTAATAATGGATTTAATTCATCCATTACAGATTCTTGAACACCCTTCAGTGAGAAAAGTTTACTTACAGAAGGAAAATACTTAGTCCAGCTTCTGTTTTTTCTAGCTTTCTTTTTTTGTGAAAAAACTTTGAGTAAAGTGAAAATATTCATGACTGGTTTACATTCATTTTTTTAATAAATTATACGAGAAACAGATAAATATCCATACACCCCCCATGGCACATACATACCTTCTGTCGTCGATATGTCGTTATCATTAAGAATTTGCTATTTCATTTATAAAAAAATAAAATAAAAACAGTAAATTTCTCGATAGTTTATGTAGAGATTATCAAGAGGTATGAGAAGGCGCACGCTTGGAAAGCGTGTATACGAGCAATCGTATCAAGGGTTCGAATCCCTTTCTCTCCGCCATTTGAAGGACTCATAATGCACACTAAAAACTACTAAATGTTGATAAAGGTAGTCATTATGAGTCTACATTTGCCTTTTTTAATGTTTACTGACTCCCTGAATGATAGAAGTACTTAATTCAAAACGAACGTGATTCGTTTTGATTTTTTATTAATAAAGAAGGGGGAAAACATGAAAGCAATCGCAGGATTAACATCAATGTTTGATAGCTTAACAAAAGTAGTGATTTCATTACTTGCGCTAGGTATTGCCGTAAGCCTATTAGGTGGAAACGTTCCATTCGTGGGTGAAATAGCAGGAAACATTACTGGTTTAGTACAATCTTTAGGTGATGCCGGAATAGTTGGATTAATTGCAGCTATTATCATTCTAAACTTGTTCAAGTAATAAGTAAGTATGATAGAGCTATTTCCCTCGAGATAGCTTTTTAAATTTGCCACCCTATTTCATTTATTAGGGTGGCTTAAAAAAGGATAAATTATGCTTAATTGGATTTCTACATTAACAAAATATTTAAATAAATTTTTAGAACTTGGAGTTGTATTATTAGCAGTTTCAGTAATAGCTGAAATTGTTTTTGGGCCAAACGTAGCTTTTTTTGGCTCACAGGTTACAAAAAATTTAATTAATTTACTTAATGCTCTTGGAGAACAAGGAATTGCTGCTTTGATTATAGTTTTTGCTGTAATTTTTGTATACAGAAAAATATTAAAGTAAGTTTTATTTTAATATCCACATGCAACCTAGAAGAGTCTTAGTTTTAATTAACGAATCTTGTATAAACTAATTAAGAGGTAGTGGAGGGAGACTGAAACTACCTCTTGTCATTTATAGTCTTTTTATTCCAATGACTTTCAAATTAGCAGTTTTACTTATCCTATAAATTGTTTGATCAATACCCATAATCACAGTTTTTCTCATTGGTCCATAAGCATGTATTAATTTTTTACTATTTAATGCTACCGCGACATGCCCTCTCCAATAAATAATGTCATTTTTTTTAATTCTTTCTAATTTTATATTTTTTTTAAAATATTTAAATTGATCTTTGGCATCTCTAGGACAATAAATATTATTAAAATTCAAACAAACTTGTATTAAAGCTGAGCAGTCAATTCCTTTAAAAGATTTCCCCCCCCATTTGTATCTTATATTTTTAAAAGTATTAATTTTATTAAAATAATTTTTTTCTTTGAAAGAAATCATAGAAACATCTTTTTTTCTTATCCAACCTTTAGCAAATTTATAAAATTGATATTTTTTATTTGTAACTTTTATTTTTGATCCAAAAGTTAATTGGTTAATTTTTAATCGTTTATTAGAAAATTTATAAATTTTTGCATTTAGTTTATTAATTTTATGCGTTGGTTTCAAATATTCTGAATAATTTTTATTTTGAATATAGCCTTTATAATTATCTTCTTTGATTTTGATCTTTAACCACTTATTTTTTTTTTGAGATATAGAAAAACTTTCCCCATATAGCATTTGAGTAACAACTTCAGACTTAATTGATGATTTTTTATAAAGATTGATAATAGAAAAAGTATTAGTGAAATATTTAATCATTTAAATTTAGTTTATCTTTAATAATGTAAAGAAATATTAATGAAGGAATTACCATAACAGCAGTTATAATAAAGAATAAGCCCCAATCTCCATTTAACCAGTCGACTAAAGCGCCGGAGGAAGCAGCAAGGGTTGTTCTCCCAGCAGTTCCAATTGAAGCAAGCAAAGCATATTGTGTGGCAGTATAAGTTCTATCCACAAGCATTGAGATAAAAGCTACAAAAGCTACTGTAGCAAAAGCTGCAGCCATATCATCAAATATAACTGCAAAAGCAAATAATAATTCAGATTTTCCCGACCAAGCTAATACAGAAAATAGTAAATTTGTAACGGCCATTAAAATTCCAGATACAAACATAGCTTTTATTACTCCAGACCTAATTGCGAACAGTCCTCCAAGAAGGGTAAAAATTACGGTAGTAACCCACCCAAGACCTTTAGAATAAAGAGCAATATCTGACTTAGTAAATCCAAGTTCTTTGTAAAATATAACTGACATTCTCCCTAAAAAAGCTTCACCAATTTTAAAAAGAAAAATAAATGATAGTATTGCTAAAGCAATATTAAAGCCATTTTTATTGAAAAAGCTTGCCACTGGTCCAACAACAGTAGCTGTGATCCAAGCAGTAGATTTTGTAACTATATTTGAAGTACCTAATTTTTGTTGAATTAATTTTTCTGTTTGCTCTTGAGATAAAATTCTAGCAGTGGGCTGGGTTTCATTAATAAACATAAGCCCAATATTGCAGGCTATTATTATTACGCATAAAATTAAGAAGGTAATCTGCCAATAATTTTCAAATCCCATTTTTTGAAAAAATTCTGCAGAGTAAAGGGCAACTACACCACCTAATTTATACCCAGTCCACCATCCTACTACTGCCATTGCCGCACCAGCCTGCATTGATTTTCCTTCGTGCTCACCAATTTGTTCAATTCTCAGCGCATCAACAGTTATGTCTTGAGTGGCAGATGCAATCGCAATAATTAAACCTATACTTATTACTAATCCTAAATTTAGAGTTGGATTTATCATGCTCCAACAAATTAAAGAAATTAAAATAGTAGCTTGCATTAAGACAATCCAGCCACGTCTATGACCAATTTTATTTGTTAACCAAGGTATTCTTACTCTGTCTATAATTGGGGCCCATAAATAGTTAAATGCGTACACAGCAAATATTAATCCTGCCCAACCAATCGTACTTCGACTTAATCCATCTTCTTTTAACCAAAGGCTTAAACTACTTCCAATGATAACCCATGGGAAACCACTTATGGCACCAAGTAATAAAATTTTGATCATTCTTCGATCAAAATATATTGAGAAAGTTTCTGCAAAGGTTTGTTTTTTATATATTTTCATAGTTTAATTTCTCCAAAAAGATGGAAAAAAAAGAACTAGAACAGCAAATAGTTCTAATCTTCCAAGTAACATTCCAGCCATCAAAATCCATTTAGATAAATCTGGTAGTGATTTATAATTTCCATTAGGGCCAATCATGTCACCGAGACCAGGACCAACATTAGATATTGAACTTGCGGCACCGGAAATCGAAGTGATAAAATCTAAACCACTTATTGATAACAGCATAGCTATTATTAAAAAAATAAACAAAAAAGTAAAAATAAATATAATTACAGACTTCATAAAATCATCTGAAATTTTTTGATTGTTATATTTAGTTATAATTACACTATTTGGATAAATAAGTTTTTTTATTTGATCTTTCAAAAAAATTAACATCATCTGCAATCTAAAAATTTTAATTCCACATGCCGTTGATCCTGCGCATCCACCGATAAACATTAAAAACAAGAAAAAAACTAGAGAAAATTTTCCCCATAATCCAAAATCATCAGTCACATATCCAGTACCAGATAGTATAGAAATAACATTGAAAGAAGAAATTCTAATTTTATCTACTAAAGTACTCTCAAAGTTAATGAACAATAAATACATAAACATAATCACTATTGAAATAGCCAACAAATAAATCAACCCTTTAATTTGAACATCAGTAAAAAAAATTTTTCTATTTCCTTGAGAAAATTTTAAATATGAAATGAATGGTATGCTCCCAAGAATAATAAATATACTAGCAATTATTTCAATATTAGAATTTTTAAAGAAACCTATAGAGTCATTGTGTGTTGAAAATCCTCCAGTTGCGATAGTAGTCATAGCATGACAAACACTATCAAAAATTGACATGCCAAAAATCCAATAAAAAAAGCCGCAAAAAAAAGTTAAAGCAATATAAGTTGAGATTATTATAGCTGCAACTTCAATAGTACGCGGCAAGATTTTTTCAGTTGAATCAGGTCCCTCCATTTTAAAAAGTTGCATTCCACCAACTTTTAGTAAAGGCAAAATTGTAATTGCCATAACTACAATACCGATTCCACCTAGCCATTGCATAATTGCTCTCCACAGTAGAATACTTTTTGGACTATTATCTAAATCAGATATTATTGTTGCTCCAGTAGTAGTAATTCCTGACATACTTTCAAAAAAAGCTTCACTTAGAGAAAATTCATTCGAAGAAAGCAAAAATGGTAAACTACCAAAAATAGCAACCATGAGCCACGCAAGTGTAGAAAATAAAAAAGTTTGTCTGAGGTTTAATTTAAACTCTTTCTCTAAATTAGCTAAAATAAATAGTATTCCAATAAATATTGTTACAAACGACGATGAAACGAAGCTGTGACTATTTTCTTTATAAATTATTTGAATCGAATATGGTGCCAGCATCGAGACTCCGAGCACAATCAACAATATACCGATCAAAAAAAAGACAGTTTTGTTAGTAGCCATAAAAAGTGAGATTATTTAAATTGATTCAAAATTCAACTTAATATCATGCTATTATATCTGTATTTTACCCCTAAAATTTAATAAACCATAACTATGCTTGATAATGACTTAATACAAACAACTTCATCTTGGCCTTTTGTAGAAATAAGAAAATTACTTAAAGATAGAAAAGAAATAATTAAAAAAAAGGGCAAGATAACCTTCCAAACAGGTTATGGCCCAAGTGGCTTACCTCATATAGGTACATTTGGGGAAGTAGCTAGAACAACAATGATGATTAATGCACTTAATCATATACAAAAAACTAATTATGAATTAATCACATTTTCTGATGATATGGATGGACTTCGAAAAGTTCCTGATAATATACCTAATGATAAAATTTTAAAAGATAACCTTGGAAAACCCCTTACTGATATACCGGATCCATTTAAGAAGTTTAATAGCTTTGGCGAACACAATAATGAGATGCTTAAAGAATTTCTCAACAAATTTAATTTTGAATTTATTTTTAAAAGCTCAACTGAAAATTACAAAAAAGGAGTTTTCAATAATTCATTACTAAGGGTTTTAGAAAAATATGAGGATATTATGAACATTATCCTTCCCACCTTAAGAGAGGAACGTAAAAAAACTTACTGCCCTTTTTTACCTATTTGTCCAAAAACAGGAAAAGTTTTGGAAATACCATTAGCAGAAATGGATAAAAAAAAAGGAAAATTAGTATTTGATAATGAGGGTGAAAAAATTGAAACAAACATTTTGGATGGAAATTGTAAATTACAATGGAAAGTTGATTGGGCTATGAGATGGTTTACTTTTGATGTTGATTTTGAGATGTATGGTAAAGATTTAACTGAAAGTGCAATTTTATCTAATAAAATTTGTAGATCGTTAGGCAAAGTTCCACCTAATGGATTTGCCTATGAGTTATTTTTGGATGAAAATGGAGAAAAAATTTCAAAGTCAAAAGGAAATGGAATTTCAATTGATCAATGGCTTAGATATGCTTCACCAGAGAGTTTATCTCTTTATATGTACCCAAATCCAAAAAGAGCAAAAAAACTTTATGCAGCAGTAGTTCCAAAAACAGTTGATGAGTATTTGTCATATATAGAAAAATTCCCAAATCAAAAAAGTAAAGACCAAATTTTAAATCCCGTATGGCATGTTCACAATGGTAAACCACCTAAAGAAAAAATAGTTATGCCTTTTTCAATGTTGTTAAATTTAGTCGGATCAAGTAATGCAGATAATAAGGAAATTTTATGGAAATTTATAAACAAATTTCATAATGAAATAAAACCTAGTGAGTATCCTATTTTAGATGGATTGACTAAGTTTGCTATTAATTATTTTAAAGACAAGGTTAAACCAAACAAAAAATTTAAAAAACCAAATCCAATGGAAAAAAAAGCATTAGAAAATTTAGTTTTTAAACTAAAAAAAATTGATCAATCTTTAAAGCCTGAAGAAATTCAAACTTTTGTATATTCAATAGGAAAAGAAAATGGGTACGAAAAAAATCTAAGAGATTGGTTTAAACTTATTTATGAAGTTGTTTTTGGAGAAGAAAATGGCCCAAGAATGGGCTATTTTATAAGTTTCTTTGGACTTAACGAGACAATTGAATTAATTAATAAAAAGATAAATAATTAATGTTTTCTATTTTAAGACCTTACATATTTTCACTAGACCCAGAAGTGGCTCATGATTTAGCAATTAAATCATTAAAAGCAAATTTTTTACCTAAAAGTCTCTTTGATGTTGCTGGGGAGGAAATGTTAGAAACAAATTTATTTGATAAGAGATTGCCTAACCCCATTGGTTTAGCTGCTGGCTTTGATAAAAGTGCAGAAGTTTATAACTCTTTATTTAAATTTGGTTTTGGTTTTATCGAAGTAGGCACTGTTACCCCTAAAAGACAATTAGGAAATCCTAAACCTAGAATATTTAGATTAGAAAATGATAGAGCATTAATTAATAGACTTGGCTTTAATAACCATGGTTCAGAAATTATATTTAAAAGAATTTTAAATAATCAACCGAATGGTTTTTTGGGAATAAATATTGGCCCAAATAAAGATACAAAAAATAAAGAAGAAGACTATTTTACATGCCTATCAAGATTATCAAAACATGCTGGTTATATAACAATTAATATTTCATCACCAAATACAGAAGGACTGAGAAATTTTCATAATCAAGAAGAAATGAAAAAACTATTAGTTGGATTAAATCAAATTAAAAAAGAAAAAAAAATTGATCAGCCAATAGCAATCAAAATTTCTCCTGACATTAAAGAAAGTGAAATAGGGAGAATAGTAGAATTAGTTAAAAGTCAAAAAATACAAGGGATAATTGTTTCTAACACAACAGATAATAATCGAGAAAATTTATCAGATATTAAAAAAAATGAAACAGGAGGATTATCTGGTCTACCATTAAAAGATATCTCGACAAATTTAATTAAAAAATTTTATAAGGAAACCAAAGGAGAGGTTAAAATTATTGGAGTAGGGGGAGTCGACTCTGGTCAAAGTGCTTTTGAAAAAATTACCGCTGGTGCAAATGCCATTCAATTATATACAGGTATGGTTTATAAAGGGCCTGGTATAGTTAAAGAAATTAAAAAAGAGCTAATTTCAATTTTAAAAAAAGAAAACCTTAGGAACATTAGCGAAGCTGTCGGAATTAACGCTTGACCCATCTATAAACAAGAATTATATAGCACTAGGAAAAATTATGTCTAAAAGATGCGAATTAACAGGAATATCACCTTTAAAAGGTCACAACGTTAGCCACGCTAAGAATAAAACTAAAAGAAGATTCTTACCTAACTTAAAAAAAGTAATTTTTAGAAGTGAGACTCTAAAGAAAGATATTAAACTTAATGTAACAAACGCCGCTGTAAGAACAGTGGATTTTAAAGGTGGCTTAGATAAGTTTCTTAAATCTGCAAAAAAAATTAAACTATCTCAAAAAGTTAAAAAACTTAAAGCATCTATTTCAACAAAATCTTAATTTTCTAATGAATTTATTTTTTAAATTATCAGTCCTAATGGGCCTAGTTGTGGTTGCTTCAAACTATTTGGTTCAATTTCCAATTCGATACTTTGGCTTGAGCGAAATATTGACTTATGGTGCTTTTAGTTACCCAATTACTTTTTTGATTAGTGATTTAGCTAATCGAGCATATGGAAAATTAGTAGCAAAAAAAATTGTTTACGTAGGTTTTACAATTGGAATATTTTTGACTTTATTTGTATCAACTAACTTTTTAGATGTAATTTCTGTAAGAATAGCTATAGGTTCAGGAGTAGCATTTTTCATTGCACAAAATTTAGATATTCAAATCTTTGATTATTTAAGAAAAAAAGTATGGTTTGTTGCTCCATTAACATCATCAATTTTAGGCTCTTTAACAGACACATTGCTATTTTTCTCAATTGCTTTTTATGCAACGGGAATTCCATGGGTATCCTTAGCGTTTGGAGATTTAGCAGTTAAATTGTTCATTGCTTTAACAATGCTAATTCCATTTAGACTTCTAATTTATAAGATTAAAGATTTTTCAGACGACTCTGTTGGTAGAGTTAAAAATTAGTGAACTGTAGTTTTTTTTTCTACAAATAAATCAGTAAGTTGATTAATCATAACATCACCTAAATCTTGAACATCTGTAATTTTTACAGCTTGATTATAGTATCTTGTAACATCATGACCAATTCCAATTGCTAGTAACTCAATATTTTTTTTATTTTCAATCCACTTGACAGTTTTCTTTAAATTCGACTCTAGGTAATCGCTAGTATTTGTTGAAAGAGTAGAATCATCTACAGGGGCGCCATCAGAAATTACCATTAATATTTTTCTATCTTCTTTTCTTCTATTCATTTTATTGTAAGCCCACTTAAGCGCTTCTCCATCAATATTTTCTTTTAACAACCCTTCTTTAAGCATTAACCCCATGTTATTTTTTGCTTGTCTCCACGGAGTATCAGCTGACTTATAAACAATGTGTCTAAGGTCATTTAATCTTCCGGGAAGAGTTGGTTTTTCATTTTTCATCCACTTTTCCCTAGATAAACCACCTTTCCAATGTTTAGTTGTGAAACCAAGAATTTCTACTTTCACAGCACATCTTTCTAAAGTTCTTGAAAGAATATCTGCACAGATGGCTGCTACCGAGATGGGTTTCCCTCTCATGGAGCCTGAGTTATCAATTAAAATTGTAACAAGAGTATCCTTAAACTCTATGTCTTTTTCTTTTTTAAAAGTTAAAGAGTTAAATGGATCCATGATAATTCTTGGAAGTTTTGAAGTATCTAACATACCCTCTTCAAGATCAAAATTCCAAGACCTATTTTGTTTAGCTAATAACTTTCTTTGTAATTTATTTGCTAGTTTTGAAATGAAATTTTTTAACTGTAACAACTGCTGATCTAAGTTTTTTCTTAATCTTTCTAATTCTTCAGCATTTTCAAGATCTTCTGCTTTAATTATCTCATCAAATTCATCTGTATAAGTTTTGTAATTAATATCCCCAAGATTGCTTCTGCCTTTCTTTTTGAAATCTGACTGAGAACTATCTTCAATTTCTATATCTTCTTCAGCTTGATCTGATTCTTTGGCCTCATTCTCAAGATCTGGCATGCCCGAGTCTATAGACATTTCCTCTTGTTTATCTTCTTTTTCTTTTGCCTGCTTATCTTGGTTGTCTGACTTGTTTTGTTTATCGTCGTTATTTTTGTCTTCATCTTTTTTTTCTTCTTCGTCTAAATTTTCATCCAAATTCATATCAGAAATTAGCTCAGAAATTAGAGAATTAAATTTTTTTTGGTCTAACGATGCCTCGTTTAATTGAGCAATTTTGCCTTTTAATTTTTCATTTAAATCCTTCTTGTATGATTTAAGCTTCTTATCAATTTGGCTATCATTTTTAAAATCTAGAAATTTTGTTCTAAGATAATTCTCAAAAGATTCAATTATCCTATCTTCGCTATTTTTTAAATCTAATCCAGAAATTCTCTCTTGATAAAATTTTTCAATGTTATTTTTAACACCTCTAAAATAACTAGTTCCTATTTTCTCACATCTTATCTTTTCTGAGATTTCATAAAGTTTTTTAGAAATATTTCCCACTGGCTCATATCGCTTAAATATTTTGTCATCTGAAAATCTAAAATTTAATGATTTAGAGTCTGCTATGGCTCTGATTTGATTAAAATTTAATTTATTATTTATTTGATTTAGCTCAGGTAATTTAATTGAATTTTTTTCTGATTTTGGTATTTGATTTCCAAAAGAAACTTCTATTTTTTCAGAGTTCGAAATAGATCTTACTGTAGAGCTAATAGCAGTTTTAAAATCTTCTAATTTTTCTTTTTTGTTGTTCACTTTATAAAGAGATATTAACAGATGACTCTGGCAAATCTTCACCAAAACACCTTTGGTAATATTCAGATATTATTTTTTTTTCTAGTTCATCACATTTGTTTAGAAAAGTTACTCTAAAGGCGTAACCTTGATCTTTAAAAATACTAGTATTTTCAGCCCAGTGTAAAACAGTACGCGGGCTCATTACAGTGGAGATATCTCCATTGATAAATCCTTTTCTAGTGAGGTCCGCAACTTTAATCATATTTGATAATAATTCTTTTCCAGTTTTATTATTTAAATTTTTATTTTTAGCTGAAACAATTTCTAACTCTTTATCAAAAGGAAGGTAATTTAATGTAGAAACAATATTCCATCTATCCATCTGACCTTGATTAATTTGTTGTGTGCCGTGGTAAAGACCTGTTGTATCTCCTAAGCCTACAGTATTTGTTGTTGCAAAAATTCTAAAGAAATCATGTTGTTCTAAAACTTTATTTTTATCTAAAAGTGTAAAATTTCCTTCACTCTCTAACACTCGTTGGATAACAAACATTACATCTGGCCTTCCCGCATCATACTCATCAAATACGAGAGCCACAGGGTTTTGAATAGACCAAGGCAAAATACCTTCTTTAAATTCTGTAATTTGTTTTCCATCTTTTAAAACAATTGCATCTTTACCAATTAAATCTATTCTACTAACGTGACTATCAAGATTAACTCTTATGCATGGCCAATTTAATCTTGCTGCAATTTGCTCTATGTGTGTGGACTTCCCCGTTCCATGGTAGCCTTGGATCAGAACTCTTTTGTTGAAAGAAAACCCTGCAAGAACTGCTAAAGTGGTGTCCTTATCAAATTTGTAGTCAGCATCAATCTTTGGAACATATTCATTTTTTTTTGAGAAAGCATCTACATGCATGTCACTTTCGAATCCAAATATTTGTTTTACAGAAAGCTTAATGTCAGGCCTTTGAATAAATTGATGTGAACTCATTTTTTTCCTAAAGTTTTCTTAAGCTGGCTATAAGCTAAAGTAATTGTTTTTAATTTATCTTCAAACTTTTTATTTCCCTGATTTTTATCAGGATGGTATTTTTTTACAAGTTCTTTGAATTTTGAATGGATTTGTTCCCATTTTACTTCATCATTTAATTCCATTACTTGTAAGGCATCCTTATCTTGTGGAGTAATTTTTGTTTTTTTAAAATCTTTAAAGCTAGAACTTTTAAAAATATTAAGTTTATCTTCGAGAGCATTATTCCATAAAATATTAAAAAAATTATCAGATGATCCAAATGTTTTTGTAGCCTTATGCCAAGTCAAGTCAGATTTTATAAAAAATTCAATTTCTTGGTCATTCATATTTTCAAAGTAATTCCAGCTTTTATTAAATATTTTAATATGTTCTAAGCAAAGCAATCTATATTTTTTGCTATTATCCTTTTCAACTGGTGCTTTATAAGCTCCAGCTTCTTTACAATTGCTCCAATCACATATAATTTTCATAAGTTAATTCTATATAGTAAAACTTTATTAATGAAAAATTATTTTGAACAAGTAGAAACAAAATTAAAAAGACAAATTGAAATTGAAGAACTTTTAATTGTTGATAATTCCCATAAACATAAAGGTCATAAATTTTTTTCACCTGAAAAACTTCATCTTCATTTAAAAATTAAGTCCTTGTACTTAAACTCAATTTCAAGAATTAAAGCTCAAAAACTTGTAATGAAGATTTTAAAAGAAGATTTAAAAACAAAAATACATGCTTTACAAATTAGTATTGAGCAATAGTTTTACTCATTTTTTTTAAATTATTCAATGAAATTTTATACTTGTATGGCAGGGTAGTTTTTCCGATTTTTTTTAATAAAATGAAATTTATTTTGTCATCAATATTTTTTTTATCATTTTTTAGAAATGGAATTAAGTTGCTAATCGAATTTTGATTAGAATATTTTTTATAAGTATAGTTTAAATTATTTTCATTATATATTTTCTTAATTTCATCTATAGTTTTAATACTGCAAGTCTTTTTTGTAAATGAAAGTCTCGATGCTAAAATCATTCCTGATAAAACAGCTTCTCCATGTGTTATTTTTTTTGAATAATTGTTTTTTACTTCGATTGCATGTGCAAAAGTATGTCCAAAATTCAAAATCATTCTTAAGCCTTTTTCATTTACATCTTTATTAACAAAAAATATTTTTATTTGACAACTTTTTTTTATTGCATAAGTCAGTTCTTTAGATTTTTTTGAAAGAATATTTTTTGTATTTTTTTTTAACCAATCAAAAAACTTTTTATCTTTTATTATGGAATGTTTTAATATTTCTGCATAACCGCAAATCATCTCTTTTTTTGATAAAGAATTTAAAAAAAGAAGTATCACTAATTACTAATTTTGGTTGGTAAAATGAACCTATCAAATTTTTACCTTGATTTGAGTTAACACCTGTTTTTCCACCAATAGCAGAATCAACTTGTGCAAGTAATGTTGTTGGAATATTTATAAAATTTACACCTCTTTTATAAATACTAGCAACAAACCCTGCTACATCTCCTGTGATACCTCCACCTAAACCAATAACTAAATCAGATCGATTAAGATTTTCTAAAAGTATTTTATTTAAATAAAAGTTGACTTTTTTTAAAGATTTATTTTTTTCACTAGCAACAAAAGGCAAAATCAAAAGATTATAATTTTTTAATTTTTTCTTTATTATATTTTTAAATTTATTTGGTATCTTGGAGTCTAATATTAAAGCTATTTTTTTTGTTTTAGGACAAAGAGCTTTTATTTTATTTGCCAAAAGGTTAAGCGCATTATTCCCAATTATTATTGAATAATTATGATTTGAGTTTTTAAATTTAATTTCTTGATTTTTCATATAATCCGAGTACTTTACTTACTATTTCTCCAGAAGTTAAAAAGTTACATTTTATTCTATAATCAGCTTCCTTGTAAATTTTTTTTCTTTTTAAATATATTTTCTTGATTGTATCATTTATATCTTTTTTATAAAGAAGCGGTCTTTTTTGCGTTTTATTTAATCTTTTTACTAAAATCTCTACATCAACATCCAACCAAAAGGTTACCGATGTCTTTTTTGCACTTATTCTAATAGACTTGTTTAGGAACGTTCCGCCACCTAAAGATATTACAGAGTTATTTTTTTTTAATTCTTGGAGAGCTGTCCCACTTTCTACCTTTCTAAAGTAATTTTCACCTTTATTTTTAAAAATTAAATTAATCGAAGTTTTTTCTTTGATTTCTATAAGCTTATCTATGTCTATAAAATTGTATTGCAGCTTTTTTGCTAGACTTTTACCAACAGTTGATTTTCCGACACCCATCATACCGGTCAAAATAAGGTTTTTATACAATTTATAAGTTTTTTGAATTTGATTTTTCATAAATATGTCTTATTTATTGAGTTTAAATAAAACCAAAAAGTATGCAACTTAAATACAACAGACAAGAAAAATTAGGAAGTTCAATTTTTAGAAATTTGATAAAATTGCTATTAATTATTATTGCCTTTATTTTTTTAATTTTTCTTATAGAAAAAATAAGCTTCCCAAGTCCTGAAAAAAAATACGAAATTGATATTACAAATGAAATTAAAAAGCTTTAATTACATTTATTGCTTGTTAATTATACTATTATATTTTACGCCGTTGAAAGGCGAAGAAAAAATTGATATTTGGAATATTGAAGATAAAAAAAATTCTTCACAAATTGAAGAAGAAATAAAAAAAAAAGAATCACAGAAATTAAATTTAAAATCAATTAAAGATATTGAGTTAAAACAAAGTATCAAAATAGAAGATAACACTCTAAATGAAAATATAGAAGAAAGTAAAATATTTGGCATATACGATCCCGCAGATAATAATTTTGATTTAAATATGTGGTCATCAACAGCAGGTGAAGAGATAAATGCAAGTTTAAAGCGGTTGGAAAAAATAAAATTATCTAAAACAGCAAATCAAATTCTTGAAAGAATTTTATTGTCTTTTTCGTATGCTCCAAAAGGCATGAGTACAGATGAATTTGTAAATCTAAGGATAAATTGGTTAATTAAAAATCAACGATCAGATTTAATTGAAAGTTTTCTTAAGCAAAATAAAGAATTTAAAGGCAAGAGTAGAGCAGTCCAATATCTAGTTGATGAAAATATTGCAAATTCAGATATTACAGAAGGATGCAAAAAAATAAGGTTTATAGACTCAAAAATAAAAGATGCTTACTTAGAAAAATTTAAGATCTATTGTTTAGTATTTAATAATAAAAAAGCTGAGGCACAATTATTGCTTGATCTTTTACGCGAACAAAAACAATCAGATAAATTTTACGATGATAAAATTAATTTTCTTTTAGGCGTTTCAGACAAAACAATAGTAAAAATTAATGAAAATAATCTACTAAACTTTTATCTTTCCAGTATTACAATTAAAGATTTTAATTTTAAACCAAATAAGAACACAAAAGAAGAGATTTGGAAATATTTAAACACTTCAAATTTGATAAAATTAGAGGACGCCTCTGATAAAAAAAGATTAAAAGAATTAGAATTAGCTGCAAAACAAGGGCAGATAGATAAAATTACAATTTTTAAGATTTACGAACAAATTCCCTTTACCCTAAACCAATTGATAGATGCAAAAAATATATATCAGACTTTAGAAGTAAGTGATGCTAGGCCACTTATTTATCAAAAATATTTATTATCAGAAGATAATGATTCAAAAATAAATTATTTGTTTCTGCTTGAAGAATTATTTAAAAAAGAAAATCTCACAAATATTTATTCAGATTTTTTAAGTAATGAAATTAAAAAAATTGGAATTGAAAATATTTCTGAAAGATATCAAGAAACTGCAAATAATAGAATAATTTCTGATAATAATTTTTTATCACAAAAAGTTAAATATAATGACAAAGTTTTACACCAATCAAAAATTACTAAATATTATTTAGAGGATGAGAATAAAAAAAAAGTTCAAAAAGATATTGATAAAATATTTAAAAAAATAAGTAAAAATAGAAAATACTTTTATTCAGCAAAAGATTTAGCTTTAGTAGACTCTTTAATTAATGATGGTTTCAATTTGCCATCAAATTTTGATTATAAAAAACTTTCAAAAAAATATGATATACCTAGAAACTTATTAAAATTGATTGAGAATAATCAGAATGCATTTTTGGCTTTAAAAATAGTAGAAATTATAGGAGAAGATGAGCCTCAACAACTAGATCCAGAAACTATATATTTCATCATAAATTTACTAAATAAAATGAACTTGAGACAAATTAGAAATATAGTTTTTAACTCCGCTCTACCATTAAGAGCTTAATTAGAATATAAATCGTAATATGACGATTAGAAAAATATTAACTGAACCTGACCCGTTTTTAAGACAAAAGTCAATAAAAGTAGTTAAAGTTGATGATGATACCCGCTCTTTAATGGACGACATGTTAGAGACCATGTATGAGGCTCCTGGAATTGGATTAGCCGCAATACAAATAGGTATACCAAAAAGAATTATAGTAATAGATTTAAGTCGTGATGATGAAAAAAAAAATCCTTTATGCTTTGTAAACCCTGAATTAATAACTAACTCCAATATTAGCATCTCTTACGAAGAAGGCTGTTTGTCTGTTCCAGGAATGTATGCGGAAATAAACAGACCAGATAAATGTAAATTAAAATATTTAGATTATAATGGCAATGAAAAAATTTTAGAAGCAGAAGGCTTATTAGCAACTTGCATACAACATGAAATAGATCACTTAGAAGGAATTTTATTCATTGATTATTTATCTAAGCTTAAAAAAACAATGATAGTAAAAAAACTTTCTAAACAAAAAAAATCCTTAGAAAGAATAGTAGTATAAAACTAGATGTCGTTTAAAATTTTATTTATGGGCACTCCTAATTTTGCTGTGCCAATTTTAAAGTCTCTTATCGATTCAAAACATAAAGTTCTAGAAGTTTACACACAACCGCCAAATAAAAAAAATCGTGGGCAAAGAATAAGTTTTTCCCCGATACACGAATATTCTATTAAAAATCACATTCCAGTGAGACACCCTATAAAACTTAATTCAAATATTGAGCTTGAACATATAAAAAAATTAAAACCAAATATAGCTGTTGTTGTTGCTTACGGAAAAATTTTGCCTACGGAATTTTTGGATTTAAAAGATACAACATTTATTAACATACATGCCTCATTACTCCCAAAATGGAGAGGGGCCGCTCCGATACAAAGAGCTATTATGAATTGTGATGAAGTTACAGGTCTTTCAATAATGAAAATTGAGCCAAAGCTTGACTCAGGACCTATTTTTTTGCAATCTCAAATAGAAATAACGAAAGAAATTAATTTTGAAAAATTAAGTAATCGAATGTCAAAATTAGGAGCAAAATTAATTTTAGAAGCCCTAGATTTAATTAAAAATAATAAAGCAAAATTTATTGTACAAAATAATAAAGACGCAACTTATGCAAAAAAAATAGAAAAAATTGAGTCAAAAATTAATTGGAATCTAAAAGCAAAAACTGTAGTTGCAAAAATAAATGCACTTTACCCTAATCCAGGTTCTTGGTTTGAACTTAAGGGATCAAGAATAAAAGTAATAAGAGCTATAGAAGTAAAAGAAAAAGGAGCACCAGGTGAAATTATTAATGAAAATTTTACCATAGGTTGTTCCCATAATGCAATTCAGATTTTAGAATTACAAAAGGAAGGAAAAAATAAAATTTCAACATTAGAATTTCTTAAAGGAAATAAATTAAAAGTTGGATCCAGTATTTAAGCTAATGTTTAATTATCTTATAAAGATTGAATATGATGGAACAAAATTTGTAGGATGGCAATACCAAAAAAATGGATTTTCAATCCAAGATAAAATAGAAAAAGCTTTAAAAAGGATTTTTAATTATAAAATTAGAATTAATGGTGCAGGAAGAACTGATAAAGGAGTTCATGCTTTTGGTCAATTTGCTAATTTTTTTATAAAAAACAAAATTATTGATGAAAAAAAATTTTTAAATTCAATAAACTTTTTTTTAGGAAAAAATTTAATATCAATAATTTTAGTTAAAAAAAAAAACAAAGAGTTTCATGCTCGGCACAGTGCCAAAGAAAGAATTTATGAATATCAAATTATAAATAGGCAAGGTAGACTCGCACTTAATAAAAATAAAGCCTGGCACATAAAAAAAAAAATTAATTTAAGTCTTTTAAAAAAAGCAGCAAAACTACTTGAGGGCACTCATGATTTCTCAACTTTTAGAGCGGCATCTTGCTCAGCCAATTCACCTATAAAAAAAATTAATTCAGTAAAAATTAAAAAAAAAGATGATAAGATTTTTATAAGATTTAGCTCAAAATCATTTTTACAAAATCAAGTGAGATCAATGGTTGGGTGCTTGAAATATTTTTCTGTTGGTAAATGGAGCTATGGTCAATTTAAACAAGCATTCAAATCGAAAAAAAGAATGAAATGTGCACCGCCTGCACCCGCATGTGGTTTATATCTTTTTAATATAAAATATTAATTTTAAAAGAAATTTTTACCACCATATTTTTTTATAGAATTAATAGATATACTCAAAAGAGAAAAAAAATTTTCTAAAAAACTTAATTTATTATAATCTTTATTGATTTTCCAAATCCAAAAAAAATTTCTAAGATTACTGCTTTGCAAAGAATTTTTTCTTACCCTATAACTTGTTAGAAATTTATTAATACAAAAGGCATACTTTACTTTTTTCAAGAGTTTGCATTTAAAATAGTAATCTTCACAAATTTTTGTTTTACTAAATTTGATATTCTTTATTACATTTCTTTTAACCATCATTGTACTAGTAGCGATTGATGTATCCCGAATAAAATTTGAATAATTAAAACTGGTTGGAGGTGTTACGAGTTTCTTTTTATCACCAAAAGTTTTGTAATATGTATATGAAAATAAATATTTATTTTTTAACATAAAATTAATTTGGTCTTTTAATTTATTTTTTTCCCAAATATCATCAGAGTCTATAAAAGCTACGTAGGGTGATTTTGTTTTTTTCAATGCGTAGTTCCTGCAAAATCCCGCTCCTCTATTTTTCTTTAACCAATAAATTTTAATTTTTTTATTTTTTGAAAATCCTTTTAAAATATTTTTTGTTTTTTCTTCAGAATTATCATCTACAATTGTTAGTTTCCAATCAAAGTAGGTTTGATTAGTTATACTCTTTATAGTTTCTTCAATAAACTCGTGACTGTTGTAGTTTGGTAAAACTATGTCTATTTTTGTTTTTTTCTTTTTTTTATTCTCCACCTAGATCCTTCTCTAACTATATATCCACAGCAATTTTTTGCTCGGCATTTACATGGGAACTGTTTAAAATCCTCATCAAATCCAAATCCATAATCGTAAGATAATTCCTCTCCTTTTTTTATATCTCTTAGGGCAAATATCCACAACTTAAGTCCTTTTCCAGCCACCTCACAATTGGGATTACATGTATGATTTATTAATCTGGCATCGTTATATTCAAAATCTCCATCTAAATCATATCTACTGTTAAGATTAAATAAATAGATAGCCTTATCGTTGTCGTATTTAGGATTTTTTTCCGTTTCTTTTTTTGTAATTATTTTACCTTTATAATAAATAATTATTTTACCCGCTTTTATATTTTGAGCAGCATAAACACCTCTATTATCTATATTTGATTTTTTTATCTTATATAGTTTCACTTGAAATATTCTAATAAAATATTTTGATAAATATTTGTTAATTTTTTAAGATCATCTAATGAAACACATTCATCAACTTTATGCAT
>JAOHNF010000029.1 GCA_028103285.1 Candidatus Pelagibacter sp. | reverse complement strand
CAGATCTTAACAAATGAGATACTTTTTGAGAGCGTTCGTTTGTTATCCATTTTTTTTTTTTATTAATCGAGTAATAGTCTTTTGAAATTGCAATTTTAGCCGTAATAAATGGTAAATTAAATCTTTTATTATAAAAGTAGCTTTCATAAAAATTTTTATAATTTTTACTATTAATTAACTCTGCTTTGATTTTCTTAATTTTTAGTTTTTCTTTAGCTTTTTTGAATGTTCTAAAGTCTGGATCTTCGAAACTATAATAAACTTTTTTTATTTTTTTTTTTTCTATTATATCTATACAGGGCGGTGTTAAACCATAATGAGTACAAGGTTCTAATGTCGTATACAAAATGGCACCTTCGAAATTATTGTTTTTGTTTAATGCATTAAATTCGGCATGTGGTCTTCCATTTAAAGAAGTGCTGCCAGATGATAAAACTGTATTATTTTTAACAATAATTGTACCGACAGATGGGTTTAATTTAGTTTTAGCTAAATTTTTTTTAGCTATTTCAAAAGCAAGATCTAAAAAATATTTATGATTTGTTGTCATCTAAATTGCCAACAAATTGTTCAAAATCTTTAGCTTCTTTAAAGTTTTTGTAAACAGAGGCAAAACGAACATAAGCAACTTTATCTAATGTGGATAGACCTTCCATAATAAATTTACCAATTGTTGGCGTGGGTATTTCACTTTCACCTAAACCTTCAAGGTTTCTAACTATTTTTGAAATAAATTTTTCTATTGTTTCAGAGTCTATTGGTCTCTTTCTTGTAGCTATTCTTATTGATTTTGAAATTTTATCTCTGTCAAAAGGTTCTCTTTTACGGTTACCTTTAATAACTGTTAATTCTTGAAACTGAACTCTCTCAAATGTAGTGAACCTTTCTTTTCTATCGCAACCACATAATCTTCTTCTTCTAATAGCTGTACCATCTTCTGTTGGTCTAGAATCTACTACTGAAGTATCTTTTTCTCTACAAAATGGACAAAGCATAATTATTTATTTAATTGTCGTATATAGGAAAAGAAGAACAAAGACTTATAACTTCTTTTTGAACTTCATTTTCTATTTTTGTGTTATCTGATTTATTTTCACTTAGACCTTTTATTACTTTATAAATTAGATCTGCAACAAGTTTAAATTCTTCGGCACCAAAACCTCTTGTGGTGCATGCTGGTGTCCCTAATCTAATACCTGAGGTAATCATCGGGCTTTCGGTGTCGAAAGGTATTCCGTTTTTATTACAAGTAATATTCGCTCTACCAAGTGATGCTTGCGCATCTTTTCCAGTCACTTTAAAAGATCTTAAATCTAAAAGCATTAAATGAGTATCTGTTCCACCTGAAAATATTTTAAAACCTCTACTTATTAAACTTTCTGATAAAATTTTAGCATTGCTAATCACATTTTTAGTGTAAATTTTAAAATCGTTAGATAAAGCTTCTTTAAAACAAACTGCTTTCGCAGCAATTACGTGCATGAGTGGTCCGCCTTGAAGACCTGGGAAAATTGCACTATTAAACTTTTTATTTAACTCTTCGTTGTTGGTTAAGATTATTCCACCTCTAGGCCCTCTTAGTACTTTATGCGTTGTAGATGTTACTACATCAGCAAATTTAGTAGGATTTGGATACTCGCCTCCAGCGACAAGCCCTGAAAAGTGCGCCATATCAACTAATAAGTAAGCTCCAACTTTATCACATATATTTCTAAATTTTTTAAAATCAATAACTCTAGAATAAGCACTACCTCCTGCAATAATTATTTTAGGATTGTTTTCTTTAGCGAGATTTTCTACCATTTCGTAATCTATTAATCCTGTTTCTTTATCAACATCATAATGTATAGCATTAAACCATTTTCCAGATTGAGCTGGTTTAGCGCCATGTGTTAGGTGTCCTCCAGAATTTAAGCTCATTCCTAAAATTGTATCTCCCGGCTTTATTAAGGCAAGATAAACAGCCCCGTTTGCTTGAGCTCCAGAATGAGGCTGTACATTGGCAAATTTACAATCAAATAATTTTTTTACACGTTCAATTGCTAAATTTTCAGAAACATCGACATGTTCACAACCACCATAATATCTTTTAGAAGGATACCCTTCCGCATATTTATTAGTCAACACAGAACCTTGCGCCTCTAAAATAGCTTTTGAAACTATATTTTCTGAAGCAATAAGTTCAATATGATTTTGTTGTCTCGTAAATTCATCTTTAATAGAATTAAATAATTCTTTATCCGCATCTTCAAGTTTCATTTTAAAAAAACTATTTAAGTAATTATCTATTTTCATTGCTGTGGACATAATTATATTTTATTTACTCTTTTTAAATGTCTACCACCTTCAAATTTAGTTTTTAAAAAAATTTCTACTAACTTTAAAGACAGTTTTTTATTAGTTAATCTAGCACCTAAAGCTATTATATTAGCATTATTATGCTCTCTAGACAATCTCGTAGACCTCGCATCGTAACAAACTGCAGCTCTAATAGTTTTGATTTTATTGGCACTAATAGCCATACCTGTTCCAGATCCACAAACAAGTATACCTACATCACTTTTTTTAACTTTTATTCTGTAAGCTAGTTTTTTAGCATAATCGGGATAATCTACTGTTTTGTTTTTTGTAGGACCAAGATCGATTATTGATATATTTTTTTTTATTAAAAGTTCTTTAATAGCTTCTTTTAAAAAAAAACCACCGTGATCTGAAGCTATACAAATTTTTTTAAATAGCGAATTCAATTTAATTAAACTTATAATCTAAAACACACGCAACAAGGTGTACTCGATTCTCTTCACCTCCATTAAATGCATTATGATATTTAGTATTGTTAGTAATCCATACTGAACCATCAGCTGGCATATGTTTTGCAACACTGTCTATAACCATTAAGCATCCTGGATTTGTTATAATAGGAATATGCAATCTTGCTTCAGGATCTCTATGCCAACTTAAAGTAGACCTAGGTTTCTTTAATAAAATTCTTACTCTACCAAGCTTAAATTTAGAAGAAATTTTATCGTACACTTCTTTAAAATAAGTATTTTCATAATCAGGAATAAATTCAGAGTAGTTAGATTCCTTTATACCAACATCCCTAGTAACTTCTTTTCCCGATTTATCAGGTTTTGTCCAATACAAACCTCTAGCTTTGTTACCTTTAACCGAGTCAGGATCTCCTGGTATTCTGGTTAAACTTATAGCGCCAAAATGAGATATACCACCACCATCATCAAATTTTTTTGTTTGGATTAATTGATTATAAGCCTCTTGGAGTTTTAAAATATCAAATTTAATGTCTTGTTTTTGAAAATCATTAAAATTTAATATTTTTGTTTCTCTTTTTAAATCTAAATTTACGATATTTTTTGAATCTGTTTCCATGTATTATTGTTATTTATCTTTTTGTACTATATATTTGTATAATACATTTGTCGCATTTTAAAATTAAATTAAAGCATGATTACTGGAAAATTTCCTAATTTAAGACTTCGAAGAAGCAGAAAATATGATTGGTCTAGAAGACTGATTGAGGAAAATAGCCTTTCTTCTAATGATTTGATATTGCCAATATTTATTACAGAAGGAAAAAATCATAAACAACCGATTAAATCCATGCCTGGAGTTAACAGATATTCAATTGATCTTCTGGGTAAGGTTGTGAATAAAGCAATAAAAAATAATATACCAATGGTTGCTTTATTCCCATCAATACCACGACAACGAAAAAATAACTTTGGTACTGAAGCACTAAATGAGGATAATTTAGTTTGCAAAGCTATTAGATATATTAAAAAAAGATTCACAAATGATATTGGTATTATGTGTGATGTTGCATTAGACCCGTACACTTCTCACGGACATGATGGATTAATAAAATCGGGTTATGTTTTAAATGATGAAACAGTCAATATTTTAGCAAAACAATCTATAATACAAGCTCAAATGGGTTGTAATATTATAGCTCCTTCAGATATGATGGATGGACGTGTCGGTAAGATACGAAAAGTTTTAGACAAAAGTGGCTATGAAATGGTTCAAATACTTTCATATGCTGTGAAATACGCATCAAACTTTTATGGACCTTTTAGAGATGCTGTTGGTTCAAAAAAATCTCTTATAGGTAATAAAAAAAGTTATCAAATGGATTTTAGAAATAGTACTGAGTCACTTAGAGAAGTAGCTTTAGATATTAAAGAAGGTGCTGACTTGGTTATGGTAAAGCCAGGAATGCCGTATTTAGATATCATAAAACTAGTTAAAGATAATTTTAAAATACCAGTTTTTGCATATCAAGTTTCTGGTGAG
>JAOHNF010000028.1:0-2500 GCA_028103285.1 Candidatus Pelagibacter sp. | reverse complement strand
ACCATAGAGGGTGATAGTCCCGTATGGGTAATGCTTAATGTTGTTCTTGAGTAGAGCGGGACACGAGAAATCTTGTTTGAATATAGGGGGACCACCCTCTAAGCCTAAATACTCTTCAGTGACCGATAGTGAACTAGTACCGTGAGGGAAAGGTGAAAAGAACCCCTATTAGGGGAGTGAAATAGAACCTGAAACCGTATGCCTACAAACAGTCGAAGCTCTTTTTAGAGTGACGGCGTACCTTTTGTATAATGGGTCAGTGACTTAATTTATCCAGCAAGCTTAAGCCGTAAGGTGTAGGCGCAGCGAAAGCGAGTCTTAAATGGGCGACCAAGTTGTATGAATTAGACCCGAAAACGAATGAGCTTACCATGAGCAGGTTGAAAGCAGGGTAACACTTGCCGGAGGACCGAACCAGTTGACGTTGAAAAGTCTTTGGATGACTTGTGGTAAGGGGTGAAAGGCCAACCAAATTCGTAGATAGCTGGTTTTCCGCGAAAACTATTTAGGTAGTGCGTTGAGTAAATTGATGTTTGGAGGTAGAGCACTAAAGGGGCTAGGGGAGAGAAATCTTTACCAACCCTCATAAAACTCCGAATGCCAAACATTTTACCTCAGCAGACAGACTGTGGGTGCTAAGGTCCATGGTCGAGAGGGAAAAAGCCCAGATCACCAGATAAGGTCCCTAAATCATGATTAAGTGTGAAAGGATGTGGAGATTCCTAAACAGCCGGGAGGTTGGCTTAGAAGCAGCCATCCTTTAAAGATAGCGTAACAGCTCACCGGTCTAATAGAGTTTCTGCGCCAAAGATGTAACGGGGCTCAAATCATGTACCGAATCTGTGAATTTATAATTTCTTCGGAAATTATATCTGGTAGCGGAACGTTCTGTAAGCCTGTAAAGGGATACCCGTGAGGGATCCTGGAGGTATCAGAAGTGCGAATGCTGACATAAGTAACGATTAACAGAGTGAAAAACTCTGTCGCCGAAAAATCAAGGGTTCCTGCGCAAGGTTAATCCGCGCAGGGTTAGTCGGTCCCTAAGTCGAGGGCGAGAGCCGTAGACGATGGAAACAAGGTTAATATTCCTTGACTCGATGGTAGTGACGGATTTCGTAAATTGTTAACTCTTATTGGATTGAGTTAGCCGTGAAGAAGTCCCAGGAAATAGCTCCATCATTAGAACCGTACCCTAAACCGACACAGGTGATTTATTAGAGTATAATTAGGCGCTTGAGAGAATGATGTTGAAGGAACTCGGCAAAATGCCTCCGTAACTTCGGAAGAAGGAGGACCCATTTTTAGGCAACTATAAGTGGGTGGCACAAGCTAGGGAGATGCGACTGTTTATCAAAAACACAGGGCTCTGCTAACACGTAAGTGGATGTATAGGGTCTGACGCCTGCCCGGTGCTGGAAGGTTAATGCGATAGGTGCAAGCTTATTTCTGAAGCCCCAGTGAACGGCGGCCGTAACTATAACGGTCCTAAGGTAGCGAAATTCCTTGTCGGGTAAGTTCCGACCTGCATGAATGGCGTAACGATATCTCCGCTGTCTCCAACATCAACTCAGTGAAATTGAATTCTCCGTGAAGATGCGGAGTTCCCGTGGTTAGACGGAAAGACCCCGTGCACCTTTACTACAACTTTATATTGGTGTTAGGAATGATATGTTTAGCATAGGAGGGAGACTTTGATGTTTTAGCGTCAGCTAAAACGGAGTCACCAGTGAAATACCTCTCTTATTATTCTTGACATCTAACTGCATGCCGTAATCCGGCTGCAAGACATTGTATGGTGGGTAGTTTGACTGGGGCGGTCGCCTCCCAAAAAGTAACGGAGGCGTGCGAAGGTAGGCTCAGAACGGTCAGAAATCGTTCGTAGAGTGCAATGGCATAAGCCTGCCTGACTGCGAGACTGACAAGTCGAGCAGAGTCGAAAGACGGTCATAGTGATCCGGTGGTTCTGAGTGGAAGGGCCATCGCTCAACGGATAAAAGGTACGCCGGGGATAACAGGCTGATACCCTCCAAGAGTCCATATCGACGAGGGTGTTTGGCACCTCGATGTCGGCTCATCACATCCTGGGGCTGGAGCAGGTCCCAAGGGTTTGGCTGTTCGCCAATTAAAGTGGTACGTGAGCTGGGTTCAGAACGTCGTGAGACAGTTCGGTCCCTATCTGCCATGGGTGTAGAAGAATTGAGAGGATTTGTCCCTAGTACGAGAGGACCGGGATGAACATACCACTGGTGGACCAATTGTGGCGCCAGCCGCAGTGTTGGGTAGCTAAGTATGGAAAAGATAACCGCTGAAAGCATCTAAGTGGGAAACTTACCTCAAAACTAGTTCTTCCTATAGAGCCGTAGTAGACCACTACGTTGATAGGCCGGATGTGGAAGCGCGGCAACGCGTGCAGCTGACCGGTACTAATAGCTCAATTGGCTTGATTTATGCACTGAAAAAAAATTTCAGTTAAAGCAAACACCAAAAAATAATAATTGAT
>JAOHNF010000027.1 GCA_028103285.1 Candidatus Pelagibacter sp. | reverse complement strand
GATGTTCCTGGTATTTTTGAAATTCCAATTGTAATTAGAAGAAATATTAAAAAATTTGATGCCTTTATTGCTTTAGGCTGTGTAATAAAAGGTGAAACTCCTCATTTTGATTTAATTTGCAATTCAACATTTAATGCAATTTTAAAACTATCAATTGATTTTAACAAACCTATAAGTAATGGAATAATTACTGCTTTAAATATGGGACAGGCTGTTAAAAGAAGTAAACAAACTAATATGAATAAATCAAATAAAGGCTTCGAAGCGGCAAATGCAGTTATATCTATTTTAAAAAATGTACCAAAAAAAATCTAAAAATTCCTCACCAAGAATTAGAATTATTCAGAAGATTTATAATTCTATAATGAATCCTGGGGCTAAAATTGAATATTCAAAAAATCAGTACAAAAAATTTATTAAGGATGTTGTCTCTGGAACTTTGGAAAGGTCTGAACTTATTGAGGAGACTATAAATGTAAATCTATCTGATGACATTGATTTAGTTAAAACTGATAAATTGTTAAAGATAATACTATTTGCAGGTGTTTTTGAACTAATGTTTAAACATAATACTCCAACAAAGGTTATAATTAGTGAGTATTTATTAGCCTCTGAGTACTTTCTAGAGAAAATTCAAATAGGTTATTTAAACGCAATACTGGATAAAATATCTAAACAAATAAGAAGGACATAGTAAATTTTTTGTAGTTTAGACTAACTTTAGCTTGCGTTTTTAGATTTAATTTGGCATTTATGCCCATAAGACAATGACAATTTATTTAGAATTACTATATTTAATATCTTTTACTGGAATTTTAGCCGTAGCTTATAGTTACTTATTGTCCGGTCAAATTATATCATGTAGCCCTGGTAACGCTCGTATGCAAGAAATTGCTGAAGCAATACAAATAGGAGCTAAGGCTTATTTAAACAGACAATATAAAACAATTGCAATTGTAGGAATTATTGTACTTGCTATAGTAACTTATTTTTTTAATTATTTAGTTGGATTGGGTTATTTTATTGGGGCTTTTTTATCAGGTGTTGCTGGCTACGTTGGAATGTTAATTTCTGTCAAAGCAAATGTTAGAACGGCTGAAGCTGCAAGAAAAAGTTTACAAGCTGGATTAACTATAGCTTTCAAATCTGGTGCTATAACAGGTTTATTAGTTGCAGGTTTAGCGTTATTATCAATTACAATATACTATATTATTTTGATATCTCTGGATGTTGATAGTAGAGAAATTATTAATGCTTTAGTGGCTCTTGGATTTGGAGCATCACTCATTTCTATTTTTGCTAGATTAGGAGGTGGAATTTTTACAAAAGGTGCTGATGTTGGTGCAGATTTAGTTGGTAAAGTTGAGGCTGGTATACCTGAAGATGATCCAAGAAATCCTGCTGTAATAGCAGATAACGTAGGAGATAATGTAGGAGATTGCGCTGGAATGGCTGCAGATCTATTTGAAACTTATGCTGTTACAATTGTAGCTACGATGGTTTTATCTTCAATTTTTTTTCCGCAAGATTATAATTTAATGGTTTATCCATTAGCAATAGGAGGAGCATGTATTCTTACTTCTATTATTGGAACTTGGTTTGTAAAGCTTGGTAAAAATAAAAATATTATGGGTGCTTTATATAAAGGTTTTATTGTTACAGCAGTTACTTCTCTTTTAATATTATATCCAGTAACAGACTCTATTGTCGGTATGACTAACACTTACAATAACAGTGGTGTTATATTTACCGGAATAGATTTATATATTTGCGGTATAGTGGGTCTTATCATTACAGGACTTTTAATATGGATCACAGAATATTACACAGGTACTAATTACAGACCTGTTAAATCTGTCGCTCAATCCTCGACAACTGGTCATGGTACTAATGTGATACAAGGTTTGGCTATTTCGATGGAAGCAACAGCTATTCCGGCTTTAATAATTGTTGCAGGAATTTTATATACTAATAGTTTAGCAGGATTGTTTGGTATAGCTATTGCAGTAACATCAATGCTTGCATTAACAGGAATGGTCGTAGCATTAGACGCTTATGGCCCAGTCACTGATAATGCTGGTGGAATAGCAGAAATGGCTAAATTACCAAAAAGTGTTAGAAAAACTACTGATGCTTTAGATGCTGTTGGAAATACAACAAAAGCTGTAACAAAAGGTTATGCTATAGGATCTGCAGGGCTAGGGGCTTTAGTTTTATTTGCAGCATACACAGAAGATATTAAATACTTTTCTACAGTTAAAGGTTCTGCTTTAGAAGGAATTAACGTAACTTTTGATTTATCAAATCCTTTTGTTGTTGCTGGTCTTTTAATCGGAGGAATGCTTCCATATTTATTTGGCTCAATGGGAATGCAAGCTGTAGGTAGAGCAGGTGGTGCAGTTGTAATAGAAGTAAGACGACAATTTAAAAAAATTCCAGGAATAATGAAAGGAAAAAGAAAACCTGACTATGGGAAATTAGTAGATTTATTAACGAAAGCAGCAATTAAAGAAATGATTATTCCATCATTGTTGCCTGTATTATCTCCAATAGTGCTTTATTTTATAATTTTACAAATCGGTGGAATGGAGGCTGCATTGTCATCATTAGGAGCGATGTTGTTAGGTGTTATTATAACAGGTCTTTTTGTTGCTTTATCTATGACTGCAGGTGGTGGTGCGTGGGATAATGCAAAAAAATATATAGAAGATGGTAATTATGGTGGCAAAGGTTCGGAAGCACACAAAGCAGCTGTTACAGGAGACACTGTTGGTGATCCTTACAAAGATACTGCTGGACCAGCTATAAACCCTATGATTAAAATAACAAATATAGTAGCTTTATTATTATTAGCTGTAATAGCACATTAATCTCTATTGCTATACATTTTAGATTTTACGCTTGATAAAAATTTTTGTACAAAGCTTTTTTGCGACATCTCATTCTTTGTTTCATCTTCTGAAAATTTTACTTTTTGAATTTCTTTCTTATCAAAAAAAATTTTATTATTTAAAATTCCATATTTATCAAAATTTAAAACAAGAATATTGCTTTCTTTTAAGACGTTTCTTCCTAGCTTGTGATACTCACCTTTGGTCAATATTCTTTCAAAATAAATCCATTCATCTTTATTATCGATAGATTTAGTATGGGGTTGTCCTATTAATTGAAGTACGTCATTTTTATTTGATTTTTCAACTGTTAATTTATCTGATCGATTTTGAAGAAAAACAATACCATGGTTTTTATATGGATCTTGAAATTGACAACCAATTAAAATAATAAAAGATGATAATAAAAAAAATTTACTATAATATTTAAATTTAAGAGACATATGACAAATTTGTATAATACATTACTTACCTTATCTAGAAATATTTTATTTTATAATCAAATAAAATTAAAAGATAATTTTGAAACACGTATTTATCTTATGTTTATACATTTTTCAATTGTGATGATCGTGTTTAAGAAAAAAAACAACAAATTTGATCAAAAATCATATGATATTCTTTTTCATAATATTGAAAATAACTTAAGAGAACTTGGTTTTGGAGACGTATCTGTAAATAAAAAAATGAAAGATTTTAACAAAATATTATATGATATTTTACTTAAAATTGATTTAGATCAGAAACAGATTGATAGCTTCAAAATTAACAAGAAATTAATATCAAAGTACTTTACAGAATTAAATGACCCAAAAAGTAAAGAATTTGCTGTATTTGAATCATATTTTATTAAATTTTTTAATTATTGTTTTGAACTTAAGCTAGATAATATGGTAAGAGAGGCAATAAAATTTAAATATTAATTATGGCTGTACCTAAAAGAAAAACATCAACATCCAAAAAAAAAATGAGAAGATCTCATCATAAATTATCTTCAGTCAATGCAGTTGAAGATAAGAAAAGTGGTGAGTATAAACTATCTCATCACGTTGATCTTAAATCTGGTTTTTATAACGGAAAAAAAATCTTAGATATTTAATTACTTTAAATGAATAAAAAAATAACTATTGCTATTGATGCAATGGGTGGAGATAACTCACCAGAAAAAATTATTGAAGGTGTCAGTTTTTTCTTAAAAAAAAAAATTAATTGTGATGATTTTTTAATTATTCTTTTTGGAGACAAAGAATTAATAATTGAAAATTTAAAGAAATTTAATATTTCTTCTAAAAATATTCAGGTAACACATACAGATGGAGTTGTTTCTGATGAAGAGACACCTCTAACAGCTATTAAAAACTCTAAAAATAGCAGCATGTGGAATTGTATTAAATCACAATTAGATGGGAAAGCAGATATAAGTTTATCGGCTGGAAATACAGGTGTTCTTTTAGTGGTATCACGTATGATTTTAAAAATGATGGATAAAGTTGCTAAACCAGCTTTAGCCGGTTTCTGGCCCAAAGAAGATGGTTTAAATGTTGTTTTAGATCTTGGTGCTAATATAGAATGCGATGATAGAAATCTTGTTGATTTTGCAGAACTAGGTTCAGCTTTATATAAATCTTTATTTCCAAATGAAACTTCTAAAGTTTCTCTATTGAATGTTGGTTCTGAAGAAATAAAAGGTACAGAAGTTCTCAAAAATGCTTATAAAAAATTAAAAAGTTTAAGCAACGAAAGTAATTTTATTTTTAAAGGTTACTCAGAAGGCAATACTATAATGAATGGTGAGTCTAATGTAATTGTTACTGATGGATTTACTGGTAATATAGCTTTAAAAACTGCCGAAGGTACAGCAAAATTTATTACGGATAATTTAAAAAAATCTTTAACCGAAAATCTTTTTACTAAAGTTTCATTACTTTTTTCATATTTTTCATTAAAAAAATTTAAAAATAAACTTGATCCAAGAAAATATAATGGTGCAATATTTTTAGGTTTAAATGGACCAGTAGTAAAAAGTCATGGTGG
>JAOHNF010000026.1 GCA_028103285.1 Candidatus Pelagibacter sp. | reverse complement strand
ATGGTATTAGTCCTAATATTTTCGTATTAATTAATAGCGCAGAAATTATGGAAAGCTTAAATATGTTTGATAAATTATTTTTTTCTAAATATTGATAACAATAGTAAATAAAAAAAATAAATAACGACATAAAAAATATATCCCTAGAATTATAAAATGACTCTGCAAATATTCTAGGTGAAAGTACTAAAAAAAATATTGATAGAGTTGCTAATATATAACTATTAAATCGTTGATAAATTAATTTATGAAAATACATTAAGCTAACGAAAAAAATAATGAAATTTAATTGATGAGAAACTAAATAAATTTTCTCCATTTCATTAATGTTAAATAGTTTAGAAATAAGCACTAAAAGCAATTCAAATATTATGGGCCATTCTTTTAATTTACTTCTATATTCTTCAAGATTTATTTCGTTTTTGAACAAATTTAAAAAAAAATGTTTTACATATTCATAAGTATTTACGCCATTTGAATAGTAAAATTGATCATCTAGTGTAACACCAAAATCCGGTATTATGGACCAACATAATAATAAAAAAACTAAAAATAAAACGTAGTGAAAATAATTTTCGGTTTTTTTAAAAAAGGTAAATTTGTTCACGTTACTACCTTTGTTTTATAAATTATTTCCTCACTGTTTTTGAGCAAAAAAGAAATCCACGTAGTTAAATACAAAATGCATTTTTTTATATTATTTTAAATGTTAATTATCTATTATATATCATGAAAAAAATATTTGATCTCATCATATCTTTTAGGTTATCTTTAGTTAAAATCTTATTTTACGAATTATTTTATATTATTTCTGGTTTTAAAGGAAACAACTTCAATATAAGAGGGGACAGAAAATCTAGTGATAATATACCATGTTCATATTATTTTCTGTCCAAAATTTATAAACAAATTAAAGACATCGACTTTAAATCTTTTGTTGATTTGGGATGCGGACATGGCAGGGTATTATTTTTTTTTAGCAAAAAAATATACTCTAATTATTTAGGTGTTGAACTATTTGAAAATTCGTACCAATCTTCGCTAAAAACACTTAAGGGAATTCCAAATGTTAAGGTAATTAATGTAAATTTCTTTGATATGGATTTTAATGAAAAAAGATTTGATTGCTACTTTCTTAATGATCCACTAAAAGCCCTATCTGATCATAACAAACTAATACAATCTATACTTTCAGCTCATAAATTGTCTCGATCTCCAGCTCTGTTTATATTAGTAAATTTAGATCTTAAAAAAACTAAAATATTCAAACCTTTGAAATTAATTTATAATTACCATGTTAATTCTCGATTTATAAAAATATATAAATATGAAAATAACTAATGAATACAGTTGTTTATATGATATTGTTAATATTTTCGATTATTATATAAGTAAATATAACTTACCTATTAATAAATTAATTGTAGTATATTGGGAAAATAAATTGTCTAATGATCCATTCTAACTCGAATAAGTAAGTAAAATGTACAATAATAAAAAAAATTATTTTAATTTAAGTAATTTAACAGATCTAAGTGTCTTAAAACCTATCAAAATAGCCTTATTTAGACTTCTCTAAAACTCGCAAATAATAACATTTCTAGAGCCCTGCAATATAGGAATATAGCATTTAAACGCCCATAGAGGGTGTTTTTTTTGTTATTAGTTGTTTTATAGTACAACTTACCAGTGTGTGTTAAAAAAAGATAAGTGAATAGGGGCTAATAGACTAAAACGCCCATAGAATAACAATTCTAGAACGTTATACCTTCTCTTTTTAGTAGTAATTTCTTAGTTTTGATGCCTCCTTTACCTGAATATCCACCAAGAGATCCATCCGATCTAATCACTCTATGGCATGGTATTTTCGGTGCAAAGGGGTTTTTGCCTATAGCATTGGCCACAGCACGGACAGCAAGCGGTTTACCTATGCCTTTAGCCACCTGAGAATAGGTTTTAACACTTCCACGGGGTATTTTCTTTAAAAAAGCCCATACTTTGACCTGAAATTTAGTCCCCTTTAAGTTCATAGAGTTCAAATCCTGTATTATTGCCTATTTTATCGTATAATTTTTTGGCATTACCATTAGATGAGTGGGTAATCCAACGAATTCCATCCCAATTATTAGCTTTAGATATAGATTTTAGATGACTAATTAGTTTTTGAGCTATTTTTTGACCTCTAAAGCCTGAATCTACAAACAAATCGTCTAAAAAACCAATATATTGGCTCTTAATTGGTCTTGGCATTGTTCTATAATGAGCAATTCCTACAATCTTTTCCTCAAATTTAAAACATATTCCATTAACAACATGACCTTCATCTTGGATCCAACTCCATAGTTTATTTAAAATTTCTTTGTTCATTGGAACTTTATAGAATTTTGCATAATCTCTATAAAGATTACTCCAAACTTCGAAGTCAGCATGACTCAAATTTCTTATCATTTTTTAAAATATAACTATTGACTAATAAAATCACCTGATATATTACTAACGATAATTAATGGTTATCAATAGTAATTAAAATTATGAACGATCTAGTAACTGACATAAAAGTTTTAAAAGAAGAAACGCTTAAAAATTTGAAGAATTCTAAAGCAATAAACACAGTTCGTGCTTATAAATCGGATTTTCAAGATTTTGGATTATTTTGCGCAAAAAACGGATTTAAAAATTTACCATCCGACCCAAAAATAGTGTCTTTATATCTAACTTATTTGTCAAGTAAAGATGCAAAAATTAGCACAATAAAAAGAAGATTAGTATCTATTGGTGTAATACACAAAATTAAAGGTCATTATTTAGATACAAAACATCCAATAATAATCGAAAATTTGATGGGGATCAAAAGAAGAAAAGGAACAATTCAAAAAGGTAAAAAACCGTTATTAATCAATGATTTGAAGCAAATTATTGATGTTATAAATAAAGAAAATGCACCTGATATTAAAAAGTTAAGAAATAAGACTTTATTACTTATAGGTTTTTCAGGAGGATTCAGAAGAAATGAAATAGTTTCTCTTGATATAGGTGACATAGAATTTGTATTTGAAGGAGTAAAAATAACGCTCAATAAGTCAAAAACTGATCAGTTTGGCGAAGGAATGGTTAAAGGTATCCCCCACTTTGAAAACTCATTATACTGTCCAGTAACAAGTTTGAAAAGATGGATACTGACAGCTAAATTAAAAAAAGGCCCTATTTTTTTAAAATTTTCAAAAGGTTCTAAATTATCTGATAAGAGATTAACAGATCAATCAGTAGCATTAATTATTAAAGATTATCTTTTAAAAGCAGGAATTGATAATAAAAATTACTCTGGGCATAGTTTGAGATCAGGATTTGCAACTTCAGCTGCTTCAGCAGGAGCAGAAGAAAGAAGCATAATGGCAATGACAGGACATAAATCTTCAGAAATGGTAAGAAGGTATATCAAAGAAGCAAATTTATTTAAAAATAATGCGTTAAATAAAATTAAATTTTAAAAATCAAAATAAGATTTTATCAAAATAGAAAATAATTATTTTAAGAATTGCGTACAAAAATAAGATCTGAGTGAAGCCAATTAACAAATTTATAACCATTTGAAATCATTAATTTATAAATTTCAGAATTTAAAACATTCTCTAGATCGAAGTAGTTTATTTCTAACTTTTCTATTTTCAAATCAAGATATTCAATTATTATAACGCTAGGCTTATATTTTTCTAAATCAAAACCCTTTATTACTTCTAATTCGTGTCCTTCAACATCAATAGAAACAAAATCAATTTTTTTCTTCTTGTAAATAGAATTGTCAATTACAGAGTTTAATGTACTAGATTTAATTTTTTTAACTGATTCAAATTTGAAACTGTTTAAATCATCATCCTTATTTTTTAATCTATTAATAGGTGATTTTTCGTGAAAATTTATAAATTCCTTTGTATTTTCAGAGGATGATATAGCTATATTTAGATTCAGATCTTTTTTTCTAAAAATATTAAACAAATCAATAGATTTTTTATCTATATCTATATTAATTCCATTCCACCCCCTTTTATATAATTTGTAAGTATTGTTATTGTAAACTGGATGGTTGCATCCTATATCAATAAAAAAACCAGTTTTATTTTTAAACATATAGTCAACAATTAAATCTATACCAGTTAATGAATAAGATATTTTTTTTGATTTAATTTTTCGATTAAAATAACTGGGAAATTCTTTTATATAATTAATCATTTAAATTTTTTAGAAACTGTAATTATATTATCCAAAATATCCCTAGTTTTAAATTTTTTATATAAGTTAGACTTAAAAACAAATTTATGCTGTGTATTGTAAGGTTTCCAACTACTATACCAGTTATAATCAATTTTGTTAATCACATCTATGATATTTGATCTATTAGTCCCAGATACTTGGACTAAAAAACCAGAATGACAACTAATTGATATTAAAGATTTTGATATAAACCTCTCAAACATGCCGAGAGATAAATTTTCAAAAAGTAGAAAATGTTTATTTTTGATAATTTTATTTCTTACATTTTTGTAATATTGTAAATTATTTTTAAAGCTTGTTATTACTATTTGTTTTTTTATTCTTTTTTGAAATAATGTTAAATTATAATAAAAATTTTCGTTAATATCTATGATATCTGACCATTTTTCATCAAGATGTATTAAAATGTATTTATTTTTAATCTTATTTTTGAATAGTTTAGTAAATTTTAAATTTTGTTTTTTATTGACTTCATAATGGTATGGGTCACTTACTTTTATATTAAGTTTTAAATCTTTTACTATCCGATAAAGAATTGTTGGAAGATGTTCGATTTTTTTTAAAAATTTTTTACTTGTAAAAAATAAAAATTTATCAAAAACTAAAAAGTTGTAAAACAAATTTGGTTTTGACCAGTATATATTCAACGATTTAAATAGATAAAATTTGTATGAAATTCCAAACTTGTATTTAGATTTTAAAAAAAAGTTTATAAAATTTGAAAATGTTTTGCCA
>JAOHNF010000025.1 GCA_028103285.1 Candidatus Pelagibacter sp. | reverse complement strand
CATGGCCTTTTCTAATAGATAAATCCAATTATTCATTCATAAAAAAAAATAGAATAGGATTGATTGCATTTCCAGTAATTATTGTTGTCTTATCATTATTAGGCTTCTTTTTAATAAACAAATTATTCTTATTAATTTTCTTTGCAGCAAACATGTTCCATGTAACAAGACAAAGCTTTGGCGTATGTAAACTTTATTGCAAGGAACCTGGCGAAAATAAGTTTCAGGAAATAGCAATATACACAACATCTTTTATTTTCTTTTTAATAGGATATTTAAGATTTTATTTACCGATTATTACAGAAGAAAATATTTTACTTTTAAATATAGTTGTAGGAACTTTATTTAGTGCTTTGTGCCTTTATTATTTGATTCAGTATAAATATAGTCAAAATTTTTTAGTTTTTTTGACAGGTTGTTTGATTTTTTATCCAATGTGCTTTGTAAGCAGCCCAGTACATGCAATAATTATGGGTGTTACCATGCACTATACTCAGTATATTTATCTTACTTATAATATCTACAATTTAAGAAAAATAAATCAATTTGAAGAAAGTAAACAACCATATTCTAAAATAGCATCTAGATATGTTTTAACCATTATTTTATATGCATCTTTAATGGCAGGACTTTCATTGTTAGGAAAAGCTGACGATATCTTCTTAAAACAATTAATAGTTATACCTTTAATAGGACAGATGCTTCATTTTTATTTAGACTCACAGTTATGGAAGTTTAGCGATAAACATAATAGAGAGAACACATTAACTTTTTTACAAAAAATTATAAAATATTGACTTCTATTATCGGTATATCAGCATTTTTCCATGACAGTGCCGCAGCTTTAATACAAGACGGAAAAATTATTGCCGCCGCACAAGAAGAAAGATTTTCAAGAATAAAACATGATGAAAGATTTCCAAAAAATGCAATCAAATATGTTCTTGAAGAAGGTAATATAGAATTAAATAAAATAGATCATGTTGTCTTTTTTGAAAAACCATTTCTTAAATTTGAAAGATTGCTTGAAACCTATTTAGCATTTGCTCCAAAAGGTTTTAAATCTTTTTCTTTAGCTATGCCTATATGGTTGAAAGAAAAACTTTTTCAAAAAAAATTCTTATTTGATTATTTAAAAGCACTAGATAATAATTTTACAGATATAAATAAAATAAAGTTTTCTGAACATCACTATAGTCATGCCGCAAGCGCTTTTTATCCATCTCCTTTTGAAGAGGCAATAATATTGACATTAGATGGAGTAGGTGAATGGGCCACAACTACTTTAGCACATGGAAAAGAAAACAAAATTACAATGCTTAAAGAAATACATTTTCCTCATTCATTAGGGCTATTATACTCTGCTTTTACATACTACACAGGTTTTAAGGTAAATAGTGGTGAATATAAAGTTATGGGTTTAGCACCCTACGGGAAACCTATTTATAAAGACTTAATTTTAAAAAATTTAGTTGATCTCAAACAAGATGGTTCATTTAAACTTGATATGACTTATTTTAATTACGCCACGGGTTTAACAATGACAAATAAAAAATTTGATGATCTATTTGGTCAACCTGCTAGAAAACAAGAAGATGAATTACTTACGCAGTTTCACATGAATATTGCTGCTTCAGTTCAAGCAGTCACAGAAGAAATCGTACTTTTATTAACAAGAGACATTGCGAAAGTATATAAAGTAAAAAATCTTTGTATGGCAGGAGGTGTAGCTCTAAATTGTGTAGCAAATGGTAAGATTTTAAAAGAGAAAATATTTAATAATATATGGATTCAACCAGCGGCTGGAGATGCAGGGGGTTCTTTAGGCGCGGCGTTGGCTTATTGGCATCAAGAATTAAACAATCAGAGAAATGTTAACTCAAATGACAGTATGAGCGGCTCTTATCTAGGGCCAAAATTTACAAATGAAGCTATTGAAAAAGAATTGATATCTTTTAATGCCAATTTTAAAAAATATTCGGAAGAAGAGTTAATAAACATTTTGGCTAATGAGCTGAGCAAAAAAAAAACAGTAGGTTGGTTTCAAGGAAAAATGGAATTTGGCCCAAGAGCTCTTGGCGCAAGATCTATTTTGGCCGATCCAAGATCAGAAGAGATGCAGAAAGAACTTAATTTAAAAGTTAAATTTAGAGAAAGTTTTAGACCTTTTGCTCCATCAATTTTAGCTGAAGATGTAAACGAGTGGTTTGATTTAAAAGTTTCTAGCCCTTATATGCTTTTAGTTGCGGAAGTAAAAAAAAATATACAGATACCGATGACACCAGAGCAAGAAAAGCTTTTTGGTATCGATAAATTAAATATAAAAAGATCAAAAATACCATCTGTTACTCATGTCGATTATTCAGCTAGAGTTCAAACAGTTCACCAGGAAACAAATCCTCGATATTATAAATTAATAAAAAAATTTAAAGAAATTACAGGATGTCCTATTTTGGTTAATACCTCTTTCAATATTAGAGGCGAACCGATTGTGGGCAATATAAAAGACGCATTTAAATGTTTTATGGGAACAAATTTAGATATTCTAGTCGTCGAAGACTTTATTTTATACAAGTCAGAGCAAATTAAAAAATTTGATAATGAATATAAAAAAAATTTTAAATTAGACTAAAAATGAGAATAGTTACCGTACATTTTTCGTATTTGTATTTTTATGTAAGCAATATTTAAGACAATTTAACAACGAATCTGTAAAGTAATATTATGTTTAAAAAAGGCTATACTTTTAAAGATGGAATATATATTTATCCCTTTAACGATAAAACAGTAGATAAAATTCAAAATTTTTATCAAGATGATCCTTTCCCAAATTATGAATTTAATGATGATATAACAACCATACAACAAAGAGGTGACGCAAATTCTTACACATATGAATTAAAAAAATTCATAGGCCAAGGAAAAAAAATTATTGAAATTGGAGCAGGCACTTGTCAATTATCTAATTATTTGGCTTTAGGAACGAATAATACAATCGTTGCATTTGATGCAAATTTAAATTCTTTAAAATTAGGTCAAAAGTTTTCAGAAAAACATAGTATTAAGAATATTCATTTTGCTTGTGCTGACATTTTTGATGATAGAATAGAAGAGTCAACTTTTGATTTTGTGATATGCAATGGTGTTTTACATCACACAAAAAACTCTTTTGAAGCTTACAAATCTTCACTCAAAATTTTAAAAAAAAATGGATATATTTTAATTGGGTTGTACAATTCAATTGGCAGAATAAGAACAAAAATTAGAGGTTTTTTGTATAAATTTTTTGGTAAAAAATATCTCTTAGCTTTTGATCCTGTTTTAAGAAAAATAGACAAACTATCAATAAAAAAAATTGATGCGTGGATCAAAGATCAGTACGTTCATCCTGTTGAGAGATCACATACTTTTGATGAGATATTAGATTGGTTTAAAAAAACTAATATAAACTTTGTAAACTCATACCCACCTTGTGGTTTTTTTAAGAGTATGGATACAGAAAATCATCTTGAAAATCTTTTTATAAAAGGAAATGAGTCAAATTTTTTTGAAAGAATTTTAAGTCAAATTCAAATGATTTTTACTAGACCAGGTACAGAAGGCGGTTTATTCCTTTTTTTTGCTAGAAAAGATAATTAATCATAATTTATAATCTATCTATCAGATAGATAAATTTAATTTACTTTCAATTTAACTTTTTGTACAATGTTAATATCCTATATTTATATTTAACTAGAAATTTTAAAAATGTATTTGAAAAAAAGATTTTACAGAATTATAGAGTCTATAATTAAATTACTTTTAAAATTTAAGAATAATTCTAAAAATTTAGCATTTAAAAAAACTGTACAAAGTGCTATTTTTTACACAACACCAAAAGATAAAATATTGTTCTCGGGAAATAATAAAATTAAATATCTTATGCCGAGTTTAGATTGGATTTCACTTAAGCTATTTATTGATGAAAGTTTTGATTATGGAATTTTGTCCAAAGCTATAAAGCTTTTAGGAAAAAAAAATTCAAAGTTTTTTTTAGTCAATATAGGTGCTCAAATAGGATCTACTTGTATCCCAGCAATAAAAAATAATCATTTTAAAAATTTGATTGCATTTGAGCCAGCAAAAAAAACTTATAGACTTCTTAAAGCAAATATTTTTTTAAATGGAATAGAGGATCGAGTTAAAATATATAATTTAGCACTTAGCAACAAAAAAACTAAATTACATTTAGGTGAAAGATTGCAAGCAAATGTCGGTAGCAGTAGAATTTTACCAAAAAAAACTAAAAACACTGAAATAGTTAAAAGCGATGTATTAGATAACTACACTAATGAGCTCAATAGAAACAATTCATTAATTTTTATGGACGCTGAAGGCCATGAACCATACATATTTTTAGGAGCCCAAAAAACGTTAAAAAAGAAAATTCCTATTGTATTTGAATTCAGCCCTAAAATATTAGATAAAAATTGGATTAAAAATCTAAGTATAGTATTTAAATACTATAATTTTTTTTACGATCTACATAGCCATTCTTTAAAAAAAGAAAAATTTAATAAACATAACCTTGTTGTTTTATTCAATAAATTAAATACAAAAGAAGAAATTTATACAGATTTAATGATTATTTAATATTAATTCTTTTGACTAATAATTTAGTTTAAATTGGGTTTTTGAGTATTTTCTAAAAGCAAAAAATTTGACCTAGATAATACTGTAATATATCTTAATAATTAGATTTGTTCAGTATATTTGTGATAAGTAAATAGTTTTTAATAATAATGGCGGGGTAGCTCAGTTGGTTAGAGCGCAGGACTCATAAGCCTGAGGTCAGTGGTTCGATCCCACTTCCCGCTACCAATAAAAAAAATGACTTTTTGTTTTTATACAATTGCGTAAAGATATTTGATTATAATTTGTTAAGGGCACCTGTCAAAAATTGTTCCTTAACATTCTTATAATTAACTTTACATTATAATACTGATTTACACATAAATTAGTCACATAGAGCTTTATTTAATTAATGCTTTTTAGTATATTCTGCTTATGTTAAATGACAATTTTATCGATGAAATCCAAAAAAAAATAGTTGTTAACGACACTCCTTTTCCTTTCGCTTCAATAAAAAATGCACTGCCATTAGAAATAGCCAAAAAAGCAGAAAATGAATTTTTGTTATTTGACAAGTTTGTCAAGCATGAAAATTTTAGATACGGCAGACCTAAGTTTAGCTGTAGTGCGTTTAATGAAATGCCAAAATCTATTAAAAATATTATTACTTTTTTTTACTCCAAAAATTTTTTGAAACTTTTAGAAAAAAATTTTAATTTAGAAAATGTATTACCTGATTGGTCACTGTGGGGAGGTGGAATGCACTCCTATTCCAGAGGAAGACATTTAACAGTTCATAGTGACTTTATTTATCAAAAAAAAACAAACACACGTAGAGTTATAAATTTACTACTTTATCTTAATTCTGATTGGAAAGACGAATGGAATGGCAACATAGAACTTTGGGATAAAAAAATGAGTAAAAAAGTACAATCGTTATCCCCATCATTAAACAATATGTTAATTTTTAGAACTGATAAAGACTCAAATCATGGTTTTCCAGATAAATTACTATGCTCAGAAGATGTCACAAGAAAATCTATTGCTTTGTATTATTACGTGGAAGATAAAAGAATTTTACCAATACAATTTTTAAAAAGGAAATATTACACAACTGTTTGGAAAAAAAGACCGAATACAAATGATCCTGAATTCATGGATCGAGATAAAATCTGGAAGAAAATAAAA
Organism: Candidatus Pelagibacter sp.; assembly: GCA_028103285.1. The sequence goes on along the minus strand of JAOHNF010000025.1, from coordinate 214 downwards.
TATAAATATTTACCAAGTATTTTTTTAAAATTTTAGTTAAGAGATATGTGTTCCCATTTCCCGCTACCAAATATATATGAACAATACTTTAATTTTTTGTCTAACTTTAAACCCAAATCATGAAGATTTAATTAAAGAACTATCTTATTTACCCGTTGGGTTGGGAAATGAAAAATTTTCTAAAGATTGTTTTAATGATAAAGACGGTTTAAAT
>JAOHNF010000024.1 GCA_028103285.1 Candidatus Pelagibacter sp. | reverse complement strand
ATTACAAATTTAATCAAAGAAAAATCAAATGCTGAAGTTAGTCCATCACAAATTATTTTAAAGGATGACTTAAATAAAATTGGCTTGTTTAAAGCTGATATAAATTTTCATTCTGAAGTAAAAGCCAATATTTCAATTAAAATAGATAAGATACAATCAAATTAACTTTTCCACAGAGACTTGGAATTAGTGTGTAACTTTTTTCTTTATCAGTCATACCATTAAACTATTATATATTTGTGGAAGAAATTAAATCAATTCAAAATAAAATACAAAATAAGCAGCCATCAAACTTAGAAGCTGAGCAAGCATTATTAGGATCAATACTAGTCAATAACGATATTATTGATGAAGTTTCAACTATTGTTAATTCCAATATATTCTATGACCCTGCTCATATAAAAATTTATGAAGTAATTGAAAGTCTAAACAATAAAGGAATGATAGCTAACCCTATAACTTTAAAAAATTTCTTTGAAAAAGATAACATGCTAAATGAAGTTGGAGGCACCGAGTATTTAGTAAAACTTACTAGATTTTCTGGATCTGCAAAACAAGCAGTTGACTATGCAAAAATTATTCACGAAATGTATTTAAGAAGAGAACTAGTTCAAATATCTGATAAATTATCCTCTGATACTTTAAATGCTAGTTCTCAAGAGCAAAATGCTGAAAATATAATTGAGAGTACAGAAAAATCTCTTTTTGATTTAGCGGAACGAGGTAGTTTTTCTCAATCATTTCTAAAATTTAATCAAGCTCTAGATCAGACAATTGAGATGGCTACATTAGCAATGAAGAGCGACCAAGGAATTGTCGGTGTGCCAACAGGCCTTACAGACTTAGATGAAAAATTAGGTGGTTTGCATAAATCTGACTTGGTGATATTAGCTGGAAGACCAGGTATGGGTAAAACAGCATTAGCAACAAACATTGCCTATCATGCCTCTCAAAATCTTTTGAGTAGACAAGAAAAATCCTCTGTAGCTTTTTTTTCTTTAGAAATGTCATCTGAACAATTATCTACAAGAATCTTATCCGAACAAGCTCGAATTAAGTCTGATGACATAAGAAGAGGAAAGGTTACAGAAAGTGAAATAAATAGGTATATTGAAACTTCAAGAAACATTTATAATCTCCCCCTATACATTGATGAAACTCCAGCTATCACAATATCAACACTATCTAATAGAGCTAGGAGAATTAAAAGGTTGTTTGGTTTAAGTTTAATTGTAGTTGACTATATCCAGTTAATGAGGGCGCCTAGCGCAAATAATAGAGTAGATAATAGAGTGCAGGAAGTTTCTGAAATCACTCAAGGACTAAAAGCATTAGCTAAAGAACTTAAAGTTCCCGTATTAGCTCTATCTCAATTATCAAGAGCAGTAGAGTCTAGAGATGACAAAAAACCTCAACTATCTGACTTAAGAGAGTCTGGATCAATTGAACAAGATGCAGATGTTGTAATGTTTGTTTTTAGAGAAGCTTACTACCTAGAAAACAAACAACCAAAATTAGGTTCAATAGAGCATGCTGAATGGCAATCAAAAATGAACGATGTAAATGGACTTGCTGATATAATTTTAGGCAAACAAAGGCATGGTCCAACAGGTACTATTAAGGTTGAATTTGAGGGAATTTATACAAAATTCAAAGATTTAAGCAAAAATTAAACTCAGTTTTTTCTTTAGTTATAAAAAAATTAAGATATATCTGAATTATCTTCATGGTCGCAGATATTTATAAAAAAATAGTCATAGATTTCTCTAAAGTAACCATTTTACTTATAGCAGTTCTAGTTGGTTTCTCACTTTATCAAAGTAAAAATTTTAACTTAGATGCTTCTTCCGATGCTCTTTTACTAGAAGGAGACCCTGATCTAAAATACTTAAGAGAAGTTAACCAAACTTATGGCTCAAAAGATTTTTTAGTTTTAACCTATACTCCTGTCTCCAGTTTTGTAGAAAAAGAAACTATTCTTAATCTGCAGTTACTTAAATCTAAAATTGAGATGCTTACATGGGTAGATAGTGTTATTACCGTTATAGATGTCCCCCTTTTAAAAAGCACTGATGAAGGATTAATGGAAAGGTTAAAAAATTTTAAAACTTTAGCCTACCCAGAAATTGATAGAAAAAGAGGGTTTGATGAAATTATAAATAGTCCTATTTATAAGAATTACGTTATTAGTGAGGATGGTAAGACATCAGGAATTGTTGTTTATTTAAAAAAAGATGAAAGACTAGCAGACTATATTAAGATTAAAGATAATTATTACAATCAATCAATTGAAATAGGTTTATCAAAAGAAGAAAAAATAAATTATAAAAAATTTATCAAGGAATATGATGAGTATAAAAATTTGTATAATATTAGAAACCATCAAAACATTGCTGAAATAAGAGATGTAATTAGTAAATACGGTGAAAGTGCCAAAATTCATCTAGGTGGTATTCCGATGATTGCTGATGATATGATGAGTTATATTAAAAATGACATAGTAGTTTTTGGAATTGGTGTATTTATTTTTATTATAATTACACTTTGGTTTATTTTTAGAAATTTGAAGTGGGTAATTATACCATTACTAGGGTGTGCAACCTCAGTAATCGTAATGATTGGTTTATTGGGATTACTTGGTTGGAAAGTAACAGTTATTTCATCAAACTTTATTGCTTTGATGCTTATATTAAATATGGCAATGAATATTCATGTAACTGTTAGATTCTTACAATTAAAAAAAGAATTTCCTCAATTAATAAAAAGTGAAGCAGTGCTTGAAGCTAGCAAGAAAATGATGCTTCCAATTCTCTACACTGTTTTAACTACCATTTGTGCTTTTTTATCTTTAGTTTTTAGTGGAATTAAACCGATAATAGATTTTGGGTGGATGATGACTTTAGGTCTAATAGTTTCGTTATTTGTAACATTTTTATTGTTACCTTCTCTACTTAACTTGTTTTCATCAGATAATGAAATGAGTATTAAAGATACTGAAAAATCTTACATTACATCTGCCTTAAGCTTGTTTACAAAAAAAAATGAACTTTTAATTTTTGGCACTACATTAATAATAATTATAACAAGCATTTTTGGAATATCAAAACTTGAAGTTGAAAATAGTTTTATAAATTATTTTGATAAAGAGACAGAAATCTACAAAGGAATGAAAAAAATTGATGATGATTTAGGTGGCACAACACCTTTAAATATTATTTTAAAGTTTCCAGTAAAACAGAAAGAAATTACTAAGGACGAAGATGAATTTGATGAATGGGAAGAAGAAAGTAAGGCTGGTGATGACAAAGAAAAATACTGGTTTACAAGAGATAAAATGGATAAAATTATTAAAGTTCACGACTACTTAGACTCGCTACCACAAATAGGAAAGGTTCTATCATTCGGTTCTATTTTAAGAGTAGCTGAAGATCTCAATAATAAAGAACTGCAAAGTTTAGAAATTGCAGTTTTGTATAGTAAAATACCAGAAACTATAAAAAAAGAGATTGTAACCCCATATATATCTGTCGAAAAAGATGAGGCAAGGATTAGTGTTAGAATAAAAGATTCTTTAAAAGATTTAATAAATTCTGATTTAAATACTAAGTTGGGTTTGAATAAAGATGAATATAAATTAGTGGGTGTTCTTATTTTATTTAATAATTTGCTACAAAGTTTATTCAAATCACAAATACTTACTTTAGGAATAGTAATGCTTGGAATTTTTTTAATGTTTTTTATATTATTTAGAAATATCGTGCTTTCTTTTATAGGAGTTGTCCCAAATTTTATAGCTGCTTTTTTTATACTTGGAATAATTGGTTTATTAGGAATACCTTTGGACATGATGACTATAACAATTGCCGCTATTACTATTGGTATAGCAGTAGATAATAGTATTCATTATATTTATAGATTTAAAGAAGAATTTAAAAAAATTAATGATTATAATAAAACTCTCGATAGATGCCATAGTACTGTTGGTATCGCCATTTTAAATACTTCAATAACTATAGTGTTTGGTTTTTCTATTTTAATATTATCTAATTTTATCCCGACTATCTATTTTGGTGTATTTACAGGAATAGCAATGCTGCTTGCTATGATATCGGTTTTAACTTTATTACCAAAATTAATTTTAACACTAAAACCTTTTGGTGACAAAATTAATAAATTAATTTAATTTTGCTTTATGACTGATTTAATTAAAACTATTTTTAGTCATTTAAATCTATTTGATTTAATTTTTTTCACAATTTTAATTTACAGTATTATTCAATGTTTTTTAAAAGGCTTCTCTTTAAGTTTAATTTCTTTTATGAAATGGATTATATCTACAGTGGTCACAATTATATTGGTGCCAAAATTGCAGCCTATAGTGAGTGAATATGTAGAATCTAAATTTATTAATAATATTGGTTTGGGAGTGGCGATTTTTATTTTTACACTTTTTATAATAATACTAATTGGTAAATCATTAGGTAGAGCTGTAACCTGGACTGGTGTAGGGCCTATTGATAAAATATTTGGTTTTTTATTTGGTTTTTTTAAAGGATACATTATTTCTATATGTTTATTTTCAATTTTTAATTGGTTTTATCCATATCAAAATTGGGGTATATCAGCTGAAAATGCTCTATCATTTAATTTAATTAATAAAGGCAGTAAAATCTTAATAGAAGAGTTTCCATCTGGTGATGATTTTATTAATACAAAAGAAAAAATTGAAAAAATATAATTCAGATAAATTAAGAGAAGAATGTGGTATTTTTGGTATATCAAATCATGACGATGCGTCTGCATTAGTTGCTTTGGGATTACATGCTTTACAACATAGAGGTCAAGAAGGATGTGGAATAGTTTCATTTGATGGAAAAAACTATCATTCAGAAAAAAGACAAGGTTTAGTTGGCGATCATTTTACAGACCCAGAAACTTTAAAAAAACTTCCAGGAAATTTTGCAATAGGTCACAATAGATATTCAACAACAGGGGAAACATCACTTAGAAATATTCAACCTTTTTTTGCTGATTTACACATGGGTGGTTTAAGTATTGCACATAATGGAAATTTAACAAACGCATTACTGCTAAGAGAATCACTTGTGAAAGATGGTGCAATTTTTAGAACAACAAGTGATACAGAAACTATTGTACAGCTAATAGCAAAATCAAAAAGAGATAAGTTTTTAGATAAATTAATTGATACACTTTTTCAAATACAAGGTGGATACTCCCTAGTTTTAATGACAAATAAAAAATTAGTTGGTGTGAGGGACCCCTTTGGAATTAGACCATTGGTAATTGGTAAATTAAAAAAATCATATATATTGGCATCCGAGACGTGTGCTCTTGATATAGTTGGAGCAAATTTTATTAGAGAAGTTGAAAATGGTGAAATTATAATTATAGAAGGTGAAAAAATGAAATCTATTAAACCGTTTCCTAAAAGAAAATCTAGACCATGTGTTTTTGAATATATCTATTTTGCAAGACCTGATAGCATAATTAACAATAAATGCGCTTACGAATATAGAAAAGATCTAGGTGCCGAATTAGCGAAAGAAACAGATTTAAAAGCTGACTTAGTTGTACCTGTTCCAGATTCAGGAGTACCTGCTGCTTTAGGATATGCTGAACAATCAAAAAAACAATTTGAGTTAGGTTTAATTAGAAATCATTATGTAGGTAGGACTTTTATTGAACCAACACAAAATATTAGGAGTTTAGGTGTAAAGCTAAAACTAAGTTCAACAAAAACAATAGTATTAAATAAATCAATAGTATTAATAGATGACTCATTAGTAAGAGGAACAACATGTAATAAAATAGTGAAAATGCTTTATGAAAGTGGTGCAAAAGAAGTTCATGTAAGGATTGCGTGCCCTGAAATTAAATATCCAGATTTTTATGGCGTTGATATGCCTACAAAAAAAGAATTATTAGCTCATGAAAAGAATAATCAAGAAATGTGTGAATATATAAAAGCTAAAAGTTTAAAATTTTTGAGCTTAGACGGTTTATATAATGCTCTTATTAAGGAAAAAAGAAATACGAACTATCCTCAATTCAGTGACCATTATTTTACAGGTGACTATCCAATAAAACCATCAGACAATTTAAATGGTCTAAAAATTAAACAACTATCTTTATTAAGCGGAAAATCAAATATTTAATCTAAAATTATAAGTTTGTTTTTTTTATTTAAAAACAACATAGAGTTATCTATAAATATAGGTTGAGAATTAATTTTTGAGGGTAATTTATATACCTCTTCGAGATTG